>CALMIR010000069.1 GCA_937864265.1 uncultured Saprospirales bacterium | reverse complement strand
TCATAGAATTATTCAGTTGCAAATAGAATAGGTCAGATGAAGTATTTAGATAGCCCAGCAAATATTGATATATGCCCAATAATCGTTTCCAAGTCCAGTTTTTACACCAACTAGCTGAACGTTTTGAGGAAAGGGGATTGATGATACAAGCTTTATCCCAAACCCTTAGTTTGAGCAAAGACGCCACTTACCGACGTTTAAGAGGGGATACTGTATTGAGTGCTGACGAATTGATGGCATTGGCTGAAAAATACCAATTGTCTTTGTCCCTTGATCCAACTGGTATTCCATTCAAATACAATCAATTTGAACATGCCATTCGCTCCCCGGAAGATTATTTCAAGCAATTGGAGCAATACCTACACCTGGTAGAACTGCTCCCCGACAAAACCCTCTATTACGCCACTGGCGACCTGCCCTTCTTTTACGAGATGCTGTCCCCTCGGCTCATGTCATTTAAGCTGTACATCTATGGCATAACTGCGTGGAACTTTGAAGCCTGGAAACAGCAGCCTTTTCATCCGTCGTTGATAGACAATCGCGTGTTGGAAATGGCGGATCGGATAGGCCGCACTGCTTATCGCATACCCGGTCAGGAACTTTGGACCATGAGCCTGCTCGATACCACCTTGAATCAGGTCGAATACATGTTGCTGACTGGAAAGTTTGCCGACAATCAGGATGCTGTTCTGATACTAGATGAAATAAAATCTACGGTTCACCACCTGGAAAAAATGGCCAGCTTGGGAAAAAAATTTGCACCGGGCAGCGATCCCTCAAATTCGGAAGTGCCTTTTGCGCTGAGCCACAATGAATTGATCAATACGAATAGCATTATACTCATTTATTCTCCCGTACAATCCCTCCTTTTCATCACATTCGTCACACCCAATTACATCCATACCAAAGACGATCAACTTTGTGCCCGCCTTCAATCTTGGTTTGCCGATTTGGTAACGGTTTCTAATCCACTAGACGCCAGTTCAGGCAAATACCGGAGTTGGTATTTCAACCACCTCCACGAACAAGTCAAACGCACCCGACAGCGAGTAGAACAGCACATTACTGATATTAGCAGTTAGTAGATGTAATGGTTGAATGCTCAGAAGCATGTGGTGTCGGTCGAACTTGCGGGGGTAAATCGCGTGTGCGGTTTTAATTTGTGAGAACATCACACTTGAATTTTCATGCACCTCATCACAAGCAGACAGCAGTTCGCTACACAAAAAAGACAATAAGATCGTAAATAACCCGGAAAATAGGTATTTTAGAGGCTCAAAGCGGTCGTGAAGCCTAAAAGGAAAAAATGATGTTCTTTTATGACATTCCGTGCAGGTGTTTTCGTCCAACTGAAGGGGCTGCGCTGAATGTAGGGTACCTTGGTTTGGTGCCCAGTGGAGTACATATAGTCTATTGAGTTATAGACAATAATCAATTTGGAAAACAATCGAAAACCATCAATAATTTATATCTTGTCACAACAAACGAACTAGTATGACGGTAGTAATAAAACGTTCAAGTGATATAAAATTGATTATCAATGTATTAAATCGGATGCAACGAACAGGGAAATTCAAATCGAAAAAGCATTGCGGTGTACTTAAACTAAAGCGCAATCCACTTGACATTCAAAAGTCGATGAGGGATGAATGGCAATAGTTTGTTTATTGACACCAATATCGCCCTTTACCTTTTGAATGGTGATGAAATGATAGCTGGATTATTAGAAGGTAGAGATGTCTATATATCATTCATCACAGAGCTTGAGTTGTTGGGTTTCCAAGGCTTAGAACCATCAGAGATTCCAGCTATTGAGTCCTTTATAGAGGATTGTATCGTAATTGAGTTAAACCAGTCAATTAAGGAAAAAACCATCCATATCAAGAGAAAACGAAAGATGAAGCTACCAGATGCGATCATTGCAGCAAGTTCTATTTATATGAACATACCACTCCTATCAGCCGACAAGGGCTTTGAAAAATTGGAGGATATCCAATTTATCCTATACGAAATTGAACAATAAAAGCCCTTAACAATCTCTCCTTTTCATCACATTCGTCACACCCAATTACATCCATACCAAAGACGATCAACTTTGTGCCCGCCTTCAATCTTGGTTTGCCGATTTGGTAACGGTTTCTAATCCACTAGACGCCAGTTCAGGCAAATACCGGAGTTGGTATTTCAACCACCTCCACCGAACCGTCCAACGAACCCGGCAGCAAGCCCCACAGCCCATTATCGATATTAGCAATTATTATATATAAAGGTTGCACACTTCGCAACCACAGACTTGGATGATTGGCCGAACTTGCGGGGGTAAATCGCATGTTAGTTGCATGAATTGACAGATACCCCAAATGCATCCCTGTTAACCCCAAAAACCTTTTTTTACAACAGCCTTTTTAGATAGATTTTGACATCATGCCTAGCAAGTAATACCCAATAAAACTACTTCATTTTCAGTCGCTTGTTGCAATAGCCGTATTTCAAGTTAGGATCATCGACAAGAGGAGGTATCCTATCGTTATTCTCAACCCAAATAAATAGCACAATGGGCATCCCACATCTACTTTTATTTGCCACACCTTTATTGTTACTGGTTATGGCAATCGAGTACCGTTTGAGTAAAAAGCGCCGGAGGGATTTGTACGACCGGTCAGACACAAAATCCAATTTCGGAATTGCTTTTGGGGGAATACTGTTTGGAGGGCTGGCCAGCGCTTATGGCTTGTCTTTGTACTATTTTTTTTATACCCAGGCAGCTCCCTTCCGTCAAGCTTTTTTGAGGTATGGAGATTTGGGATGGACATGGTATGTTTGGGTATTCGCTGTACTGGCGGATGATTTTACTTATTATTGGTTTCATCGGATAAGCCACCAAGTGCATATATTTTGGGCCTTCCATGTCGTCCATCACTCATCGGAACATTTCAACTATTCTACAGCCATTAGAAATGGTTGGCTCTCCATACTCCATAAACCGTTCTTTTGGATTTGGATGTCAATTGTGGGATTCCATCCACTGATGATCATCACTTGTATGTCTTTGAATTCATTTTATCAATTTTTTTGTCATACCCAGCTCTGTTATTCCTGGAAAAATCTCCAATGCATACTGTGTGCACCAGAAATTCACGCCATTCATCATGGTAAAAACGAGGCTTTTATCGATAAAAACTTTGCCGGTATTTTTACTTTTTACGACCGACTCTTTGGAACTTTTATGCCGCACAAAAAGGGACAAGCAGTGGATTTTGGAGTCACCCACCCCCCAAAATCAAATAATATTTTTGAAATTACATTCCACGAATTGGTATCTTTATTCCGGCTTATGAAAAAAGAAGCCAACTGGCGGAGTAGAATCGTTTTACTGTTTCGCGCACCGAAATAAAATCGGAGCATCCTTTCGACCAGCACCTGATATTCAATCATTTAGCCATGCAAAAATACTACCTTCTTGCCTTGTTACTGTGTGCATCCGCTTCAGTACAGGCTCAAGACCTCACACAGGTCGTTCGCGGCACTGTCGTTGATGCCGAATCTCAATTTCCTTTGATCGGTGTCAACGTTGCTATCCCTTCGGAAAACGGCAGTTTTGTCGGTGGCAGCACCGATGTGGACGGGCGTTTCCGCATAGAAGGCGTACCCTTGGGGCGATGCCAAATCGAATTGAGTTATTTGGGTTACGAAACCGTGTTGCTATCGGATATACAAATTACCTCTGCCAAAGAAGTGATTTTACACATTCCCATGTCGGAAACGGCTACCCAGTTGGCTACGGTGGAAATTACGGCCACCCAACAGACGGGAGAGGTGCGCAATGAAATGGCTTTGGTCAGTGCCAGGCAGTTTTCCGTCAAGGAAACCGACCGCTATGCGGGGAGTAGGGGAGAGCCGGCTCGGATGGCTTCCAATTTTGCGGGGGTTCAAGGGGCGGATGATTCCCGCAATGACCTGATCGTCAGAGGAAACGCGCCCAATGGTGTATTGTGGCGCCTGGAGGGCATCAACATTCCCAACCCCAACCACTTTGGAATTCCAGGCACCGGGGGCGGCCCTGTTACCATCATTAACAATAAATTCCTGGCGAATTCCGACTTTTTTACGGGCGCTTTCCCCGCTGAATACGGCAATGGCTTGGCGGGGGTATTCGATTTGCGCATGCGCAACGGCAACAATGAACGATCAGAACAGAGCGCACAAATCGGTTTTTTGGGAACTGACCTCATGGCAGAAGGCCCGATCAACCGCAAAAACAGCAGTTCTTACCTGGCGATGTTCCGTTATTCAACGCTGGAACTTTTCTCTTTCTTGGGAATTGATGTGGGTACTGATGCCCTGCCCAAGTATTTTGACGGGGCATTCCGGCTTAATTTCCCCACTAAAAACAACGGCTCTTTCTCCTTGTGGGGGCTAGGCGGCGCCAGTACCATTGATATTAAAATCAGCGACGAGGTACGACCCGATACGACTACCCTGATCTATGGCGATAACGACCGGGATCAGTATTTTTCTTCCCACATGTTTGCCGTAGGCGCTACCTACACCCAAGCGCTCAATCCAAACACGTTTTTCAAAGGGGGACTTGCTGTTTCCCAATCCGGTGCAGATGCTTTCCACGATTATATTTATCGGCACCTGGAAGGCGGGGAGTATGTGATCGACTCGCTGCCAAAGATGCTCGATTATGATTTCAAGGATACAAAATATTCCGCCTATGCTTTTGTCAATCACAAGCTGAATCGGAAAGCCACGCTAAAAGCTGGGTTGAATGCCGACCTTATGGATATGAACTATTTGGACAGTGTGCGGGCTTTGGATGGCACCGACCGCACGCTGGCGCCCTGGCGGGTGCGCTGGAATAGTCGGGAGTCGGCGGTCTTGCTCCAACCCTATGCCCAGCTCAAAATGGTATTCGACGAACACCTGTCCGCAACACTGGGATGGACGGCGCTTTATTTCAGTTTAAACAACAACAGCTTTTCTCCACTTGAGCCGCGCCTGGGGCTGAGCTATGCCATCAACCAACGGCAAAAACTGAACCTGGGTATCGGTTTGCACAGCCAGATACAGTCGCCGTACCTCTATTTCTTCAGCGACTCGCTGGTCAATGGGCAGTTGTTGACCTATAACCGGGATGTGGGCTTGAGCAAAAGCTGGCACTTTGTGCTGGGTTATGATCATATTTTTGGCAACGATTTTCGCCTGAAGCTGGAAACCTATTACCAGTATTTATTCGATATTCCGGTGGATATCATGCCCAGTTCTTTTTCCTTTGCCAACGCCGGGACGGGTTTTGCCCGCCTTTTTCCTCAGGAAGTGGTCAACGAAGGCACCGGACGCAATTATGGCCTGGAACTTACCTTTGAAAAATTTTTCAGCAAGGGGTATTACTTTTTGCTGACAGGCTCTGTTTTTGATGCCACTTATGAAGGAAGCGACGGCATAGAGCGCAACATCACTTTTAATGGGCGCTATGCTTTTAATGTCCTGTTTGCCAAAGAGTTCAGTTTTAAAAACGGGACAGCACTGAATATAGGCGGCAAATATACCCGGTCGGGGGGACGCTGGTATGGGCCGGTGGACGAAGCCGCTTCTGCACGAGAAGTACAGATCGTGTATTTGGACGATCAGGTGAATACGCTCCAATTTCCCGATTACGAGCGCTTTGACATTCGGATCGCTTACAATTGGAATCGACCCAAGGTCAGCCACGAGTTTGCACTCGATTTGGTCAATGTGTTTGATATTCAAAATATCCTGACTTTGACGTATGCCCCTGATAATCCTTTAGGGCCTATTCGGGAAGAATACCAATTGGGGCGGTTGCCGATTTTCTATTATAAAATTGATTTTTGATTCGCGTATAGCAGCACGTGTTAATCAAAAGTCAATTTCAATTTGAAGACGGGATGGGTCTGCCCCAATGATCCACTTCAGTTGCAAAGGGGTTGCTCCATTCATCCAACAGTACAGCCCATTGCCGTCGGGTGATGGGTTGTTGCAAATCGGGATTTGGCCACTGGTATTTCGCCCAAATATCCGATACAGCGGTACGGTTTGCAGCAGCATGATTGTCCAGTACCGATAAAAGGGCATCAACTGCCTCGGTCAAGGGAACACCGGATTCATTGGCTTTGAGTTCTCCTGCCCAATTGGGGGATAATTGGCGCAGCGATGCTGCCAATGCAGGCGCTGTGACCATAGAATCGGGATGGAACAAGGTTAGGTTCGACCAGCCCACATTTTTGCCTTCTGCCTGAATCAAGCCACAAGAACCGACGCGCTGTATAGGCAAATATGCCGTATCGTGCCTATCCACATCCACATAAGGCTGAAGCATGGCACCTTCATGGAGCAATGTCTCTTGTACTTGACGCACGGATACTTCCCGGGGTTGTAGTTGCTGTTGGCTTGAAAGTGCCGCCAATACGCCTGCCGCTTGCCCGAGCAGCATACACACAGGCTGGAGGCGGGTCGTGCCGTTTACAATATTGCTGACGGAGATAGATTTTTCTGCAACGATGAGATCATCTACTGCCTTTGGAATAAGGCAACCCAAAGGCACCGAATAAGACGGTACCGGATAAAAATGCAGATCGGGTAACTCCTCATGTTTAGGATAAGCGCGGTGGTGGTGATCCACAGGATAATCGCCTACCGCTATGCCAGTGCGATACAAAGGCACCTCTTGTTCATAAGGGCGAGCTAGGTGATTGATCGTGAAGCGCACCATGCCTTCTATGCGTCGGGATTCGCGGTGATAGGGTATCAGTGGAAAATGGTCTTTGGTAGGAAACACATCTGTCGCCAAGCCCAGGTGGCGATAGCCTAGTTTATCCTGGATGTAATAGATAAAGCATTTTGTAAACCATTTTGCTTGCTCAAAAAGGGCGTCTCGCTCTTGCGGGCTTGCATCAATGGCATTCGCGTAAAAATCATTGCCATAGATGGGCCAGTTTATCATAATTTGCCCATTTGGCAAGCGCCCATATTCCAACATGGCATCACAGTCCCAGAGGGTTGCCTTTACGGTGTCGGGGTGGCAAATACCTTTGCAGCAACAGTAAAAAACCGATTCATCATATCCCTGCGGGCGTTCTATGGTGTGATCTGATCCTATGGGGTATTCCTGGAGGATAGCTACGTAGGTCAGGTCTTGTACAATATCGTTGGCTTGGACAGGGGCTATTGCTTCGCCTGTGTTGATGCGGGCCTCCATGCCAATATCGTAGGGCACGCCAGCAGCTTTGACGATATCGCCTAGCTCGGTAGCGTCAACCAGCACATCGGCCTGATAATGTTGTATGCTGCCGTTTAGCAGGGTTTGGAGCTGCCAACCGGGCTTGGTGGATTGCAGGGCTTCTACTCGACAATTTTTTACTACCGTTAGATTGGGCGTTTCCAAACAAAGGCTATCCAGTATGGCGGCAGCCACTTTGGGTTCAAACATCACATTACTGACCCAGCCGGTCTTTACACTATCTGCACCACCGTAGTAGTTGTAAATACGTTGCCTAAACACCTCCCACAAACCAGAGGGCAAGTGATAGTTGCCATCTATAGCACTTACTCCGGCGGAGGTCAGCATACCTCCCAACCAAGGCGTTTCTTCCAGCAACAGGGTTTTGGTGCCCAGTTTGGCCGATTGTATGGCTGCCATTGTGCCACTAGCCCCTCCTCCCACCACCACTACCTCGTAGTGTGGCACGTTTTGTCGCTGTGTTTGGCAACCCAAACACCACACCAGCATCAACAATAGGCATCCTCTTGTACGTCCTGTAGCTGTTGTTATGGTTTTCATACATTATTGCTTGAGTAATTGTTGGAAATATTTCCGTTTTGCTTGTTCAAAATCCGATCCATTGATTTCGTTCAGGCAGTGCTTGCAAGGTAGTTTTTATGCAGGGAGCAAGCCAATATACTCCCGATAACGATTGAATAGATGCTGAGCCTGCCGATAGCTGGAATGGGGACTCATAAAATGCGAGAACTCAAAGGTAATGGCTTTATCCATACCCACTCTTTGGGCAGCTTCGAGTTTGAATTTCATTTTCTCCCATTTGATAGGTAGGAATTTGATGGGCATATCGCGGTCGAAGCTTTCGCAATTCGTCCAGCCTTGGAGGCCATAACGATCGCTGAGCTGCTTGTTTATACGCATGAAGTCCTCCAGGTCTTCAAAATCCACATGGCCATCTTGGAAAGCGATGGTATCCACGATTCCCTGTACATTGCGCAGCACTTCATCCCATTCCTGGCGGTGTGTTTCCAGCGATATTCCTGCTTCTTTGGCTACAGCCGCTTCACTGGCGAGCAGGGCTTTTTTGCCGTCGATATAGGGAGAAATAAGGATGGGTGCAGGCAGTAGGTTTTTGCAAAAATGCCCCATGACAGCGTATTCCTCTACTACGCCCATGACGTTGCGATTGATTTCATGGGAAAAATACCAACCGCCAAAGGCTGGATGCGCGCCATAGCGATCAACTACTTCTTGAATGACCAGCATGTTGAGTGCGGTTTCTTCCCTGTAGCGGGCATTGACCCAATATTTGCCGGAGTCGTAAAGCCCAAAGTAAAAACGCATGCCATAGCGTTGGCTGAGTTCCAGGAAAAGTGCCACCAAGTCGATGGGAGGAGCGAAGCAGCCTTCTTGTCGCATGAGTACATCAGATGGATAGGTGATCCAACGACGATACCCCGATCGGATGAGGATGACGGTGTCAATCCCAATGGACTGCATCGCCTGAAAATCAGCCTCCCATTCTTTGGCACCCCAGTTTTGGTGGTTGATGTCGTGACTGATTTCGTCCAGAAAAGTTCCAGTTATTTTCACGTTGTACTGTTTTGGCCGTGTGTAAAAAATGCCTTACCGATAGATCAACATTCTTCCAATAGCGAACTGAGCCGTTTAGTCTGCTATTGTAAAGATAATGATGTTCCCCTCAAATTAGGACAACGAACATTTGCTGACTTTGCTAAAAGAGTAAAAAAGGCAAATCGAGCAAAATTCATTTCCAAATTCCAGGCAAGGATGGCAGCTCCGGCTATAAAATAGATTTTTGATCTTATAGGCATTTTAGTCCAAATGCGTAAATTGCCGAGAAAACGATTGAACCATGCATGCAGGCAGAAATTTTGGGCTTTTAGAGGCGATCATTTGGACGCGCAGGGATATTTACAAATACGCGGCTCTTGCTGTTGCCATTACCTTGTTGTATGAATTGTTTGATCTAAAATGGCTGGCCGTACCCTGGCTGCCCATGGCGCTGATCGGTACTGCCGTAGCTTTTTTAATCGGATTTAAAAACAATGCTACTTACGACCGACTTTGGGAGGCCCGTAAAATTTGGGGTGGCATCGTCAATGCCAGCCGCACTTGGGGCATTATGGTGCGCGATTTTATCAACAATCGGCACGCAGCGATGGCCCTTTCAGAAAAGGAGCTAAAAGCGGTGCATACCCGTTTGGTTTACCGGCATATTGCCTGGCTCACAGCCTTGAGGCATCAATTGCGGCAACCGCGACCTTGGGAGTATATGACTAAATCGTACAATGTGGAGTACAAGCGCTTTTTCCAAGTGCCGGAGGAACAAGTTAGTTTGGAAGACGACCTGCAAGGGTTTATTAGTGATAGCGAGAAGCAAGTCGTTTTGGGCAAAAAGAACCGGGCGACCCAACTCATCAGTGAGCAATCGCGCGATTTGAAGCAGTTGCTGGATCAGGGCTTGATTGAGGATTTCCGGCACATGGAAATGGAAAACCTGCTCAAGGAATTTTACACCCTTCAAGGGCAGTGCGAGCGCATTAAAAACTTTCCATATCCGAGGCAATTCGCTACGCTGAATGTTTATTTTGTTTGGTTGTTTTTGATCCTTTTGCCATTTGGCATGATCAGCGAATTTGAAAAGCTGGGCGCGCATTTCATTTGGCTGACCGTCCCTTTTAGTGTGATGGTTTCCTGGGTTTTTCACACGATGGAGAAAATCGGCGAATCTACGGAGAATCCTTTTCAAGGAGGGGCCAACGATGTTCCCATTACCAACCTAAGCCGTACCATTGAGATTGACCTTAGGGAAATGCTGGATGAAACCGAAATCCCCAAACCGATCGAGCCGATGAATAATATATTGATGTAGGTCAAAAAAGTAGAAGTACTGCTTAGATTTTGATCATTTTCATGACCACTAAGTTGCTAGTGTTTTTATCCCATAATTGAACAAAATACATGCCTGGCGGAATACCGGATGCGTCCACTTGGTCCCCATCTTGAATATTAGGGTAGCTTAGTAATACTTGACCATTTACATCCAAAATAACAAGGGTGTTAATGCCCTGACTTCCTTTTAGCTGGAAAAAATGCTGTACAGGAGAAGGGAAAAGCGCTACCTTTTTTAAACCTGATACTGTTTCTTCAGAAGCATTTATCTGTTCTTCTACGCCAAAGTTGCTACTCAATACCTCCCAATCGCCGATAAATGAACCGGGAAGCACTTCTGTTTCGTTCCAATACAAGGTATCGCTCATGGTACAAATGATTCCTTCTATTTGGTTTGTAATGACGATGGTTACTTTCATGGAATCCGTAATAGGGACAGAATGGTCAAAAAGCACAAGTCCTTGTTCGAAGGCTCCACCAGAGGTCGTATCCTGGTAGATAATTTCCCCTGAAAAAGTAGTGACTTCCCATTCACAGCTATTGGCAAAACCGGATGGAATAAGAAAAAAACCAGCATGGTACAATTGAACATAAGAGGTATCCGATGAGGATACTTGAACGGAAACCGTTGAGCATTGCCCATTTAGTAACAAGTTGATGGCCACCCAAAATAAAAAAGTAATGATGAATTTCATGTGGATTGAATTTTAGCTTGCCCGAATTAGTTGTTGTTTTTTTTGACTTCAATGCACTAGAATGCCTTTCATTCATGGTATCTACATACCATGCTATTTTGCCCAAACCAGAAAAACCTCGAAAAGCTGAAATGCTTCAACTACTCATTTTCGGCTATAACTTTACAATTTTTTGCACCTTGCTGAAATGATCTGCCGGATGAATGGCTTTGACAAAATACAAACCAGCCGGCCAGGATGAAATATCAACCGTGTGGGCAGACCCATTGAATTCGACTTTTTGAAACAGGCGACCCAGGGCATCGTATATTTCCAATTGGTACAAACGCCTGTTTCCGGTGATCGTAATCTCGTTCAGGGCAGGCACTGGAAAAATTTGAATCCGATGATCCTCCACCGGCGAACCTTCATTTGCATCGGAGATATTGGGGTTATAGAAACCAAAGTCAACGCTGTTATTGCCACTGGCATCGTAATTAAAATAACAATTAAACGGGTCACCATCATTTAGGGGTTCTCCATCGGAGCTAAGTGTCACGATGCCTGACATGATGTCCGTGAAAGGATTGCCAAAACCGTTGTTGTCAAAATCAACATCGTTGTCTGCATTCGCTTGAAAGCCGTTGGTGGATTGGAAAAACGCTAAAGGCTCTCCAGGCGCCCAATTATCAACACTCCATACAAAGACGACATAATTGCCGGGTTGCAGGCCAGAAAATCTATAATATCCTTCTTCATCGGTCACTTCGACACCGCCGAAACCTTGCCAGTCGGGGATATCATCGCCATCGGAATCTGCCCAAATCACCAAAGATACCCCCGGAATTCCCGGCTCGTCGGGGTCATTGATGCCATCGCGGTTTAGGTCATTCCATACCCGGTTGCCAATGGATACGATACCTGGAGATACGGACATTTCGCAATCTTGATAACAAAACGCCATGTCATTGATGGCCAGTATCATTTCATCGCCTATGGCTTTTCCCACGTTTAAAAAGGTAAGGGCATTGTTGTTGTAGTGGTGGATGGCATCATCCGGCGATGCCGATGCATTCAGATAAAAGGGTTTGGTATTGACAAAACCTACGGTGCCGCCATAGATGGTATCGTTACAGCCTACGCTTTCTTGCGCTACGGAAACAATATTTTGCATACTCTGCACCCATAGATCGCCCGTTGCCTCAAAACCGCCTTGCCCTGCACTGGCGATGACCATTGGCAGATGGGGATTGCCCAAGTCATTCCTAATGTCGTTGACCAGGTGGTGCAGGTTGCTTTCGTATTCGTTCAAAAAGCTGTCGGATGCGCCATCATTCCAACCCTGAAACCAGGCAAATCCTGAAATTTTGTAATCGGTCGTACCTATATTGGGGAATTCAGCGCCCAGATTTTCGGTAACGTCTCTTACCGTTTGGATCATGGCATTATAATATTCACCCGTTGTGCCTCCTGCGGAAGGCGGACGAAAGTCTTCTGCCAAGTTTTTACCTCCCCAAGCCGTTTTTATAATCAGCACGGGGTCTTCATAATAGTCATCCAACTGATGCGCAAACATCAACTCCGGCCCAATTAATTCCGGGTACGCACCATGTCCTACCGTTACATTTGATTGGATAGTCTCGCCATCCCGTGCGAAATACAAATACACGTCCTCCAGCGTCGTCCAATTGCCGGGTTCACCGATTTTAGACCAGGTACCTGCTGCATCATTTGCTATCACATCAACCAAGCTGCCAGGGTCATTTTCGGCATCCTCAATAACGCCATAGCCTTGCATGTTCGACTGACCAGCCAGAACAAATACCCTCACTTTTGTCGGAGTTTTTTCCTGTCTCGTTACAATCGGCACATAACCAATCTCCATTCCTGCGGGCGCTTGCACGATGGCCGCCGGATCAAGCGTAGCTATTTTTCCAATAGCAGGCGGTACTAAATATTCATCGGTATGGCTCCAGTTGGCGTGAATCAACTCAATACTGTTTTGAAGCTTGGTACGAACAGTTTCCGGCAGGTTGGCGTGGATGATAGCGGGTTGATCCACAAAGCGGTACCAATAATAAGTAACGGTAGTTCCGTCGCCCAGGTCAGCGGTAAAGGGGCCAGCGCTTGGGCCTGGATTGTTCCAAGGCCCGTTGGGATCTTGCCAGTGACACTCGGGGTCTAAAGGGGTTAAATAGGTGATTTCCGGTCGCGGCGATAGGGGTACGGCAGTAGTGGACAATTGCGTTGCAACAGGAATTTCCGCCTCATCTACAGCGCGCCACCGATTATCCGCATCAAGCCTGTAATATTCCGGGGTTACGATATTTTTTCCATCGCTTTCAACGGCATTCAGGTCAAATTCAAAACCCATAATGTTGGCATTCAAACTAACATTATCGATGAAGTTCAAATCGATTTCATGGTCGAGGCCATTCGGCGAGTTTTCCGCAACTTCCGCGACCATAGCACCGCCGTTATTGACAAACGAAACACCATAGATACCGGACGCATTAATACCCGGCACGACGGCCAGACCACCATTGAACCAGGCTTCCATCTCATTCCAAAGCGCATTGGCGGAATAAACCGAAATTTGGTTTAGGATCATGGCGTTATCCCCATTGTTGGCGGGGAATTGCAAGGGGGCAATTTTAGCATAGGGATTGCCGCTACCGTCTTGGGCAATAAGCGCCGGAGATTCTGCATGCTCAATGCCAAACCCAACATTTGGATCGGAAGGTCTTGAATCCAGGAATAGCCCTTCTAAATCTGGATTCAGCAAAGCGGGCTCTGTCCAGTAAGTAGGCAGAAAGAAAGTTGCCGGGCCTTTGAAGTTGGTGGCATTCAGGAATAAAGTCCAGCATTGATTGCCCGTCTCAACGCCTGTCCCATTGGTATTCGGAATGGGGTCTGTCAAGGGCAAAGGCATATAACCATAGCCCAACATTTCACCATTGAGGCTTTGTGCCATATTCAGGCCATCGGGTGCCCAAAGTAGTTTGTTGGATAATTGAGCCACCCCATATTTACCTCCGGGACTGCTCCAATCTCTCTGACCGTTTGGCAAAAGATCACTTTTCCCTGCCCCGGGCCCGTTTGCCCAGGCATAAAAATTATACGCAACACCGCCCATGATGAACTTGGGGATTTTTGTGCCAAAACGCGTGTCGTGCCACCAGCCCAAGCCACCTTCTATCGTGGTATAAAATTCAGCAGGCTCATTGCCTGTCCGTTGCGTCGTCATCCAACTACTACTCAAACCCATTTGGAAGTTTTCAGGGCCGGGGTATTTTTTAAAAATGGGCCATGCGGCACTATACATCGTATAGCCTGCACCATAAGTCGGGGCTTCAACGTTTTCCGTCGTAATCCAGGTGAAACCCGTTCTCCGTGCATCGACAATTTGAGCAGGTGCCGCATGGGAGAAACCCAAAAACAGGCTCCAGACAAGCATACTTAAATAGGGAACAGACCCAACTTGGGGCTTGTGAGTTTGATGCGTAAGGCAGTTCATCGCTAGAAGGATTTGTTCTTGCGAATATAGCTTATTTTTAGTGTTTGCATACCGTACCTTCTTCTTACAACTACGCAAACGGCTGCGGCGTGACGAAACGCGGCAAAAGTTGTACTACGATCTCAGATCGATGGATCTTAGAAGTTGCGAAGAGAGTATTCAGAAAAGTGTGTCACGGGTTAAGAAATGATGGTATGTTGGTTGACATGTTTAGTAAACCTGTCGCCGAACTCCCTTGCCAATCCGCGATGGATTTCCGTCCAGTTGAAAACACTGCGTTTCCATGATTTGGGATTGCGAACCAAATTTAAGCATAAAATCTACTAATCTTTGGGCATCTAAGCGGTTGAAATGGATCTGGTTATTCATTAACAAATGCTAATTTGCTGTCCAAACAATTGGGGTAACCTCAGTTATTACTCTACGAGATTGCTGTTCATAACAATTTCTCTAATCTTTTTTTCAAAGTGATATACGATGTCAACATCTCTGTTATAAACATTTTCCATGATAATGATGTCTAATTTTTTCTCTGGTACATATATTTTGAGATTTACAAATCCAATACCTCTTCCTGCGTGCCCGATGTATTTAAATGGTTTGCCTTCGTGTATGTTAACGCCATATCCGTAATTGGATTTTTTATGGCTGAATGTATAATCTGCATCGACTACCTCGGAATTTACCATAAGATTGTAGGTTTCAGATTTTAAGATGTCACCATTGTGTAATTTTGTGTCCCAAATATTCAAGTCGTGAGGATTTGAAATAATACCTCCAGCTGGAATAAAGTTTGCCCAAGTTTCTTTTGTGAAATTTAAGCTATTAAAATCCACCATTTCCAATTCCCCATTTGAAACCCAATAACCATTTAAAAGCCCTGTGTTAGTTTCATCAATTTCATAGCAATACGTATCATTCATTCCTAACGCCTTAAATAATGTATTAGCTACTTCTATATATCTTTTGCCTGTTACGCTCTCTATCGTTTTGCCTAATAATCCATAAGCAGGATTACTATAGCGAAAATCCGTACCGGGCTTGAAAGCTAAAGGTTCTTCAATATTCACAACTCCTGAGGACATATTCATCAACTGATGAACTGTTACAGTATCAGCCCAAGTTTGTTTAAGTTCGGGAACATATTTTCTAATAGGATTTTTCAGGTCAATATTTCCTTTCTCAACTTCTTTTAAAATCAGTACTGCGGTAATTTGTTTAGTATTGGATTGAATTCTGAAATTGTCATTTATCGTGATTGGCTCCTTCGTCTCAAAATTCGAATACCCGTATTCCCTTGAATACTTTATTTCACCATTTTGAGTAATAAGTACAATTCCGTTAAACTTTCTTGGCGCTGTAGTTTGGATAAGGCTATCGATTTTAGCTGAATAATCATCTATTGTTTGATTTTCATCAGTGTTGTCATTTTTGCTTTTACTAATGTTACAGCTACATATTAAAAACGGAATTAGTAAAATTGAGGTCTTGACTATGTATTTCATTTAAGGTTTATTTTGTTAATGACTTTATCGTATTGACCGCCAACTACCGCGCTCACGCATTGCATGTTTCACATAGCCACCTTTCCGATGGATACCTGGAGCGTTTCTATCCGCTAAGTGAGAAGCCGACCATTTGGCGCAAGCCATTGAAAAACAAGCAAATAATTACAATTGTCCAAAAAACGCCCCACTGTACGCACTTACCGATTACAAACGGCTACAAACAATTATAAGCGTTTGTAATTGCTTAGTCACTCAAAACAACACACACGCAATTTACAGCACTGCTTTCAAAATGGCAAGCTTTTGGATTGAAATGTACAACAGGCATTGAACATGGGGCATGGATCATTCGCACCGTTTTAAAGTGCCACATGCCATACCCCATGCTCCAACCTTTCCGCGCCAGTGTTGGCGATGCATTACCCCCTTTTCACCAGTTCCGCATAATCCAGGAAATACACCATTTTTATCGACAAGCTATTGCTTTGTGGGGCATTGAAGAGCTGGTCGAGGTTGTCGAAATACGAGTCGAAGAGTTGATCCTGGCTATTGAGCAAGCTGTTTTTCCAGATGACAAACAGGTCGCTGCCCGGCGCAAAGCGCCAGCGGTAAATCATATCTATGTTGAAGGCGTTGAAATTGGTGCTGGGATTTTCCGTATAGTCGTAAGCGTTTAAGTGGCCATCGGGAAGTAGCAAATGGAAATCTTCGTAGCTCAGGCTGGCCCAGTAGTGCCTTAGCCGGAAAGTAAGCGCCATACGGTTGTTGAAATTATAGGAGGCGTTCAAGGTGTTATCCACGATATCCCAATCGCGGCGACCGAAGATAATGGCTGCTTCGGGGTGGTCGGTGTCCAATTTATCCACAAAGCCGATATCGCCTTCCAGTCGTTCGATATTGGTGGTAAAACGGAAGGACAGCTTGTCGTTTACCCGGTAGCGCGGACTGATGGACAACATCCAGCTATCTCTGCCCGGCTCGTCAAATTTGCGAAAGCGCCCCGTCCATTCCAGCAACAACTTTTTACGGCCGTCGGTACTCACCGATACGAAAACATTCCTATTGGTCGGCTGCAAATAGTAGCGATCGGGGGTTCTGGTTTCAAAATAATCGTGGCTGCGCACCACTTCCGAATAGCTGAACACATTGATCTGCCAGAAACTCTTGGTTTGTGCCCAGGCCCACAGTTCGAAACCGTATTCCTGAAAGCGGTTGGGTTCGTACAAGCGGAAATAGCCATTCCAAAAGCCGACGCCGCCCCGGTTGAATATCCAAAAGGGCTTGAAAATGTTGTATTCCGTCCAGAAATTGACGGAGCGCTCGTTGTTTTGCCTTAAAAAGCCGAGGTCTCTGGGGTTGTAGGTATCGCTTTCTTCGTTGACATTGAACCCCCATTGCCAGTTGCCGCTTGTTTTTCGCAGGCTGAGCGCCACATTGTGCCCCAAGCTCAGGCTGTCGCTGAAGTACAATTGGCTGATTACCCCTTTGCCGCTGATGGCATAAGAATTGGCCTTGTTGCGCAGGGTAAACACCGTGCCGCTCACATTCGCGTCGTAATCTGCCCCCGCACGCAGTACGGTGGTATTGATAAAACTGGCAGAAGAGTTGTGCGGCAAATTTTGATCCAGCACAAAAACGTTGTAATTGGTGGTCGGGCTAGTCTGTATGTTGCGGGAATGGCCTTCCGTATCCCGGATGGTCGCATGGGCCGAACCTTCGGTGGCATTGAACAAGCCCAGTCCCAGCCCCTTGGGCGTTCTGCCCGATATTTTGGTGGCATTGTACAGCGGCGCCGTCAATGGATTCTCTACTATTTCTTCGCCATCGGCCAGTTGTTCTTCTACCTCCCAATAATGCAGGGGCGTGCCGCCAATACGTCGTGAATAAAAAAGGTCGCCTTTACTAAACAGCTCCGTACCTTCTGTAAAAAAGGCGCGGTTTTCATTGAATTGTATTTCAAAAGGAGATACATTGAGCACCTGATTGTCGGATTGGGCCTCGCCAAAGTCGGGTACCAGAGTCATGTCCAGGGTAAAAGATTCGTTGAGTCCAAATTTCACGTCCATACCGCCGTTGAAAGAACGGCCAAAGGCGTGCTGGGGCTCTCCGTTTTTATCGTAATAATATTCGCCATAGACCGCTACGAAAGGCGTAGCCTGCAAGCGCAAGGGCGGCTTGATGTTGTTGATGCCCCTCAGGTAGCCGGATTGGTTCAAAAAACCCTGCTGTTGAGGGTCGATTTCGTTCCAAAAGCTTTTTTCCTGCAGGCGGCGGATCAGGCGGCCAAAATTGAGGTGCCAAACCTGTTCTTCTACTTTCGGAAATCGAATGGCCGAATAGGGGATTTTCATTTCAGCGACCCAACCATTGGGCAGCACCTGCGTCGCGCTTTCCCACACGGCATCCCAGCTTTCGTCTTCGCCATTTTCCGAATACTTGGCGTCAAATTGCACCCCGGCGGGCGTGACAATAAAGCTCACGCCGTTGATGCCGTCGCGAAAACAGTCCAAAAAAATGCCAAACCAATCGGTATTGCCCAGGTTATCGCGCTGAGATAGCTCCATGAGTACACTGTCGGGATCGACATCGTATAGCATGGCGCCCACATAAAGCCCGGTTTGGTCGTATAGTATTTTGACTGCTGATCGCTGGGCGGGCTTCGCGCCAGGCACGGGTTGCAATTGTACAAAATCATCGCTCGCTTGGGCTTCCTGCCAGATCGGCTCTGTCAGTTGGCCGTCCAGGGTAATTTTTTCATCAATACGGAATGCCGAGAGTTGTTTTTTATCGGCTTGTAGGTTGACTTGGCCAAGTAGGTACTGGCTTTGCCATAGGCAGCAAAAAAGGCATACGAATGCCGTAGTCAGGGATTGTTTGGTGCTCATCGGGTGATTGTTAAGACTTTAGATATTGGACTTTAGACCTTGGATCTTAGACTTTTGCTATATAGCCAGGGTCGGATTGCTTATGGTCTGGCACAAATTTAGGCTTAATTACGCCTTGTTTGTGTTATAGAGTTGTTAAGTTGGGATGGGTTGCACGTTAAATAGTGCGTTTTGTCGCTTTTAGATGGAGTGGAGGTACGGCAGCTAAAATCGAAAGATCGTCGAGAAACCGACGCGATCGGGATAAAAGCTTTGAGGATAGTTTGCCACTATCGGAGTATTCCATTACCTTTGCGCACCTTTTATCAACTATTAATGACCATTCTATGAAGACGAATATTTCTTTGGCGCTCAATGCATTACTGATTTTGGCAGTTGGGTATCTTTTTATCCAGTCGGGAAAAGGCAAAAAAGCAGCAACGGATGAAACCCCTGTGAATGAAACGGCTGTGGAGACGCCCAAAGTAGTTTATATCAATGCCGATACTTTATTGGAAAAATACGATTATTTCAAAAGACAAAAGGAAGCCTTGCAGGCTCGTGAGGTAGAAGCGACCCAATCATTAGGAGGCCGTTCCCGCGCATTGGAAAATGAATTTTTGGCCGTTCAAAAGAAAGTACAACAGGGATTGCTAGCACCCAACCAAATCATGGAAGAAGAGCAGCGCCTGTCCAAAAAACAGCAACAACTGCTGGCGGAACAGGAAAATGTCACCCAGGAACTGATGCTCGAAACGCAGCGCATCAACGCTGAGTTGCAGGATTCGCTGATTGTGGTGTTGGATAAAATTAAATTGGAAAATGGCTATGAGTACATCTTGCAATACGGCCAAGGCTCTAGTGTGTTGAGTGCAAAAGATGATTTGGACATTACCGAATCGGTGTTGACCGAACTCAACAAATCAACAGCGCCTAAGTAAAACTATTTTTGCTGTAAAATAGTAAGAAAAAGAGGGTCGAATTTTTTTTAAAAAAAATTCTTTTTCCTGTAACACATTTGAAAAAGGGGACATAAAGAGGTATTAAACATCATTGTACCTTTAAAATCAACATTTATGTCAACCCCTAGTCATCATGGGATGCACAGTTTTTCAGGTAAAAACGTGCTCTGTACCATGGAATCATTTGAAAAGGAAAGCATCGGGCGTTTTGGCCGTATTTTCCGCCATTCAGCCCCGCTTTACTCCAACCCTACCGAATTAGCCCAGCTTGGCGCTAAAAATGGACCAATGGATGGCGGCAATACCCCGCAATTCACCAATAATGTACCACTAGGCATGATTTTCCTCGGACAGTTTATCGATCACGACATTACGTTCGATACCAGCTCGAATTTTAGCAGCATCAACAACCCCAATGCCATTGAAAATGTGCGTTCTGCCAATTTAGACCTGGATTGTGTCTTTGGCGGTGGCCCGGAAGATGAGCCGTTCATGTATGCCAATGCGCAAAGCACAGGCTTGTATTTACTGACAGGAAAAACGAACAACAATGATGCACAGGCTAACAACCTGAGAAAACACGACCTACCCAGAACGGCTACCGGAACAGCTATCATCGGCGATCCGCGCAACGATGAAAACCGGGTGATTTCCCAGCTTCAACTGGCCTTCATCCGCTTTTACAACTATGTTTATGATGAACTTAAAACGGCTAATCCGGGCAAAAGTCCAGAAGAAATTCACAGAGAAGCCCGTCAAACCGTTACCTGGCACTATCAGTGGATAGTGGTCAATGAGTTTTTACCTACCCTTTGCGGCAATAAAATCGTCAATGATATATTGGGCAAAGGCAGAAAGGTTTATCAACCAACAGGTGAGGCGTTTATCCCGGTTGAATTTTCTGTGGCGGCCTATCGTTTTGGCCACTCCATGATTGCCCAAAACTTGAAGTTGAAACTAGGCGGAGCAACGCATTCCATCTTTTCACCCCAATTTGGACAAGGTTTTGCCAAACTGACCAACATCAACCAGGTCATTGACTGGGAAGTGTTCTTTGACTTCGACGGCACTTACCAAAGAGCGGAAACGCTGGATACCAAACTGGCGTCTGATTTACTGGAATTGCCTTTTATTCCTTCCCCCAATCCAGCGGATAAATCTCTGGCAACCCGCAACCTGAGAAGAGGCCAAAGCTTTTTGCTGCCTTCCGGCGAAAGTGTGGCAGAAAAAATAGGTGTGGATGCCAACGATATCAACACGGTAAAAACACTGGTCAATACCCTCGCCACGACACATGGCGTGGATATATCCTCAGGTACACCGTTGTGGTTCTATATTTTGGCAGAAGCAGAGGCCATTGGCCGAGTGGATACGACAGGTAATACGCCTGGTGAAGGCTTAGGCCCAGTGGGTGCTACCATTGTAGCTGAAGTAATACTGGGTTTGCTGGAACTGGATCATGAGTCCTATTTGGGAAGCAATCGCGATTGGATTCCAACGCTGGGCAACAACGGCGAATTTACCATGAAAGATTTGCTGGAAGATGCAGATAAAGGGATTGAATTTTAAGATTCTTTCCTTCCAATAAAAAACGG
Organism: uncultured Saprospirales bacterium; assembly: GCA_937864265.1. Taxonomy (GTDB): domain Bacteria; phylum Bacteroidota; class Bacteroidia; order Chitinophagales; family Saprospiraceae; genus CALMIR01. Next base: position 55,785 of record CALMIR010000069.1, on the reverse strand, counting down.
CAGGCATTTCACAAATGCCTGCCGTTTTTATTGGATTGAACCAATGGCCCGATTAATTTTTTCTAAAGTCGAGTTGCTTGGTATAGATACCGCCGATGAGCGTATCCAGCGCTACGTTATCGAGGCGGATGTTTCTTTTTACCAGTTGGTATTTGGAAGAGAAAATGCCCAAACCTTCTGAAAGATTCGTATAAGTAGGAACACTTTGAGAACTGGTAATACCGGTATTGGCTTGTGCTACGCGAATGAGTTGATAAAATTCATCGCCAGCACCGGTAATGTACAAATCCATAGCCTTGAAAACCCGATAAACATTGGGGTTGACCTCAATTTGACCAGCGATACCCTGATAAAAATTAGCGCCGGTGATGGCAGTCCCCAAGCGAGGCTCGTTGCCCTCATTGAGGAAATTACGATCCACAATGACCGTTGCCACCTTGTTTTCTACCTGGCTGGGATTGGCCAGACTGATTTCCTGGTAGCGGCATTCCAGTCGAATATCGAATATTTGGGTAAGCGGATCGGGTTTCCAGTCGAAGAAAATAGACTGCGTGTAGAGCAAACTCGTAATCAAGTTAGGCGGTCGGTTGATCACGGTATCTATTTTACCGATGACCCTGGTTTCAGCGGTCACTTCTGGTAAATCATCGCCCCGGTTGAGTACCAGTCTTACTTCGTCGCCACCCTGTAGGTTGATGACATCTGCTTTTAATTTGTACAATACATTCGGCTCGTTGGCGAAAAAGCCATCGTCTTTTGGATAACCTTCCAAAGCGCCATCTACCTTCTCCATCACATAACTCTGGCCTGTTTCAACATTTTCTAAAGAAACCGTAATGTTTTGGTAGTAAATAGAGTCGCTGATGGTCGCTATTTGATTGGCGTCGCCGCCAGGTTCCAGAAAAGCCTTTTGCACGCGCACATAATGAGCCGTATCCTGGGTAGAAATAAAACTATAAACGACCGGAATATCCTTCCATTCCGCCTCTAAATCGAAATCAGTGGAGCAGGCATAAACCAGTGAAAGGAGTGTCAGTAACAGCAGGTGATTGAATTTCATTTTTATCGGTTTGATTGAATCGAAGGACAAAAGTACACTTTTTTCCAAAACGATACCAAGCCTCAAAATGTTGAGTGCCTGACAAGAATGGATAATCCCCTGAAATGACATAAAATAGCGTTGCGAAAATTTGGGTCATACCGAATAATCGCAACGCCGTATCCTCCTATTCCACTTTTAGTACTCCTTCCAGCCATTGGGCTGCCCCCAATTCCAGACTCCGTGCAGCGGGTTGAGCGCCACCTACATATAGTTTGAAATCTCCTTTTTCCAATACCCTTTCTCCTTTTTCATTGACCATTTTCAGCAGGTCGGGGGTGATGGTAAAACGCAGGGTTTTAGCAGCACCCGGCCATAAGCTCACTTTTTGAAAGCCTTTTAAGGCGTATTTCGGCACCGTCACGGATGCTGACACATCGCTGATATATAATTGCACCACTTCATCGGCTTTGTAGTTGCCCGTATTGGTGATGGTTACTTCCAATTCAAGCGATTGAGTCGGGCTAATTTTAGACTGGCTTAACTTCAGATTGCTGTATTGAAAAGTGGTATAACTCAGGCCGAACCCAAACGGGAAAAGCGGTTCTGTTTGCATGTAGCGGTACGTCCGATTGCTCATGTCATAGTCGTCGTAAGGAGGAAGGTCTTTGACCGATTTCGGAAAGGTAACTGGCAAGCGGCCTGATGGAACAGCATCGCCAAAAAGGATATCACCAACGGCATTGCCGCCCTGTTCGCCCGGATACCAGGCAAAAATCAGGGCATCCGCCATGTCATATACTTCAGGGCAGGCTATCGCACTACCGCCCGTCAGTACCACCACCAATTTTTTGGCCTTGCTGCGGATGGTTTTTAAAAACTCGATCTGGCTGGGTGGCAGGCCAATGTCCTCGCGGTCGCCTTTGAAGCGACTGGCAATGGATTCTCCTTCTTCCCCTTCAATGAGTTGAGAAATACCCAGGCAAGCGATGGTTACTTCCGCATCTGCCGCTTCGCCTGAAAACCAGTCGATGGGGTTGCGGTTGGGCTCGTCCAACAGCGCGCCCTGGCTGTAATGTACCGAAGTATGCGGGCTTACTTTGCCGACAACGCCTTCCAGTATAGTGGTCAACTGGTCGCTAAGCCCATAATAATTGGCCAGTAATGCCTGGGCATGGGCAGCAGTAGGTCCAGTGACAAAAATATAGCCCATGTCTTTGCTCAAGGGCAAAAGGCCGTTGTTTTTAAGCAAAACGATGGATTTGGTGGCTGCCTCTTTGCTGAGTTCTAGGTGCTCGTCGCAGGCAATCACTTCCGGGCCAATGTGGTCGAATGGGGTCATGCCCGGCGGATCGAAAAGCCCCAAACGGAAACGGGTAGGCAGCAATTCCCGCAAATTTTGATCGACTTCCGCTTCGGTAGTCAATCCTTGTTCGATGGATTTGACCAGTTCGGGGTAAGTGCTGCCGCAATTGAGGTTGCAGCCACTGTTGAGCGCTAGAGCAGCCGCTTCCTGTGGCGTTTTGACAATTTTATGCCCTGCATAAAAATCCACCAAGGCCCAGCAATCGGACACAAAATAGCCGTCGAAGCCCCATTTTTTTCGCAGCACTTCTTCCATGAGGTAAGGGTGGGCACAGCAAGGGTCGCCATTGGTGCGGTTGTAGGCACCCATTACGCCTTCCACATTGGCCTCGGTGACGAGGGCCTCAAACGCTGGCAAGTAGGTTTCCCAAAGGTCTTTCATACTCACCTGTGCATCAAACTCATGGCGCAGGCCTTCCGGGCCGCTGTGTACTGCATAGTGTTTGGCCATTGCAGCCGTTTTCAAGTATTTGGGATGGTCGCCCTGCAAGCCTTCTACGAAAGAAACGCCGATTCGGGAAGTCAAATAGGGGTCTTCCCCATAAGTTTCCTGACCCCTTCCCCAACGCGGATCGCGGAATAGATTGACATTGGGCGTCCAGAAGGTCAAGCCTTGATAACGGCCTCTGAAGCCTTTTGCGGCAGAAACGTTGTACTTGGCGCGGGCTTCATCAGAAATGGCTTCGCCTACCCGCTGCATCAAATCGGTATCGAACGTTGCTGCCATGCCGATGGCTTGTGGGAATACCGTAGCACGGCCATTTCGTGCAATACCGTGCAGGCATTCATTCCACCAATTGTAGGCCGGAACATCCAGCCGCTCAATCGCAGGCGCACTGTACATCAACTGGCCGACTTTTTCTTCCAGCGTCATCCGGGCAATCAAGTCATCTACCCTTTTTTCAATGGAAAGGGCAGGATTTTGAAAGGGGTATTTATAATCCTGACCAAACAGGCTGCTGCTGGCAGCCAGCAGCACAAAGCATAGCAAATGTAAATACGTTTTTTTCATCATCCTGATTTTTTAAAAATTATGATCGGAATAGGGGTGTTTATCATTGGTCGCTCAGCAAGTTGGAAAACAGTAGGTACGATAATTGATTTTGTTGCCACTTTTCCTTGTATGCAGGAGGAAGGAGTACGTTGAGTTTGTAATTGGCGCCGACCATCAGTTCCTCGTCTCCGTCTTGATCCATGTCCCCGGCGGTCATGACCATCCAACGGGCAGAAGGTTCTTTTTCGAGGTAGGTGGGCTCAAATCGTCCTCGCTTTTTGTTGTTGAAAACCAAAAGTGTTTCCTGTGGCCAGCGAAATAAGTTGGGGAACATGGCTAGCACTGCCATATCGGGGTCGCCATCACCGTCGAAGTCGCGCACAATCACTTTAGAGGCGCCATTGACTGGGAAAAAATAGGTTTCCTTGAATTCGTAACGACCATTATTGGTAAAAATCCGTACCCCATGGTAGTATTTATAAGTCAATCCGTTGTCGCCGTTGTCGCCATTCGTCATGACGATGTCTAAGTCAGAATCGCCGTCCATGTCCACCAGTTCAAAACTATTAGAGCCATTAAGCGGGCTGAATTCCAGGAGCTGTTTTTCTTCAAATTCCAGTCCACCTTTGTTGATGAACAGGGAAATGATTTCCCTGCCCTGGGCGAAAAGCGCCATGAAATCCCCCAGGCCATCGCCGTTGAAATCGCCCGCAATAGATTGGAGTGCCCCGGGCAATTGTTTGATGACTTTTTCGCGGTAAACGCCATTTTCAGCCGTAAAAATGGACAGCTTTCCAGTATTGACCTTTTCGCGGGTGGAGCCAAAAGAAGCGATCAGGTATTCCTGCACGCCGTCGTTATCCAGATCGAGGTTCAAAAAATGCACTGGCCGGATCAGGCTATCCACCAGAATTTGCTGTTCACCTTCCCGATTTAGCTGTATCAATTGCCCGGTCATTTCATCAGAGGGCATTAAACTGCCTATACAGAGTATTTCAAGCAGCCCTTCCTGGGGTTTGTGGTTGACGCATACCGGCACATTTTGGATGTTGTAGTTCCCGATCAACCCATTTTTATCAAATTCAAACAGATTGCCGAAGTAGTCACCCGCAAAAAGCGTTTGACTGGCCGGGTCAAATTGTAGTAAGGTGACTAAAGGCGCTGCATTCGGTACTTTTTCCAATAGGTCGCTACTGCGAAATAATTGGCTTGCTTTGTCCAGCCGTTTATGAGCAGGCTCTCCCAGTAAATTGGGCGATTGATTCAGGTAAAAGCGCTGTATGGCATACCAGTCTTCCGTTGGTATTTGGTAATCAGAGTCCTTCATTTCCAGTTCCATGGAGGTCAATACCCGCATCCAGGTGGTTCTGTCAAGCAGTTCCGGTTCGGGATAGATGTGGCAGCTCTTGCAGTGCAATTTAGCCAACCCTTCTTCCTCGGGCATATCTGTTGGTGCATTCCTCGGCTCATTTGGGCTGCAATGGATGAGCCAAAAGGCACTCAAGAAAAAAAACAAAATGGTTCCATATCTCATGGCACTCTTTCGATTCATAGTCACTTGTTTGTATCCGTCAAGTCATTCTTCAGCGGCGTGGCACGATCATTGTACCGTGTCGGGTTTTTTGTTTCCCCGATAATCCAAGATTTCAACATGTGCTGCATCCGCTGGAAGCCAAAGCTGGCGCGCCGATTGGGAAAAAAAGCTGCTTCCATAACTAAGCTCTTGTCGGTAGGCAGTTCCATTTTTAAGATGAACGACCGCCGCGCAGTCAAAGGGTTCTAAAGGGATCATCTTGCCTGGGGCGGCTTGTTCTTTAAATATTTTCAAGAGACCTTTGTTTTGCCCGGCCGCTAATAAGCGATGACCGTCGGCGGCCTTCAATTGAACCAAGCTTTTGGCATCGGCGGGTAGGCATATGCCACTTTCGGGCATCGAGATGGGGGTGAAATTGCCTTTGCCATCGCCCGTCAGTAGTAAGCCGTTCAGGGCGTCGTACCGACCAATGCTGGTTTCAGTTCCGTAGTCGTTGCCGCAAATCAGAACATCTGGCAGGTTATCACCGTTAAAATCACCGCTGACCATGCCAAAAACCGGGGCGAGTTGCGCAGCCATCGGTAACTCATGTATGGCAAATTCACCTTGACCTTTGTTTTCGATATAGCTGGTTTTGAAGTAGTTGGCGCGCAAAGTAAGTGGCTCGATGTTCTTAAAGTGCTTTAAAATATCCGGCATGGTGGTTACGCCGTACGTTTTGTGATAAAGGTACAAGCGTTTCAGCAGCACCAGTTGTTTTTCCATATCGGTTCTTCCAAAGAAAGGGAATTCCTGCCATTTGCCATTTGCATTTGGGAAATAGGCCGACAATAAGGCATCAAGCCCCAAATTGCTGTTCAATTCTGAGTGGAGGTCAGAAATGTTGGGGTTGTTTACATCAAAATCGGCAGCATAAATGGAAACAGGTTGCTGGTCCGTTGCGCGCAGCAAGGTATTTAACCCTAAATTCCCAGCGATGTAGTCTATGTCGCCGTCGAGGTCAAAATCGGCTGAAGCTAAACTGTTCCACCATCCAATAAGTGCGCTCAAGGCCGGGGAATCGTGCAACTCGAAGCGCCCCTTGTGATTCCGCAAAAACTGCAAGGGCATCCACTCTCCAGCCAGCATCAAATCGATCCATCCATCCTGGTCGAAATCGGTCCAAAGGGCATCGCACACCAGGCCTATTTTTTCGAGGGCGGGAGCTGCTGTTTGATTAGCGATGGTAAAATGGCCATTGCCGTCATTTTGCAAGAGGTAACTGGATACAGGAAGGGGGTATTGAAACGGATGCACCCGCCCGCCAACAAATAAATCCAAATCGCCATCCCGGTCGAAATCGGCGGCTTTTACACAGGAACCGCTGCTCAATAAATTGGGCAAAGCGTTTGTTGCCAGGGTGAATTTCCCATTTTCGTTCCAAAACAACTGATCCTGATAACAGGCATCGGTCAGCTCAAATTCGTAGCCGCCATTGACGACATAAAGGTCGCTGTCGCCATCGTTGTCGGCGTCGAAAAACAGCAAACCCATTTCTTCGTTCCGTTTTGTATCGCCTTCAGGCCCAGGCAACAGGTCTTGCTGCACAAATTGGCCATTGGGCTGTTGGACAAAAAATTGGCCTTTATTGAAATGCGAACCGCCAACGTAAAAGTCGTCCAAGCCATCGCTATTCACATCCGAAACAGCTATGGCTGGCCCGTATTGGGATAGTTTGTGTGGCAATAAACGCTGTACGTTGAAGTCGATGTAATCGCTTTCTGGGTGTTGGTAATGGACATTCACCGCTGCGGTTACATCCTGAAACATAGGATTCGGTTGTTGATTTTTCCGGGCAGGTAAGCGGGCATTTTCAATACTTAAAATCAATACCTGATTGCTTGGTAGCTTGGTGAGTACTTGGCGTTTGCCTTCCTGCCAGGTAACGACCAGGCTGTCCACTTCATCAAAAATGCCCAAACCAAAATGGCCACTGGCTTCTACGGAAGAGAGGTAGCCGCGATAAGGCGTATTTTCATAAAATTGCTGCTGACCTTTGCCGTAATACACTTGCACCATAGCGCCCAGCCCTTGTGGGTTCGTCTCGCTGCCCTTGAAACGGACTTTCAACCAATGGGCATCATCCGGAGAAGTTTCTACCAAAAGGTTTTTAAAAACGGAAGCGCTGTCGTTGATGTTATTGACCACGTAATCCAGGTCGCCATCGTTGTCTAGGTCGGCGTAAACAGCACCGTTGGAAAAAGAATTATGCGTAATGCCCCAGGCTGTGGTGGTATTTTCAAAAACGGGTATGGCGGCAGCAGGCTGATTTTGTTCTCCCAGGCGGTTTCTAAAAGCGTAGTTCTTTATTTTAACCGAAGGTATTTTTTCCAGGATTTGCTCATTGGTCAAAAAAGCACCTTTATCACTGTTGTAATCCATGAAATCCCGGTCGGTGACATCGTGCGGAAAGCCGTTGGTGACGATGATGTCGCGATAACCATCGAGGTCGAAATCGGCCACAACAGGGGTCCAACTCCAATCGGTGGAAGCAACACCGGCCAACATGGCTATTTCACTAAACACCGGCGCATTGCTACCAGGGTGGAGCCCTTGATTGAGTTGCAAGGTATTGCGGATGTACTGGTATTGGTAACCAAAGCGGTCGTTGTTCAGATAGCTGGTGTAATTGTTGGGTGGGAGCATGGTTTTGCGGCGGAGGTTGTCCTCCGGTAGCATATCCAGGGCAATGATATCGGCCAATCCGTCATTATTCAAGTCGGCTACGTCATTTCCCATAGCTGAGTGCGAGGTGTGCTTGAAGTAAGTGGAGGCCTGATCGGAAAAGGTGACTTTAGTGCTATCGACGCTTTGGCCGCTATTCACCCAAAACAGGTCATTCGTAAGGTAATCGTTGGTCACATAAATATCCTTCCAGCCATCGCCATTGATATCGCAAATGTTCAAGCCCAATCCGTATCCTTCTATGGTGATACCGGCTTCTTTAGAAACGTCGGTGAACACCGGATGCCCCAACGCTTCGTCAAAGTCGTTTCGCAACAGTTTGTCTGTCCTACGGGAACTGCCATCTGTGATTTTTTTGCGGTAGCGATTGGGGATGGCATTTTCATCCATTTGATTGATCAGCAGATAGGCATCCAAATCGCCATCATTGTCGTAATCGAAAAAAGCTGCGTTGGTGGTGTGCGATTCATCCGCCAAGCCATACTCAGCGGCCTTTTCGGTAAAAGTAAGCACTTGCTGCCTATTCAGGCCATTATTGATAAAGAGCGAATTGGCACGGCGCGGGCTGGGATCATGCGTGGTCGCGCAGACATAAATGTCCATCCATCCGTCGTTGTTGATGTCCACCACGGCGACCCCGGAGTTCCAGCGGTTTATGGCAGCAACACCTGCGGTCGTTGTGATGTCTTTAAATTTGAAATTGCCCTGGTTCAAGTATAGGCTATTGCCCACCATGTTTCCGGTAAAAAAAAGGTCTTGTAGCCCGTCGTTGTTGAAATCACCAACGCCAATACCGCCGCCGTTGTATATGTATTCGTAAGAAAGGATGTTAAAGGTGTCAGACTCGGAGATTCTATTTGAAAAATGAATTTGGGTATCAGCAGGGGATAGTTGTTGAAAAAGGGTGGCCTCTTTCTGACAAGAGGTCAAAAAGCATAAAAGCAACAAACGGCTTATCGAAGTGAAGGGTATTTTCTTCATAGCATTCCTGGTTCTTATTGCAAGGGCAAATGGGATTGGTAAAAAACGGCAGGGGCATTGTTCCTGGCGATAAGTAAGCCAAGTCCTTGCTTGGTTTTAAATACAGCAGCATCTCGCACTTCTCCTGTTAAGAAAATTCCAGACTCCAGCGGAGAAACGAAAGAGAAGCCGCCGTACCCATTGTTTTTTAGTAAGCCGCCTTTGTTGGAGTCCATCCTTCCGGCTTCAGGTTTGAGGCCGTAGAAATTGCCGCCCAGCCAAATATCTTGGTGACCATCGCCGTCGAAATCCGCTACGGCGATGCCAAAAACAGGCGACACCTGGGCTTCCAATGGCAGTGCTTCCAAGCGGAAAGCGCTACCGTCGTTCCATAGCACCGCACTTTGTAACCAGGAAACTTTGTGTTCGATAGCGCCAGTACGTTGGGCTTCATCGAACATGGTTTCATAGGTCAGATGGGCGTAATCTTCAAACTTCAACGCTTTCTTTTTTAGCGATGGAATTTGTTGGGTCATATCCATTTTGCCCGGAAAAGGCCAAGCCTGGCTATCGAGGGGTGGATACCAGTTGATGACAAACTCTGTTTTCTCGTTATCGTCAAAATCCTTGACATACATAGTAATGGGGCGTTCTGGGGTGGCTTTGAACTTGGAATTCAAGCCCCAATTGCCCAATACGAAATCGGTATCGCCGTCCCCATCCAGGTCGGCTGGCTCGATGCAGGTCCACCAACCGCTGTAGGGCTGTTGGGTTTGTTTTTTTGAAAAAAGGAAGCGCCCGTTGTCGTTTTCAAAATGCATGACGGGTAGCCAATCGCCCAGCACCAGCAAGTCGGCATCGCCATCGCCGTCCGTGTCGTCGAATACCGCGTCGCTCACCATACCGGCATTGCCCAATTCCTGGCGGGATACATCCACCCAACGCCCGTTGCGCTCGTTGAGCAGGAGAAAGCTGCGCGGAAACAAGCCGTAGTTGCCCGGCACTGCCCGCCCGCCGATGAAAAGGTCGAGATCGCCGTCCAGATCAATATCACCGGGTACGATGCACGAAACCATACCCGCAGCAGGAGGTGCTTTTTCTTTTACATTCGTAAAATGGCCTTTCCCATCGTTGTCGTAATATCGTAGCCTGAAATGGTCGAAACCTCGGTGAAATTCGTTGCCACCGGCTCCCAGTAAAATGTCGTTGTCTCCGTCGGCATCGGCGTCAAAGATGAGGCCACAGGTAGTCTCTAGGGCAATATCCGCTGCGGGTTGCCAGTTTGGAACTTCCCGCCAACTCCCGTTTTCCTGGAAAAACAGCTTATCGGGATCACCGGCGGCACCTGTTAAAATAAAATCTTCTTGGCCGTCACCATTCAAATCGCCCCGAATAATTTTAGGGCTGTCGGTGGAGAGCATTCTGGGCAGGAGGTTTTCGTAATTGAAATCGTTGAATCGGTTTTCTACGTGGGTTGCATTGCCTTTGATACTGGAGGCACTGGTTTCCTGAAAAATGGGCGAGTAATTGGTCTTTGTTGAGGTATAAACGTTTTTCGTTTCGTTTTGCTTGAGGGTAATCGTTTGGTCGGCGGGGAGGTTTTCCAAAATCTGTACTTGTTTGTCTGGCCAGATGACAGTTAGCTGATCAATCGATGGATTAGCACCCAGCCCAAACAATAAACCAGGCTCTACACTGCTCTGAAAGCCCCGTTGGGGAAAATGCTGTAAAAGTTGGGATTGACCATTGGATTCCAGCTTCACTTGAGCACCTATTCCCAGGGGATTACCTGATTTTCCTTCAAATTTTATTTTCAAAAAATGGTTCTCGGTCTGTTCATTGCTCCTGTTTTGGTAAACAAAGCAAGGCATGTTGACATTATTCACCACCAAATCCAGATCGCCATCGTTATCCAAATCGCCATAGGCCGCACCATTGCTGAAGCTGGATTCGCCCAAGCCCAATTCTTGAGCCTGATCCAGGAAAACGGGAATAGGGGACGCACTTGTGTTGGACAGGCTATTGACAAAGGCGTAATTGGGTAGTGCATTGGAAGGCATGAATTCAGCAAAATCACGCCAGTCAAATTTACCTTTATCCACGACTACCTTTTTAATCGCTTCCTTGTCGTTGATGAAACTGGTGAAATCGAGGTACATGATTTCGTGGAAAATGGCGTTACATACAAAAATATCCTTCCAGCCGTTGTTGTCGAAATCAAAGATCAAAGCACCCCAGCTCCAATCGGTAGCCGATACCCCGGAGAGGTGGGCCAGTTCCTGAAAATGAGCCTGTCCGTTGTTGATTTGGAGGCAGTTTTGCAGAATTTGGTGGTGATAATCCGCGCGAAATTTGTAATCGCCCAGGTAGTAGGGATCGAAAAGCGTCATGGCTTTGAGGCGGTAGTTATCGGCAGCCAGCATATCAGTCGTGAAAATATCGGCATTGCCATCATTGTTCAAGTCGGCCACATCGGCACCCATGCTAGATATGGAACATAGGCTGATGCGTTGGGGCAATTCTTCCGAAAAAGTGCCGTTACCCTGATTGATGTACAAATAATCCCGTTCCCAGAAATCGTTGCTGATGTAAATATCCGGGTACAAGTCGCCATTTAAGTCGCTGACCGATACGCCCAAACCAAAGCCAATGGGACTGTTGTAAATACCGGCCTCATCCGTCACGTTGGTAAAGGTCGCACCATCGTTTCTGAACAATTTATCTCCGCCCTGATCGTCTTTTTCCGTTCGGGTTTGTTTGAAGGCTTCAATTCGTTCGGGGTCTTTGTAGGAATTGTTCAATATGTAAGCATCGAGGTCGCCATCCAGGTCATAGTCGAAAAAAGAAGCATGTGTGGTGTAGCCATGGTCATTGAGTTGGAAATCGCGGGCTTTTTCGGTGAAGGTCAAATTGCCGTTGTTGATGAAAAGTTCGTTCTCTTTGTTGTTTCCAGCGATATCGCCAGAGTTGCACACATAAATGTCGAGCCAGCCGTCACCGTTAACATCAGCCATCGCGACACCGGTACTCCAGCCAATACGTCCGGCAACGCCTGCCTTTTCGGTAATGTCTTCAAACTGCCAGTTGCCTTTGTTCAAATACAACTTATTGGATCGCATATTGGCTGTGAAATACACATCGGTCAGCCCGTCGTTGTTGACATCGCCAAGCGCAACACCTCCGCCATTGTAAAAATTGCGATAAGTAAGCACGTTGAAGTATTCGCCGTCCTCAACTTCGTTGACAAAATCAATGCCTGTTTGCTCGGGCAGCATTTTTTGAAACAAAGCATTAGCTGCTTGCTTCGCGGGCGATGGTGGCGACTGACAAGAGAGCGCCATTCCAAGCAATGATAACGAGAGTAAGCAATTCTTGATCATAGCTGAATGGGATGGAGTTGAAAATCGGGAGGCAGTCTGTTGACTACCTCCCAGGTTGAGCAACCTTATTTTTCAGTCAAAAAAAATCAGTAACCGGTATTCTGTTTCAATTGTGGGACACCATCCACTTTACTCAGCTCTATTTGCACAGAAGGCAGTGGATACAAGGCATGGCGATCCTCCAAACCATTGGAATCATTCAAATAGGTACGCTTGGTTTTTTCGATAGGCAGGTATTCGTCATTGATCACTTGTTGGGCAACCCCCCATCTTCTCAAGTCGAAAAGGCGATGACCTTCCAGCGCCAATTCCAGCTTGCGCTCAAAACGCACCGCGGTGCGTGCGGCATTCTGATCGGTCCAGGTAGCTGTGTAAGTACCTACCCGGTAAGTCGCCCAAGTAATACCCGCATCATCAATGGCCGTAGCGCCGCCATCGGGGCCTTGGGCGCAACCGCCTGCTCTTTCCCGAACCATATTGACCAGTTCGCGTGCCCGTTCCAGGTTATTCAATTCCACTTCACATTCTGCCAGCATCAGCAGCACATCGGCATACCGAATAATGGGTACATTGATGGTGCTCAATTGTTGGTTATTCCAACTGCTGGCCACGTTTTCGCCCGGATCGTGGATGAATTTTTTAGCGCTAAAAGGCCCCGCAAATGACCTGGCTCTGATCCAGGCAGGCGAGTGCAAGCCGTACTCTAAGAAGGGCACATCGTCACGGCCTACCGTCCAGTCCAAACGCGGATCTACTGGATCACTGATGGTGACATCGCTGCCGTTGAAAGAACTGGGCAAGGGCAAGCCGTTGGCATCCACTTTATGGGAGTTCACCAGGTTTTGAGAAGGCTGGTGGAAACCACAGCAGGAGAAGGTGCCGCCGCCGTTCGGGTACCTCAAACGATCGGCAAAGTTGCCGTTTTGCCCTTCCGTGCTACCGTCGTTAACAGAAGCTTGAATGGAGAAAATCATTTCACTTCCATTCTCCATTTCCTGCGTAAATACATCGTGGAAGCAAGGCAACAGGGCATATTTGCCGCTATTCACTACCGCATCGAATTGCTCCTTAGCAGCACTGAAATTACCGTTGTACAAATACACCTTACCGAGGTAGGCTTGAGCTGCCAGTTTATTGGCCCTGCCTACCGCACCTTGAGATTCTGGCAGGTTGGTGATCGCAAACTGGAAGTCTTCAATGATATTGGGAACAATATCGTCCGTATTGGGTTTTCTAAAATCTTCGTCTGCTTCTGTGTAGTAGGGAATGTTTTTCCACAATTTCCAGGCATCGAAGTGGTAATGCGCTCTCAAGAAGCGGGCTTCACCTTCGATACGTTCCTTATCAGTAATATCCTCTGAATTATTCATCAAATTGATGGTAGCGTTAGAACGGGCAATGCCTTCATACAAAGCCTGGAATTTTACGTTGAGATACACATTTCCAGGTGCCCACTGGTACAATTCGATCTGTTGGATTTCAAACTGGTCGCCAGATTCTGAGCCTTTGTAGGCTTCGTCGGTAGTCACACTACCCCAAATCCAGTTGCTACCAGCAGCACCCCATGGTGGGCTGAATGTGCCCCAGTCATCATTCCAGCCATCAAGCATAGAATAGGCAGAAATCAAGGCTGCTTCAACACCGGCCTGGTTGCCCAAAGTGCCTTCATCGAGCAGGGCTTGAGGTGGCGCTTCCAAAAACTCATCGGAGCAGGCCCAAAAAATAGCGCCGGAAAGACCTGCAAAACATATAGCAAATAATAGCTTTTTCATTGGTCAAAATTTTCAAATTTGTTAATTAGAAACCTGCGTTCACACCAAACATGATGATTTTGCTAGACGGATAGTTTCCGAAATCAAAACCCGTCCAAAGGTCAGCGCTGATGGCGCTGTTCGGGTCGTTCGGATTGGAATCTTGTACACCAAAATTGGACAGGGCAGGGTCTAGGCCAGAGTAGTTGGTAAAAGTCAGCAAGTTTTGTCCTTGGACGTAAATTCGCAAAGAGCTGAACGTGTTACCCAGGAAAGATTTGGGGAACGTGTAGCCCAATTGGAGTGATTTCAAGCGGACATAAGAACCATCCTCGACATAAAAGGAGCTGGGCTGCTGGCTGAAAGTATCATCTACATCCAGCTTGGGCAGGGAGCCATTAGGATTAGAATCGCTAAAGGATTCGGTCAGCACCTCTTTGCGCACGTTGGAATTGAACAAACCAAAAGTGTCAAATAAGCGGTTGTAATTGAAAATCTGGTTGCCAAAAGTTCCAAATAAGAAAGCGGTAAAATCGAAGTTGCGTACCCGCAAGCCGAGATTGAAGCCCAAAGTGAAGTCGGGGTGCGGGCTACCAATTACTCCTTTATCGGCATCGTTGATAACGCCATCGGGTTGGCCGGTCAATTTTCCTTCGTCATCGAAGCTATCGATGTCTTTGAAGCGGAAACGACCTACCGCAGCGCCATCTTGAGTGGCATGGGCATCTACTTCCGCTTGTGTGCGGAAGACACCGTCTAAGGTGTAGCCATAGAAAGAAGAAATGGAAGCGCCCAATTGGTTGATGTTGACGATACCGATACGGGAGTCAAAGCCAGTTGGGAAAAAAGAGGTAGAACTGCCGTCGATGCTGATGATCTCGTTTTTGTATTGGGAAAAAGTAAGCGCAAGGTCATATCCGAAATTGGATGAGACCCTGTTTTGGAAATCCAGACCCACGTCAAAGCCTTTGTTTTCCATAGAGCCGATATTGACGTAGGCCGGAGCAGCAGTGCCCGCAGTACCAGGCAATTCTGCCGGAAACAACAAGCCATCAACGGTACGGTTGTAAACATCGACAACCAGGTTCAGCTTGCCTTCAGCTACAGAAAGGTCAAAACCGATGTTGGAAGACTTATTTTCTTCCCATTTTGTGCCCGGGTTTCCTCTGTTGGTCAAGGTATAGCCAGTGGCCAATCCTGTATTGGTGCCATTGATATCGTAGAAAGTAGAAGCAGTACCTCCACCAAAGCGGTCAAAAGCATTGCCGCCCGGAATATTCTGGTTACCCGTGATGCCCCAGCCGTAACGGAGCTTCAAATCTGTTAGCCATTCCACATCCTTCAGGAAGTCTTCTTGGCTGATGCGCCATCCGACGCTGAAGGCAGGGAAGATACCGTATTTTTCATCGCCAAAATTAGAAGAACCGTCTCTTCTGATGGTTAAACTAAGCAGGTATTTATCGCTGAAAGCATAGTCGATCTTACCAAATGCGGATACCAATGCATTGAAAGAACCACTACTGGAGACCGTCCTGGATCCTGGGTCGGCCAAACCTGTGTTTAAATACCAAGCGTTGATGTCGTTGGTGAAGTAAGCACTCAAACCGCCATTGATGCTGCGGAAAGTTCCTTTGATGGCTTCATAACCGACCAAAACCCGCAAGGCATGTTTTTCAGCGAACAAATTATCATAGGTCAGCGTATTGGTCCACGTCCAGTTGAAGCCGTTGCTCCAGTTTTCGCTCCAGCCGTTGGTGGAATTCACTTCCCGGTTTTCCCAGGTTGGGAAGTTAAAGCCGCCGGTAAAGTTGTTGGAGAAGTTGGCGCCAAAGCTCGTTCTTGCCGTAAGGCCATCAAAAATCGTCAGCTCGGCAAAGGCATTGCCCAATACCCGGTAAAAACGCCCCTGGTTGTCTTTTGCACGAACAACCTGGGCAAGCGGGTTACTGCCATTACTGACCCCGGGGGCTTTATCTCCGCCGAAATTGCCCGCTACATCATACACGGGGGTAAGCGGGTTCATCAAAGTTGTCCAGGTCATTATCCCTTGTTCATCCTGATTTCCACCGCTGATACCGTCCTGGCCTACAGAAGTAGAACGGGTCAACAGTAGGTTTTCACCGAATTTGAAACGGCCAGCTTTGAATTCGGTATTGGCGCGTACAGATATCCGGTTGAAATAGTTGTTGATCATTGTACCATTTTGATCGAGGTAGCTGGTAGAAAAGTAGTAACTGCCAAAGTCATTGCCACCAGACACACCGATGTTGTGCTCGGTTACCCAGGCTGGATCAAAAACCTGGTCGAACCAATCGGTGCCATCATGGTTGGCACGCATGATGATGTTGTCTGGGTAGGAATAGTCTTTTTCGTCGGCATCGTTACCGGCAGGGAAGGAGTAAGTAGGCAAAACACCTCTGCCGAGGCTATATGGGTTGGCGGCATCAACTACCTGTCCTGCATTTTCGTGCCTTGTCCACACATAGTCGGAATAATCGAGCGGATCTATTATCAGATAATCAGGCGTGCTGACAGGTGATTGTACACCGGCGTAGGCGTCATACGTCACACGGGTTTTGCCGGATTTCCCCTTTTTGGTCGTAATGATAACTACCCCATTGTTGGCGCGAGAGCCATAAATGGAAGCCGCAGAGGCATCTTTCAACACCTGAATGCTTTCAATATCGTTTGGGTTGAAGCCCGTGCTGTAGTTATCCTGAACGGGTACTCCGTCAATGACGTACAGAGGGTCATTGCTTTGGAAAGAACTGATACCCCGGATGCGAACGGTGGTGCCTTCCCCAGGCTCACCAGAAGTAGAGATGGTAACCCCAGCAGCCCGGCCTTCCAGTTTTTGTGTGAAGCTGGAAGCCTGAATTTTGTTCAATTCGTCGGCATCAACAACGGCTACCGCACCTGTGATGTCCCGTTTCCTTTGAGAAGAATAACCGGTTACTACGACTTCTTCCAGAATTTCGGCGTTAGGCGCCAAATCGACATCAATAACGGTACTGTTGCCAACAATAATCGTCTGACTGGCGTAACCTGTGAAGGAAAATATTAACTTTGCCCCTTTGTCGGCATTGACAGCATACTTTCCGTCAACATCCGTAATGGTACCGGTGGTTGTTCCTTCAACTAAGACATTGACACCCGGTAAGCCAATCCCGTCTTCATCTGTTACTACACCAGAGATGTTGACGACTTGCGCAACCGCTGCCAGTGTAAAAATCAGCAAAAATAGTAAGGTAAGACCCCCCGGCCTGATGAAACTCCAGTGGGTAGAAAGCTTTAGAACATATCGCTTTTTCATGTTTAAAAAAGAAATTAAAGTTTGTTAATTAGATGGTACCTCCTTTTAGGTTGTCTGACAATCTTTAAGGGGGTACTTTTTCGTTGGAAAAGAAAATGGATGTTTTCATAATTATAAGTGAGTTTGATTAACGAGTTTTCAATAGATGTAAAATTGCTTGCCGACCTCCCTGGTGTAGGGGAGGCCGGAGCAATACTTGATGTATGAAACTTAAAAGTTGCATAGAAGGGGCGTGCCCCTTCTATGTTGGTTATTGCTTAAATATGTCGGTTAAGTATTAGCTCAAAAAGTTCTTGCTTGCCGCTGTATTGGGCAGGTTCGCCCTGGGCAGCAGCCCATTGCGCGAGATCGGTCAATTTTAATTTTCCTTGTTCGAAGTCTTTGCCCATTCCTTCATCGAAGGAGGCATAGCGTTCCGTTCTTAAAGCTTCGTATTGGCCATGAGCCAAAATGGCATCGGCTGTAAGTAAGGCCCGTGCAAAGGCATCCATTCCTGAAATGTGGGCATAAAAAATGTCTGCCAGATCGGTAGAATTGCGGCGGGTTTTGGCATCGAAATTAATGCCTCCGCCCTGCAATCCACCTGCTTGCAAGAAGACCAGCATGGCTTCGGTCAATTCATAAATATCGACCGGGAATTGGTCGGTATCCCAGCCGTTTTGGTAGTCACCCCGATTGGCATCAAGGCTGCCCAACATACCGGCGTTGGCTGCAACTTGCATTTCGTGCTGCATGGTATGTTGTGCCAGGGTAGCGTGGTTGAACTCCAGATTTAACTTGAAGTCATCGGCCAAGCCGTACTCGCGCAGGAATCCGATGCAGGTAGCTGCGTCAAAATCGTATTGGTGCTTGCTGGGCTCCATTGGCTTTGGCTCAATGAAAAAGGTGCCTTTGAAGCCCTGAGCCCGGGCATAATCCTTGGCCAGGTGCAAGAATGCGGCCATGTGATCTAGCTCTCTTTTCAAATCGGTATTCAGCAAAGACATGTAGCCTTCGCGTCCGCCCCAGAAAACATAATTGCCGCCGCCCAACTTAATCGTGGCGTCCAGGGCATTTTTGACCTGAGCCGCCGCATAGGCCACGACGTGGAAATCGGGATTCGTGGCTGCCCCGTTCATGTAGCGGGGATGTGAAAATAGATTCGCCGTACCCCAAAGCAGTTGCACCCCTGATGCTTGCTGCTTTTGCCAGGCGTAGTCCGTGATTTCGTGTAGCCTTTTTTCGCTTTCTGCTAAAGTAGGGCCTTCCGCAACCAGGTCATAATCGTGAAAGCAGTAGTATGGAATGCCCATTTTGGTAATGAATTCAAATCCGGCATCCATTTTGTCTTTGGCTTGTTGCATGGGGTCTGTAGCGGCAAGCCAGGGGAAATTTTTGGTGGGCAACCCAAAAGGATCGCCACCCGTACCACAGAAGGTATGCCACCAGGCCACAGCAAACTTGAAATGTGCTTTCATGGTTTTGCCGCGCACGATCCTGTTTTCATCGTACCATCGAAATGCAAGCGGATTATCAGAAGCCGTTCCTTCATAAGCGATTCGACCAATGCCTTTGAAGTACTCTTTTTCTCCGCTTGTAATGCTAACGTTGTTTGTTTTTTCCATGTATTGTTTTGAATTGGGCAGCCTATGATTGGCTGCATTTTATTCCATTGCCAAAGCCTTGCTCAAGTCCTGCTCCCAAAGTGCATAGGCTTTCTCATAGATGCCGTTTTGCGGTGTGGGTTCGTATATTTTCAATGTTTTTGATCCGCTCATAGCTTCTGTCAGCGAAGCGTAAATACCCGTCGCGACGCCAGCCGCTTTTGCCGCTCCAATAGCCCCTGTCGTCTCTATGATTTCAATGCGGCTATGCACCAAATTGGAAATGGTAGAAGAAAAAATAGAGGATTGGAATAGATTGTCATTGCCGACCCTCATCACTTGAAGACTGAGCCCCATCTCCCTTAGAATTTTAATGCCATAAGCAAAAGAAAAGGCCACACCCTCCAAGGCAGCGCGGTAGAAATGCGAGCGTTCGTGCCGATTGAACTGAAGGTTGTTGATTCGAGCGCCTGTTTCTTTGTTGCCCAGCATGCGTTCTGCGCCATTTCCAAAAGGTAAAATGCGCAATCCATCAGCACCTACAGGCACATTGGCCGCCAATTTTTCCATTTCCGGGTAGCTCATTTGCTCGGGGGCTACCTGGTTTCTGGCCCAACTGTACTGAATGCCCGCACCGTTGATGCAGAGCAAGATGCCTATTCGGGGATTGTCGGCGCTGTGATTGACATGTGCAAATCCATTGACCCTTGAAAGGGGATCATAAGCGGGGCGATCGACGACACCATAGACAACGCCGGAAGTACCCCCGGTGGCGGCTACTTCGCCTGGTTGCAGCACGTTGAGCGACAAGGCATTATTGGGCTGGTCGCCTGCTCGGTAAGCCACTGGTATGCCTGGAGTCAGCCCGGTAGCCTTTGCCGCTTCTAAAGTCAAAACGCCTTGAATCGAACAGGTAGGGGCGACTGTTGGCACATTTTCCATAGCAAAGCCATAGTAATCCATGACCAGTTGAGAAACCTCATTTTTTGAAAAATCCCAAAGAATGCCTTCGGAGAGGCCACTAGGTGTGGTGACGATTTCACCAGTAAAGCGCATGGCGATGTAATCGCCTGGCAGCATAAATTTATGCATACGCTCATATAACTCGGGTTCATTTTCTTTGACCCATCTTAATTTTGAGGCGGTGAAGTTGCCCGGTGAATTCAACAGTTGTGATAAACATCGCTCTTCCCCTAGGTCATCAAATGCGGAGGCTCCAATTTTCACTGCGCGACTATCACACCATATAATAGCAGGGCGAAGCACTTGCTGTTGCTTATCGACCAATACCAAACCATGCATTTGGTAAGAAATACCTATGCCTTTTATCGTTTCAGGATTTATACCCGTTTGTTGGATCAGTTGTTGGGTGGCCAAGCAAACATGTTCCCACCATACCGATGGATGTTGCTCTGCCCAATTGGGTTGTACAGCCTGTATGGGCATTTCTTTGTCAGGCGATTGTATAATAGCTACCGCCGCGCCCGTTTCTGCATCAACGAGTGCCGCTTTGATCGAAGAACTGCCAATGTCGTAGCCGAGTAAATACATAAAAAGTACATTTAGGATTGCAGCAGTATATCTGCCTACAATACCAAGATTGTTTGATGAGATAGACTTTAAATTTGCAGGCTCGGTAGGTTGGGGCTAACGAAAGGTATCGGTGTGTGATGGCTCATTATGAAGTGCATGACCTTTGCTCAAGGTACAATAAAAACCATCCCCAGCACTTAGGCGTACACCAAGTCATCGAACCAGTAAACGGAAAAACTTTCTGTCGATTCTTTACTGGATTAAATAAAATTTTGAGTGTAGTAGTAAATTCAGAACAAAGAAAGGAAATTAGTGGTCGCGCACAAAATTGCAAACTACTGCAAAAACGCTTCAATTCAAAAAAATAATACGTCAATAATACGTCAATCGCTGTCAATGCTTTCTAGAAAGGCCAATAAATTTTCGCTGGGCTGAAGGCCTAATTTTTTTCTGAGGCGATAGCGAGAAGTTTCTACCCCCCGAATAGACATATTCAATTGATGGGCTAACTCTTTGGTACTGAGCTTCATTTTCAACAAATGGCACAGCTTTAGTTCTTGTCTGGATAAGCCAGGGTAGGCTTTGTTTAGTTTATTCAAAAAATCGTGGTGCAACAAGTCCAGGCTTTCCGATAGGTCGGTTACGGAATTTCCCGAATTGATCCATTTTTCTATTCGGTCGCTGATATTAGACAGGGTACCGGGCGTATCGGTCTTGATGCCAGTAATAGCGGTTTTTATTTGGAGGAGGAGTTCATTGACCGCATTTTCCTTTTGTTGGGCCAGGGTCAAGGCTTTGGAATACTGAGCCAATTCTTTCTTTAGATGGTCTGTTTTTTCGCCGAGATAAGCTTCTGTTTTGCGGAAACCAGCCGAGTTTTCTTCCATCACCAATTGTAGGCGCGATTGCCAGTAATTGTAAGTTTGTTGGCATAAGGCCAGGTTGAGTTGAGGCTCGTAAACCGCATAATTTTGTATGTCTCCGAATGCTTCGCTGATAGAGCCATAGATACCAGTAGCCACACCTGCCGCTCTTGCCGCGCCTATAGCACCAGTGGTTTCGATGACTTCAATCTGGCAGTCGAGTAGGGTGGCAATGGTGGAGGCGAAAATTTTGGATTGAAACATGTTGTCGTTGCCCACCCGGATGATATTGATGTTAAGCCCCAGTTCTTTCAGAATATTGACGCCGTGGACGAAAGAATAGGCCACCCCTTCCAGCGAAGCCCGGTATAAATGGGCACGGGTATGCCGGTTAAAGTCCAGATTGAAAATATGGGCATTGAGGTTGCGGTCTTCCAGCATGCGTTCTGCGCCATTGCCAAAAGGCAGCAGACAAAGGCCATCAGAACCGACGGGTACGGTAGAAGCCATGCGCTCCATATCGTCGTAGGTATGATCTTTGCGGGCAACTTGGCGCTTGATCCAACTGTATTCAATACCAGCGCCGTTCAGACAAAGCAACACCCCGATCCGATCGAAATGATCTTCGTAATTGACGTGCGCGAAGGAATTGACCCTCGATTTCTTATCGAAAATGGGTTTGTCCACGATACCGTAAACAACGCCAGATGTGCCGCTGGTAGCAGCCATTTCGCCGGGGTGCAAAACATTGAGGGATAGCGCATTATTGGGTTGGTCGCCTGATCGGTACGCTACGGGTGTGCCAGGCGCTAGTCCGGTTCTCTGGGCTGCTTTTTTGGTTACTTTGCCTTGTATGGAAAAGGTAGGAACAATAGGAGCTATCATTTGATCTTCTAAGCCGTAGTAATGCAGCAATTTATCGGCGATTTTCTTTTCTTTGAAATCCCAGAAAATGCCTTCTGACAATCCAGAAATTGTGGTAGTGGCTTCACCCGTTAGTTTCATGGCAATAAAATCGCCGGGCATCAGTATTTTATCCGCTTTTTCATACACTTCCGGCTCATTGTCTTTTACCCAACGCAACTTGGAAGCCGTAAAATTGCCAGGAGAATTGAGTAAGGAACCCAGGCAGTAATTTTCCCCTAAGTCATTAAAAGCTTTTTGGCCGATGGCCACGGCACGGCTATCACACCAAATGATAGACGGCCTCAATACCTGTTGTTCTTTGTCGATTAACACCAAGCCGTGCATCTGGTAAGCAATGCCAATGCCTTTGATTCGGTGGGGTTGTATATCAAACTGATCGAGCAAATGCTGGGTAGCCGTGCAAAAGTCTTGCCACCAGACCTCCGGCTGTTGCTCTGCCCATCCGCGCTGACGGGAAATCATATCCATGTCTTGCTCTGGGTATTGAATGACACCGATCACTTGAAAGTTATCGGCACGAATCAGCGCAACTTTTATTTTGGAACTGCCTATGTCATAACCGAGGAGATACATGGATTGGTGTTTTGTACTACGCCAAAAATACGTTAAGTTATCGTAAAATACTTGCGGAAGCAAGGCGGATCGTCCTTTTCTTTCGTAATGCAGGAAAATTAAGTTCCCGATCTAGCAGATTAACCGGTTCATTTTAAGTAGGTACGCTAGGGTATGGACTCTAATAAACCGGGAAGTAATTTTTGCACTATTTATTGATTTTCTAAAAGTTTTGCTTCCGCTTCAGCCGCATCGTAAATGATTCGATGGGTAGCGGTATCCAATTGATAGTTGAAAATTTCCCAATTTAAGTAATAGAGGTAAGCATCTTCTGCCAGGGGCGCGCTGCGATCCATAGGCAGGATGGCATCGTACTGAAAATAATGGCGATAAAAATTCATGGTAGGCTCTAAAAAACCAGAAACGCCTACGGATATGGGGCCTGCTTCCCCTTTTTGCGCGAAATCGTCCATCATGAGGGCGATCACCTTTTTAGTGTCCATGTCGTATTTCCAATCCAGGTAAAAGCGGGTGTTCCACTGCGAAAATGTATGCCAGGTCATCACCAGCGCAATCGCAGCAGCCAGTATGGAAAAGGGTGTTTTCCACAGCTTATTTTGGCCGAGGTAGCGAAGGGAAAAAAACAGATTGAGCACAAAAAGCGGATAGAGAAAAACAGCAAAACGTTCCATGAGGTAGTCTTGCCCGAAGAGGTAGTGTTGGGTCACCGTGGAGAGTGCGATTAGAACCAGGATGAGGTTGGTGCAAACCCAGTCCATTTCTGTTTTGAAAAAGGCTTTATCCCCGCGCAATGCTTTTTGAAAAAATAAGACCAGCGGAACCAGCGCCACAAAGGCCACGAGGAACAACAAGACATTGACTACCTCAGGAGAAAGGGCATAGCCGTAGGCACTTTTTTGTATCAAGGAAACGACCGTATCCTGCCAAAAGCCGGCATTTCCGCCAAAATTGATGAGTTCTAATTCGATGATTCGCTGAAAAGGCTGGGCGATTAGCAGGGCCAGCAGTAGTAGAAAACCAAAGCTAATGAACAGGTTGCGGGGTTTCCAAACGCTGGGCCAAACAAGGCCTTTTTCCCACAGGAGCAAAGGATAAATCACCGCAGTAGCCATTGCCGCAGCGTAGTAATTGATGGTCGCAAAATTGCTCCACACACTGAGGATGGCGCACAAATGGAACAGCAGCAGATGGCTGATGGCAGTTTTTTTTAGGTATTTCAAAAAATGATACAAGCTCCACAGCAAAAGGGCGATGCTGAGGCCATAGCCCCTGGCCAGCCCAAAAAAATCAATCAAGTAGGGGTTGGCCAATAGGAGGACAAAACCGATGGCTTTCCAATGTGCTTTGTTGTCGCGCAGCAGGAACAATACCCCGCAATAATAGGCCGCAAAAGCCAGGATATTGGGCAGGCGCAGGGCAAATTCGCTGAAACCAAACAGGCTTTCCGACAGCTTCATCATCAGGGTATTGAAGATGTGGTTGTTGGTGAGTACGGGTAGGTCGTCCACCGCCCGGCCATAGAGGATGATTTTTTTTTCGCTCAGGTGGAAAAAATGGTTGTAGGTGTAGCTTTCGTCGTGAGTAAAACCAGTGATACCCGCCTTTTGGGCAATGAAAAGCAATACCATTAAACCAAGCAAATGGTAAATCGTATTCAAGGGGCTAAGAGCGTGGAGCGATTGCTTGCGATTCATCGAAAGGGATCGAGGTTTAAAAACTCCAAAATAAGGGAAAATGGAAATAACAAACCCTAAGTAACGCTGAAAAATTTAGTTACCGTTTAGCCCGTGAGGGTAAGGACTTTGATAAATTGGGAAGTAGTTTTTTGAAAACGCCTAAAAGTTTATTACCGTGATTCTTTTTCATTTGGATGTTTGCCGCTCGTTGATTTCAAATCCACTCAAGTTCTTTCACCGTCATTTCGCTTTCCACAGTTCCAGTATGTAGCGTTGCCTTTGGTTCAAAGAGTAGGTTAAATACAATTTCACCGTTTGTATGTGGTCGGTGTTCAACCCCTTTTGGGACGATTAAAATTTCGCCTTCTTTGACTTCAACTGTTCTGCCATCTCGAAAGTCCATTAAGAGCGTCCCTTTGAAAACCATAAAAAGTTCATCTTCATTCTCGTGACTATGCCAAACAAAGTCATCCTTGAGTTTGCAAAGTTTTACATATTGTCCATTGAGTTCTCCAATTATGTGAGGCGTCCACTGTTTTTCAAACAATGAAAACTTTTCCATAATATTAATGGAATTGATTTCTTGAATATGCATCATTTTTTTGTTTTTATTAAAGCACTAGAGCGGGCAAAGTGAAAATTTAGTAACTCTGGCCTAAATGCCCAGTTAGGACGGCCGACCCCACTTTTGCTTAGCGTTGACGAAAGTGGTAGGTTATTGTCCCGCATTCTTTCTCCACCTCGGCTGCTGAAAACTTCCAAAGCTGGATGTTGTCTTTGCAGAGCTGGATCAACTCCGGGTTGTGGGTAGTAGAGCCTTTCAGGGTGTACTCAGCGGCGATTACTGAACCAAGGCTGTCCACGCAGATCAAGAGTACTACGATGCCTTGTTGTTCGACCTCGGTTTGTATCATCGCCCTTTGTTCGACTCTTCGGTTGATAAAGGGCACGGTAGTTAAGGAGTCTCTCAGCAAGGAATCGGGTTTACCAGGACTGCCTTTTCCTGTGCTTCCTTTGGAAAAGTTGTCTCCGAATAGTATTTTCTTTAGCTCGGCCTCCTTCAGCCTTTTTTGTATTTCCGCTTCCTGCTGCTTGGCTTGAGAGAGGGAGTCTGATTCGGTTTGGCCTGATAGCATCATGGGCAGTATCAAGCAGAACGCTGCTAAAAGTAAAGTGTTAAAAATAGAGCTGGTATTCATAGTAAAATCCTGATTATAATGCTAAGATAGGATTTTATAGGAGGATGAAAGTGTTAAGGTGCTCTTTTTATAGAAAATATCAGCTCTTTTCAATACACCAAAGACCTACATCTACTCATTCAGCCAGTACTATTTTGCCCGTACTCACCTGTCCTCGTGCATCAGTGATACTGAAAAAATACAAACCGCCATTCAGTGAGCCTCGCTCAAAAATGAAAGATTGGCCGCTGAAGTTGATGCTGCGAAGGCGTCGCCCTGCACCATCAAACAGGTCAAAGCGTTTTTCACCAGGGAGGTATTGGATGGCCGTTATGGTGGCTGTATGGTACATCGGATTGCCGGCTACACGCCATTGGGGTAGTTGGTTTTTAGGTTCATCCACACTTAGCACCAGTTGGCCAATGGTGTGGATGACCGTATTGGTAAGAATGGGCGGATTAAAGTCGAAAAATATGGAAGCCGAATTTTCAATGGTGGTGCCATCTGGTAAATCGGGTTGCTGTGCCAATTCAAAGGTAAAAAAGCCATGTGAGGCGGGCTCATTGGTATTGCTATCGGGCAGAGCAATGGGGAAAAAAAGCACTTCAAGGGTATCCAGCCCCCTGATTTCCCAAGTGTAAAGGTGGGAAGCGTGGCCAGGTTTAAAGGAGTTGACATCCAATTCCGCAGGCAGCACGTCGCGCAGCAACACTTTGTAAGCCGTATCCGAGCCTGTATTCTGAAATTCAATGGTATATTGGATGGAACGGTTGGCCGCCAGCAGGTGTTCTTCTCCCACACCAGTAGGGATCGCCGTTTTTCGATTGGGGTCATAAGCCGTCAATACTTCCCGGCAGTCAATATCGTAGCCCATGAAATCCTGATCCAACCAGTACGCATTGATAAAGCCGGGTGTAAAACCGCCGCAGTTTTCAATGGCGGTAGCCGTAAGTGCTCCATCATCGAATTTTGTGGCTTCCATGCGGTAAGTTGCACCACCGCTGGGGATATCCACATGGAGGGACGCTGACGGATCAAGTGAGAAAGGGCTGATCATCAAAACCACCTCATCTTCAATGATGATATACTCGTGGGGCGATTGTGTGGGCGCATCGCCAATATTAGTCAAGGTGAAACGCACAGTCGTATCGCCTATACATTGGGCTTGCAAGCGTATTTCAGAGCTAGGAGCAGCCGTGATAGGGCAGGCATTGGCCATCGTAGCAAAGGCTTCAATACATATCGTTTGGTTCAACAACACCGAATCGCATACCGTTCGCGCTCGCAACAGGAGTTCTGTCCCTTCGAGGTAAGGTAGGTGGTCAATGGAGAAAAACAAAGTATCCCCGCTTTGAGCCAGTATAGGTAGCGAGCTGCTATCTATCGTCAGGAGGTTGGAAGGATAAACTACGGCAAGTTCGATATTCTCGGCGTCTAAGAAACCAATATTGTTGATTCCTACATGGATATCAGATGTAAAGAGGCATATCCTGAAAGCGGGTGGCATACCCAGTTCAAGGGCTAATTCCGGGCAATGGGTCAGCGGTTTTAACAGCAAAGAAGCTTGGATGGCACCAGAGATCGTATCCGGGTTAACCCAAACGGTATCCTGGCAAAGCGCCCAATTGGCCGTAGGAAATTGCGGTAGCGTCAGGGAAAAAAGCCCGTCATCGAGATAACCAAACCAGGCTACTCCGGCATCATTGGTAGCGTGCAAAGTAGTTTGAACAGGGCCATTTAGCCTTACTTGTACTTCGCGAATGGGTATATCCGTAGAATCTGCGACACAGTCTTCATTCAAATCAGCTAGAACCTGTGTGTAAACACTTATCCCGCCGCAGGCCAGGGCCACCTCGGGGGCCGAATCACAGCCTGGGGCGTTGTCAAAAATGATGATTTCGTTGCCCTGTTGTAAAAAGTGATTACAAACCACCGCTATATCACAATCGCTGAGCAGATCGTTGTATTGTATATCAATTTTTCCACCAATATAAGCCAATCCCTCTAGGTCGTTCAAGTCACTTAACTGGGGGTTTTCCCAAATAACCAAGCTTCCTCCAATAGAGTCGAGTTGTGCAAGGCTTGCCAAATTCGCCAGATGGTAGTTATTAAAAAGGTAGAGTAGCCCCCCTATGTAAGTCAGGTTGTCCAGGCCGCTGAGCGTTTCTAACATGAAATTATTGACAATGGATAACCCTGAAGTCAAAGCGGTAATGTTACCGAGGGCAGTTAAATCAGTCAATGAGCCATTGGAAGCAATCGTACAAATTCCGGTAATTGATTGCAGGTTTTGCAGGCCGGATAAATTTTGTAGTGAGGCATTATCCACGATTTCTAAACCCCGATTGCCACTACCGGCTATCATTTCCAGGTTTTCCAGGCCGATCAAGCTGTCTAGCTCATCGTTGTTATAAATTTGGAGCAATTCGCCCACCCAATTCAGGGACTCCAATCCTGTGAGATCATCCAGAAAAGGATTATTGCTGATTAGCAGCGAACTACCGATTTGTGTGATATGGTGCAATCCATTCAGATCGGTCAGCGAATAGTTGGCATCTAGTATAACATAGCCTTGTATGGTTGTCAACTGGCTTAGCGCAGAAATATCGACTAGAAAAACATGTTCTTTAATCGTCAAATTAGTAACGCTGGTTAAATGATCTAAGCCTGACAAGCTGAGTAAATGGTCGTTATCCTCGATTTGCAAATCCAATCCAACACTACTCAAATGCTCCAATCCATGCAAATGTTCCAAGGCGAAGCAGTGTGTAATGCTTAAGCTAAAACCTACCTCTGTGAGGGCACTCAGTCCTGATATATCAACTAGGTTATTGCAATGATTAATGGTAAGGCTTTGCTGAACGGCCACCACACCGCTCAAACCGTTTAGATTGGTGATATCGTTTTGCCCGCCCCCTATCGTCAAGTTGCCTCCGATTATGACATCGCCGGGGTAGTTGATGGCAAAATTATCTACCTCCGATTGTGAGAAAAGCGAGATACTAAAAGGCAGTAAAGTTTGGCCTGCCAAGCCCAACCCGAACGGGAAAATGAAAACCAAGATGAGTACCAATTTTTGCATGCTGGTTCGATTTTATTTCCCAAAGATGCAATCAGGATAGGGCAGGAAAAAGGACATTTTTTATTAATTGTCGGAATATTAAGAAATAATTTTGATTTAAAAAATTGTATAATAGCAACTTATAAAAAAAAATGTCCATTTTAGCTGCTATGAAAAATAGCCTACTATTTAAAACTTGGATCGCACTGCCAGAAGTGCATTGCCGACAAATTGCCAAAGCGGTGCGCTCGCCGCTATTCAACCAGCGCAAAGACGTGATTTTGCTCCTTGATTTCCTGGAAAAACGCGGCGTCCAAAGCCTTTCAAAAACCAACAATCACTTGGCCAAAGAAGCTGCATTCCGATTTGTATATGGGGCTCAGGAGCAATTCGAAGATGGGAAAATAAGGCACTTGATGGCCCACTTGATGGATATTATACGTCAATATCTCGCTTGGCAGGAATGGAGGAATGATTCGAACCAAATACATTTACACCTGTGTCGGTCACTGGGTAAAATGGGTTTAAACGACCATTGGGAAAAAGAACTGCAACGCGCTAAAAACCACTTGGAAAAAGCCTCTCTCCGTAATGATGACTACTATTTTCAGCAGTTTTTAATCGAACGGGAAATATGGGAGTTGGGGCGTCAGAAGTACCGCAGTGGCATAGATAATGTAGCGACCATCAACCATGCTTTTGCTGTTTTTGTGGCTGTTCATTCTTTGCGTCAGGGCTGCACCCTGTTGGCACAAAAAAATCTGACCAATGTATCTGCCATGATCCCGTACCTGTCTGAAACTTTGCGGCTCATCGCTGAAGGCCATTTCGAGGACATAGCGGTAGTTGCTACTTGGCATGCCAGTTATTGGGCACTCAAAGCGCCTGATCAGGAGGAACATTTTACCCAACTCAAAGGTTTGCTCGAAGCAAATGCGGCATTTTTTTCCAATACAGACCTCCGCGATTTGTACATCCTGGCCATTAACGTATGCATCCGGCGCATCAACGCTGCGGATAAAAAGTACCGACAAGAAGCTTTCGATTTGTACCGCAGCGGTCTCTCAAGGGGCGTTTTTCTGGAAAATGGCTACTTGTCGAAAGTAACGTATCGCAACGTACTCAACATCGCGGTGTCAGTTGGAGAGTTGGACTGGGCTTTGGATTACCTCAATACATTCAAAGCCTATTTGCCCCCTAAAGACCAGGAAAATATATTCCGGTACAACCTGGCAACCTATTTTTTCCGCATCCGCGAATACGACCAGGCGATGACACTGCTGCCATTTGTAGAAATGAGGGATATGTTGGAAAACTTCGATGTACGCCGCATGATGGTACGCATTTATTACGAGCAGGGTGAAATGCAGGCTTTGGAGTCGCTGCTAGATAGTTTTGAGGCCTATTTGCGCCGCCACAGGGAAGGAGGATATCACCGGGAGATGTACCACAATTTTGTCCGGTTTTTGAAAAAAATCATCGCCTTGCCTCATCGCGATGCCATAGCCTGGCAGAAGCTCCAAGCGGAAATTAGCCAAACCAAGTACCTTGCCGAACGGGAATGGTTGTTGTCGGTAAAGGGTGGGCGGAACGGCGGTTTACCGTAAAACAGTTTACGACCCATCTGTTTTTTTAAAATAAGCTATTGCCTCAGCTACTGACAAAGAAGGCAAAAACTTAATTCTTGATAATTCCCAGATGCAGTATTCTGGTGCCTGTTTGGGCGACGGGCTGCACGTGCTTTCCGATGACCACACCATCTTCAGGAGCTTCAATTTCCTGGATCACCTCGCCAAATATGTTTCTGATAATGGCGATGACTTGCCCTTTGCTTACCAATTCAGTTACCTCTGGCAAAACTTGCAGTATGCCGCCTTTTTTTGAAAAAATCCAATAGGAATGGTCACAAACAATGGGTTTTTGTTCGGGATTTTCAATCTGACCATCTTCCATTCCCAGTTGAATGATGGTATTGTGTAAACCAACCAAGCCAGAACGGATCAGCCCCCTTTGGAAGCGATTGGGATCGCCCACCTCAAGGGTCAGCGATTTGACGCCGTATTCGGTGAGGTTGCCCCTTACTGTAGCGTCGGGCGCCGGGCTATGGAGGAGAATTTGAGCATTTTGGATTTGAGCCAGTTCATAGACATCGGGATCGTTGAGGTTGGCCCGCACGTAGTAGGAATTGATGCGGCCAAAACTGGCGGTATGCAGGTCGATGAGGTAATCGAATTGATACAGGATTTTGGTCACCAGCCGATGGGCATATACTTCCGCAGAGTTGCCGTCTTCCCGACCGGGCATGATGCGATTGAGGTCATTGCCATCGTTGAAGGGCCTTTGCATTTGCAAAAAACCCGGGATATTGACGACAGGAACGCCCACAATTGTTCCCCGCAATGCCAAAGGATCTATATCTCTAAATAGCCGTTGAATGACGGATACCCCGTTCAATTCGTTACCATGCACGGCTGCGGTAAGCCCCAAAATAGGGCCGTCTTGAACACCTCTTGCCACCATGATTGGCACGTAAACAGGCAATCCCATGCCATCGGAAATAATGTGTAGAAAAAACTTCGATACTTGACCTTTTTCAACTTCTTCGACTTCGAGTTTTTTAATGACTCTTACTTGTTGCTGTCCTGTGAACATGGCTCATTCGTTTTATATATTGATCAATGTAACTCATCAACAAGTCGGCCGTTTTTTTGACTAAGGGTTTACCCGAAAAATCGGCCATCTGTTTGATACCTCCAATACTTAGGGTGTTAATTTCGGACAAGACTCGCTTGCCCTTCTCGTTAACCAGTGTATCCATACCGTACATGACGATACCTTTTTTCATTAACAGGGGGGTCAATTGGCTAATGATTTGCCTTTCATCTTTGTCGGGCGCTGCGAATTGGGCATGCCCTCCCTGTGCGGCATTGCACAACCAAGCGCCTTTTGGGGGAATACGCAAGGCCGAGCCAATGATTTTCCCATTGACGACTACCGTGCGTTTATCGCCAAGATACACATCTGGCAAATACTTCATAGCTAAATAGCCATTTTCTTTTACGTGTTTTTCCAGTTTCGACAGTTCGCTTTCCAAAGGAAATTCCTGATCAGCTGTAAAAAGCTTGTTCTCTTCCAGTTTTATAATTCCTTTACCGCCGTGGCTTTCCAAAGGTTTCAAAACAATAGGAAAATATTGGTAAAATTCGAGAATATCTTCCAATGTCCAACACAATTTCACAGGCGGACAGAACTGTGCAATTTCCAACAAAAAAGATTTGTTGCCCGTTTTTTTCACCCCTCTAGGGTGGTTGATGATGGGCTTATCGCGGTATTTGCGTTCCAAAAAACGAAAGAAGCCAGGCGCTACCGGATGGGGTAAGCGGAGCAATAGGGCATCGTAATCGTTGAGCGAAGAGGGGCAGGTGTTTTCTAAAAATTGTGCCTGACTAGGCTGGTAGTAAAAATCTTCCGATACAGGGGTAACCTGAAATTGTTCGCTGCGCAACTTTTGAAAAAAAGCATCATTGCTGGGATGACTCCTGCTGGCGATGTGCACCTTTTGGCATTTGGGATGCAACCTGATGTATTTGGCCAATTCATATACCGAGTTTTCGGCATTATGGGCCAAATGATCCGTCAGGATTAAAATGTTGTATTTGCTCATCAAGTCATTATTTCGTCCATCAAAGCTTGGTCGTCGTTCAACGACCGGAAAAGTTTGAACTTAAATTTCTTTTTAGCATTGAACAGTAAAGTTGCCATATTGTCGATGGCAATCATACTCAGCACGGTTTGAATATAAGCGTCAATTAAATCGTCCAATCCAATGCCCAACTTGTTGAAATCGCGCCGATCCATCAAGATGAGTCGGTTGGTATCGCTGCCCCAGGTGCCATCCTCGTTTTTGAAGGAGAGGTTGGTACCCAGCATAGACCAGGAATCCCCTGCGCTTTCTATATTGTCCAAAAGCGGTTTTTCGCCTCGCCGGGCATAGATACATAACGGACGAATGCCCATTGGCGTTGCGCTGACCATCATACGTAGGTCGGCTACATAGGAATTGCCTTTTTCAGAAGGCACGGTGCCTACGTGATACAGTTTGCCCCTGCTGCTGGTAGAACTCCAATTGTAATTGCCGATCAGGCTTTGAACGATGAAGCGTTTATACTGAAATTCCTGTGCCATAAAATGTTCCAGTTCCTGCTCGTTCACGATGGTAAAAACCCCTTGGCCTGCGTTGCTGTAAGGGATTTTTACGACAGCCTGGCCACCCATTTTGCGCACCCACAGGGGAATTTGCTCCTTGCTGACATCCCAAATGGTTTCTGGCGTAACAATTTCTAGTCCGGTCGGGCGCAGCTCCGAATTGAAAATATCATAAGCTTTAGAGGCCATCATCTTATTGCGGCCTCCGGCCAAGCAAGCTGCGATGGGGTTCACGATCTGGGTTTTAGCGCTGAGTGGCAGTCGGTTCCAGGGGCGTTGGGTCAGGTATCGGAATGCGAAACGGATGGGCCGCCATTCATCAGATTCAGATAATACGTAAATAACATCGTCTTTGAATCGGACAGCGGGCTTTTTTTCATCCTGATAGTACGAAGCGTAGTGTACATTGGTTTGAAAAACATCGGCCATCGTCATGGCATAGCCCGAAGCCTCCATGGGGTTTTTGTCGTAAATAACGGCCAGGTCGCCTTCAAATTGTCGTTTCTTCGATTCTACCATCGGTTTTAGCGTCCTTTCGACAAATAGGCGATAGCCCCCTTGTTCTTTGTGGTCATCTTGCAGTGGCATCGACTTTTGCCCAGAAGGGCAGGAATTGTTTTCAATGACTACCATTTGACGATTGCCGTTCTCATCGGTAACATGCATGAGGTCGGCACCTGCCCAAACGAAGTGGTTGGGGCGGTAGGTTAAAAATTGGTGGAGTACATCGGGTCTGACTTTGGGGTGCAGGTGGCAGTATCTTTTAATGATTCTTTCCTCTGTGAGGTTGAGGAAAAAACTGATCAGCGGATGGATGGTAGCGTTGAGCGCCTTTGGATACCAGTGATGATGCGGCTCGAATTGGCCTGGCTTGATGAGTTTGGCGGTCTTTTGCATGGCTATGGCTGGATTTTAGTTGGTTTGATTGCTGAAAAATGCTGCAATTACTATGGATTTTTGATATGTTGCAATTATTTTTTTAAAAAAATAAAAACCACTTTCAAATCAACCAATTTTTTGTTGATAATCAATTACTTAGCCTATAAACGAATGTTATGATCCGAATACTTTTAATCTTGGTCGTTTTTGCTTTTTTATATGCTTACCAGCTCCAAGCGCAGAACCCGGCATCTACGGGCATCAGCTATCAACATCCGATTGAATTTGCACCCAATCAGTATGTGTGCCATCGAACGGATTTACCGATAGACATAGACGGAAAAATGGATGACCCAGCTTGGGAAAACGCTGATTGGACAGCAGATTTTGTGGACATAGAAGGCCATTTGAAGCCCAAGCCGTCTTACCGCACCCGCGCTAAAATGCTATGGGATTCGCAATATTTTTATTTTGCAGCTATACTGGAAGAGCCGCAGCTATGGGCTACTTTGCAAGAACGAGATGCCGTGATGTATCAAAACGATGACTTTGAGATATTTATTGACCCCGACGGAGACGGGCAGCTGTATTATGAGTTTGAAATGAATGCCCATAATGCCATTTGGGACCTGTTCATGATCAAGCCATACCGGGTGGATGATGGGCAGCCCAAATACTTGACCAATTGGGATATAAAAGGCATTCAAACGGCTGTGCATTTGGAAGGAACACTCAACAATCCCGAGGATGAAGATCGATATTGGAGCGTAGAAATAGCGATGCCTTGGAAGGCGCTAAAAGAAATGTCGCCCAAAACCTGCCCGCCAACTGAAGGCGACCAATGGCGGGTCAATTTTTCACGGGTGGACTGGCACCTCGATATAGTGGATGGGCATTACCGCAAAAAGCTGGATCCAAAAACGGGCAAAGAACAAGCGTGGCCGGAAGAAAATTGGGTATGGTCGCCATCGGGTAGGGTGGACATGCACCAGGTTGAAACTTGGGGTTATGTTCAGTTTACCAGCCAAACAGGGGGTGCTGTGGCTTTTGAGGAGCGGCCTGCGGAGCAGGTGAAATGGGCCTTATGGCAAATGTATCATCAGCAGCGGCTTTTTTTTGAAAAAAACAAGCAGTATTCCGAAAATATCCGCCATTTTAACTTGCCGGAAGTCGCCGTCGAAGGCTATCGGTTTGTACCATCATTGTATGTAACGGCTTCTATGTTTGAAGTAGTTGCACCGGCCCTAAATGGTGAAATCTGGCACATTAATCAGGAAGGAAAATTGTGGAAATCGCCGTAGAGCGATTGATGAAGAAAAGCATACAGACAAAATTTAACACTTTTCGCAAACGAACCGGAAAACTATTTTAAGCAAGCTGTTTTCCTTTTAACTGGTTGTTTATTTATTTTTTACAAATGAAAAGCGGCTTTAATGTGAAAATTACTGCCCCACGTGGCCTTGCTCCCTTCAAAAATTATCTGCTATAAAATGCTTGAATCTGAAACCAAAGCCCTAAATTTGATTCCGCTTTGAGATGGTTCATCTACACTTATACGCCAAAATTAATTTTTTAAGGCTACCATTCCTATGTCAAAAAGGATGGATAAGTGAGATGCCATTATTTTTTTTTCATTAAAATGCGATTTTTTCGCATATAAAAAAAATTATTATATTTTCCCTAAAGCTTAAAATCTCATGTATTGTTTTGCATCTCAAAAACTTATCCCATGCAACGTTTGACGATACTCACTATCCTTTTACTGACGACTTTTTGGCTGCCCGCGCAGCAACTCTCCTTGTTCACGCAGTACCGCGAAAACAGCACGATCATCAATCCGGCTGCCATTGAAAGCGATTTTTTGGCTTTTGGCCAAAACATTACTTTCGGCGCTTCTTATCGTGCTCAATGGGTTGGATTGGACAATGCGCCCTCTACCCAAACCGTTCGGGGTTCATACTTATATGCTGATGGAGAGGGTGTAGCCTTGATGGGCGGTGGTTATATCATGAACGACCAAACAGGGCCAACTGGATTTACCGGTTTTTACGGACGTATAGGTGGGTTACTGACTCAAGATCCAGAAGTAGGTGGTTTGGCGATTGGCTTGAGCGCTGGAGCCGTTAATTTCCGGGTGAATGCATCCGACATTCGTCTGAGAGAAACCAATGATATTGTGGGTACGATCGATCGCTCGCAATTTTTTGCCGACATCGGCGCTGGTATTTATTTTTACCACCTGATGGGCAGGAGTGATAACTATTTTTATGCCGGAGTATCCGTTCCACAGGTTACTGGTCTAGACCTGACTTTCCAGGATGAAAATGGGGATTATACTATCAAAAAGATTCAGCACTACTACGGTATGCTGGGTACTTATTTCTTTTTTGACAACGACAGCTTTTTGGAGCCCTCGCTCTGGGTAAAATATGTATCTGGTGCGCCGCTCAATGCAGATTTTAACC
Source organism: uncultured Saprospirales bacterium (assembly GCA_937864265.1). Classification (GTDB taxonomy): domain Bacteria; phylum Bacteroidota; class Bacteroidia; order Chitinophagales; family Saprospiraceae; genus CALMIR01. The sequence continues at coordinate 19,781 of CALMIR010000069.1, read as the reverse complement.
TGAGGTATTATTTGCCAGGAAATTTCTGGATTGGTGCTGGTGGAGCTTCCTCTGGTAATGTGCACTTGGAGACAGGGGTATTGCTGGGCGATACGGCCGGATTCGATAATTCCTTTAAGATTGGCTATGGATTTGATTATTCATTCAGTTCCTTCGGCCCTTCGGCAGGATCTACGCACGAAATTAATCTGGCATTTTCCCTATTCCGTTAACCCAATTCAAAGCTTGAAGATTGACCTTCTCTGATATCCCATGAAAGGTATTCTCATACTTCCCAAATTCAATAGTTTCATGAAAAAGATACTCATTCTGCTGATCGCAGTGATGGGAGTTGGGCTTGCTGCCTATGCTCAACCAACCATTAATATAGTACCTCCCGATGGCGACCCGCCTTGTACCGGGGAAACAGTATGCGTTCAAGTAGTAGTAGAGGACTTTACCGACATCCTCTCTACCCGCTTTATATTGCAATGGGATTCCACCGTATTGCAATTCAATAACGTACAAAACGTGAACCTGCCTGGGCTCAACCCAACGTTGGGCGCCGGCAACTTCAGTTTGCTCAACAGTGGCCAACTGTTCACAGAATGGTTTTTTGCCATTTGTCAAAACAACCCTTCTGCGCCTGGTTATACCATCACAGACGACGGCACCGCTATTTTCGATGTTTGTTTTACCACCTTGGGTGCTTATGGCGCTGCCACGCAAATTATCATTCCTCAGACTGCGGTACCACTCACACCGGATATACGACGTTCTAACACTAGTTGTACCAATATCGGTATCAACCTGGAAGCGGTAGATACGGCTGTTGTTTCTACTTGTGTGCGCCCGTTCATCTTGTATGGCTCGGAAGAGTTTGGCAACGAAGGCGATTTGGTTTGCATTGACTTTGCTGTGACAGGTTTTGATGAACTGAATAGTTTTCAGTTTACACTGGCCTGGGATCCGGCTTTGGCCGATTTTGAAAGCATCATCGTGCCACCAACACTCCCGAACTTGGGAGGACTTGGTGCCAGCTTTTTCAATCCCGGCCCTGGCTTATTGACCACTTCCTGGTCGTATGTGGATGTGGGGAACGGTACCATTACATTGCCGGATTCCTCTATCATCTTTCAGGTGTGCCTGAGGTTGCGAAGCGGCTCTTGCGATGAAGTGTTTGATGTTTTTGTTACCGATGAACCTACACCAATTGAAGTATCTAACAATTTTAGCGGAGGCTTTAATGACTTGTTCTTTCAGCCCCGACCAGGTGAAGTTACAGTAGGGCCTTGTGCGCCTACAGGGTTACAACTGATAGCTGATTGTGGTGATCCGGTTGATTTGAACGACCCGGTTTGTGTAGAGGTATCTGTAGGTACTAACTTCCAAAGTGTGGATGAGTTGGCTTTCCAAATGGAATTCAATCCCAATATCCTGACATTCACTGGCGCAAACGCCCTGGCTTTGACTGGCATTGACTTCAATACAGCCAATGTTGGCAACGGTATTTTGGGCTTAGAATGGGACAACGGCCCCATGCCGCCTTTGAGCTTGGCCAATGGAACAGCTATTTTTGAGGTCTGTTTCACGGTAGATGGCTTAAACGGCAACGGGCCATTTCAGTTTGTTTCCAACGGTGCAGTTGCTATCTCCAACAATACCAATATCGGCATCAATCCGAGTAACTGTGATGTTCAGATCAACCAACCAGAAGGCGTGGTGATCAACATTACGGACGATCTGGAAGGACGGCCAGGTGACATACTCCTGTTTGATTTCGTCATCAACAACTTTACTGAGGTGGAGTCCATGCAATTTTCAATTGCCTTTGAGCCTACTGAATTACAACTGGTACTTCCCGGAGGCATCACCAACATCAACCTCCCTGGCGCTTCTATTGCTAACTTTGGCTTGCTGGGTATCGGTGGTGGTGTGATTACCTTTAGTTGGAATCCGTCATCGGCTGTAACGCTACCAGATGGCACGATCGCCTTTACACTGAGTTTTGAAATAGTGGGCGATCCTGGTGATTGTGGCGAGGTTTTGATTACGAACGATCCATTGGAAGCGGAGGTCATTACTTCTAGCTCTAATGGCAACAATATTGGCCTGACCAGTACAGGCGGTGGATTTTGTATCCTTAGCCCAGAAGGCTTTTACCTGGAAGTCGTGGATGCCGAGGGCGATTTGCTCGATACGATTTGTGTCGATTTCAAAGTTTCCGATTTTGACAACATCACTAGCGCAAACTTCTGTGTCAACTGGAACCCCGGCAATCTTTCTTTTGTCAGCTTGAACGACAACGGCTTTTTGCCGGGCTTGGTGGCCGATGTAAGCGACGAACCTGTGGGCTTGGCTTGCTTCGACTGGACGGGTTCGCCAGCTGGTTTGGCCTTGCCGGATAGTACTGTTATCCTGGAAATTTGTTTTGAGCTGTTGGGGCCTGGCGACGATTGCTACCCCATTACCATTAGTGAAAACCCGATGCCAACGGTGTCCACCACCAATGGCGACGGCAGCTTGCTAGATATACCTGGCGAGGTTTGTATCAATAACAAGTTGTTTATTGTCGATACCATTATTACACCGGAATCTTGCCCCGGTGCGGCTGACGGTAAAATCAAACTGGTCATTGAAGGTGGGGTAGAGCCCTATATTTTTAGCTGGGGTACAGCGCCGCCGCAATTTACAGACTCGGTTCGATTCCTTTCCGCTGGAACATATTTTGTGACCATTTTGGATAGCTCAGGGCCACCACTGGTACTCGAAACTTCTTTTGAAATCGGCGCGCTTGGCGGCGATTTGATCGCCAACGCAGGCCCCGATCGGATAGCAGGCTGTAGCGATGTAATATGCGACCTCATCAATCCGACCACTTCTTCCGGGCCAAATATTTCCTACATGTGGACGGCAATCCAAGGCGGCCAAATCTGTAGTTCACCCAATGATGAAATACTATTGGCCAAAGGCCCTGGTACCTTCATCCTTACGGTGATGGACAACGATATTGGGTGTTTTGTACAAGATACGGTCTTATTGCTAGAGCCGGATTATCCGGAGATCGATACCCTGTTTACGACGCAGGAAATCACCTGTGATGTGCCTATGGTACAAATCAATGCAACGGCTACCCAAGATTTGGTCAGCTATACCTGGACGACACAGGATGGCGCCATTGTACCCGGCGATGAAGACGCATTAAGCCCTCAAGTCACGGCACCTGGTGTTTATTACCTCGAAGTAGAATACCTCACCACCAACTGTGCTGTGCTGGATTCTATAGAAGTTATAGCAGATACGGTCGTTCCCTTGGCAGTAGCCAGCCCTGCAACCGATACCACGGCATTGGGTTGCAACGATGTTGCGATACTGGAAGGATTTGCCGGGGATGACATTACGGGCTACACATTCGAATGGCGGGATGAGGACGGAAACGTGCTGACTACTAACCAGGATTACACGACCAACACAGCCGGAACTTATTTCTTCTATGTGTTGGATACCGAAAATGGTTGTGACAGTTTAGACAGCACAATTGTAGTTCAAGACGATGAAGTGCCTGTTATTGAAATCACAGGCCTCAATGGTTCTACGGATTTTGTTTGTAATTCTACCCAAGTGGAGTTGGAAGCCAATATCAGCAATATAGAGCCAGGGGCTGCCAGTTTGAACTGGGTGGCGTCTAATGGTGGCCAGCTTTTACCGGGTACCGAAAACCTCGATGTGGCCGTAGTGACTGCAGCCGGTACTTTTGAACTGTTTGTAACCAATCAAATGAATGATTGCCAAACATCTGTCATCATCAACGTAGGCTATGATACGCTAGCGCCAATGATTGTATTGGACACAGCGGCATACATTACCTGTTTGGCAGAGACGGTATTGCTCGACGCTACTGGCACAGAAGAAGGTCAGGATTATACCTATGAATGGTTTTATACCGAATTGAACGAATTGGCGGGCGAAGGACTGGCCATAGAAGTAGGAGAGGGGGCACCTGGTATTTATGCTTTTACCGTTACAGACACCATTTCAGGTTGTACCAATACTGCTGAAATCAATGTAGTGTTGGATACTTTGCCTCCTGTTATTAACGTCGCTGGTGCTTCTACTTTCACTTGCGACTTGGATACGATCACATTGATCACTACGGTGGAGGGCTTAGAAACAGGCGAGTTCAGTGTAGCATGGGAGCAATTAGAAGGTACACCAGGTATTGCAAGTGGTGCCAATGAAGCGACTACCGTTATTATTGAACCCGGTTTGTATTTTGCCACAGTAACCAGCAACCTATCTGGTTGTTCGGATACTTTGTCCAGACAAATCGAGATTGCTGATGATGTGCCTGTTATCGTGCTAGATGGAGATATGCTATTCATCGATTGCAATAGCCCGACAGATACGATTAGTGCTTTGGGCTCAACCCCCAACACCAGTTTGACTATCCAATACGAATGGACGCAGATAGAAGGAACCAACGGTATAGCCGGGCCAATTGATGAGGATTTCTTCGTTGCGGGTGGTGAAGGTACCTTTGTATTCACCATTACCAATACGGAATCCAACTGTGCCGTGAGCGATACTGTCGTGGCTGTCGCCAATTTCGATACCCCGGAATTGAACATGGGCGAATCTTTCCTCTTGGACTGTAATAATCAAATGGGGCAGATCAACGCCAGCTTGTCTTCACCACCTCCTGGCGGAGATATAACCTATACCTGGACAGATTCTGATGGAAATATTATTGCGACTGATGTTACGATGATCAGCGTGACGCAGCCAGATCTTTATACCCTGGAAATTGTCAATGAGAACAATGGCTGTTCAGATATTGGCTCGGTCAATATAGGCGTAGATGGCGATGTACCTCAAATCGTCTTCAGCGATAATACGATGGCTGGTGAAATTGATTATACCTGTTTGACGGACACCCTGGAGGTTTCCTTTAGTATCCTGAATGATACCTTGTTTACTATAGAGGCGCTGGATTTTACCTGGACAGGTGATGTGATCATTGAACAAGATTCTTTCACGGTAATGGTAACGGAGCCTGGTGTTTACAATATCATGATTGTCAATACCCTTACTGGATGTACGGGTGAAAATGACTTGGTGGTAAGCGATGCGCGGACAGAACCTGAGGCCATGGCTGTAGCTAGCGATATTACTTGTATCGAGACAACATCTATGTTAGATGGCGCTGGTTCTACGCTGGATACCATGATGAATGGCACTATTACTTATCAGTGGTTTGACGTAGATGGATCACCACTTGGAACAGCCTTGCAGCAAGAAGTGACCGTAGCAGGTACCTATTCTTTTGCGATTTTGAATACGGTCAATGGATGTACTTCTGACACAATTGCAGTAGAAGTTTTGGAAAATACAGCGCCTCCTGCGATCAACTTTGCCACGCCAGAATCGTTCCAATGTAGTTCTACCACGGTACTGCTGGATGCTTCGGGATCGGGCGACCCCAATGACCTAACCCCCGTTTGGGAAAGCCTTGGCGGCGCACTCATCGAGCCTGTGGCAGGTACCTTAACGGCAAATGCAAGTGGCCCGGGATTGTATCAATTGACGTTGACAAGCAATACAAATGGTTGTGATTCCATAGCGACCATAGAAATCCTAGCAGATACAGCGGCTATCGAGGTTTTATTAACAGAAACACCCGATCAATTCGGATGCGAAGGCCAAACCGTTTCGATAGATGTGTCAGCGACTGGAGTGGAATCTGATTTTGAAAGCATCGTATGGAGTAGCAGCGGCGCAGGTACGGTCGATCCGCCAAGTGGTTCTTTTGTGGTAGCCGTAGATGCAGCAGGTACCTACTCAGTAACCGTAACGGATGAAAATGGTTGCCAAGGTTCTGAAACTTTCTTGGTGGAAGAAGATCCCAACCAGCCAGATGCCAATGTCAGTGTAGTCGATGATATGCTGGGTTGCGGCGAAACATTGACACTCGATGGGTCGGCTTCTTCTACTGGCGATGTCTATATGTACGAATGGGTGGTGGTTGCTGGCGGACCGGATTTGCCAAGCCCTTCAGACGGATTGACCCCCACCATTGATGCGGTTGGTACTTACCAGTTGATAGTAACCAATATTGAAAATTTCTGTGCGGATTCAGCATCCGTTCAAATACAATTGGATGACAGCTTAGAGCAAGCGGCTGCAGGGGCAGATTTCAGTGTTTGCGGTGATGCTGCCTCTTTGAATGCTAATTTGCCGCAAGGCGCAACTGGAGAATGGGTAAGTCTGGGTAGTGCTACTTTGAGTGCTACCGATACACCAAATACAGATGTGGCCGGTTTGGACGTCAATGGTAGCGAATTCATCTGGATACTTTCTTTACCTGGTTGTCCAGCGTACAGCGCAGACACCATAACGGTTACTCCAGAGGCAACGCCGGATGCCTTCGATGATATGATCTCTTTGAACGAGCAGCAAACCTTTAATACCCATGATGTCACCATTAATGACGACTTGTTTAATGTTTCAGAATGGGAAATTACGGTTCAAGGCGTACCTGCATTTGGCCAGGTGACAACGGAGAGTAACGGCAGTTTGACCTACACGCTCAATATAGCACTCCTGTCGCCAGCTACAGATCAATATACTTATCAGATTTGTAATGCGGCCTGTCTGGAGCAGGGAATAGAGCTTTGCGATGAGGCAACTGTTCAGATTACTATCGTGCGGGATTCAACCGGACAGTTCAATACCCCGAGCGGTATTACGCCCAATGGGGATAATGTGAACGAGACCTTTATTTTCGATGAGTTATTGCTCAATCCGGATGAGTACAAGGACAACGAACTGATCATTTTCAACCGTTGGGGCGATATCGTATTCCAGGCTAAACCTTACAACAACGATTGGAGTGGCAAAAACATGGATGGAGAGACATTACCTGATGGCACTTACTATTACATTCTTCGATTGAACATCGGAGATGGTGAAATCATCAGAGGGGATGTGACGATCCTGAGATAAAGCAACCCTTTTTGGATTGCTGCAACAGCCCTTGAGAGTTCATTTTTCAAGGGCTGTTTTTTTGGGGGTAAAATGGATAGGCTGTTTTGAAAATATTCAAACCTACCTCTTGATAGGGGAAAATGATGCGGCTTCTTTGCACATCAACCCCCTTTTAAGGTCAGATGGCACGATTTTCCTACTCAATTGGCACACTTTTCTTTTTTGAATGCCCTTACTTTGTACTTGCAAAACGCAACTTTTTCCTTTCCCAACACATGATGAAAAAGCAGAGTAGCACAAATCGCTTTTTCGTCCTTACTTTTTTAACTAAAACCAACTTATTTAGCTGAGGTAATGCTTGAACAGTATTGCATCGGCTATTGAGAAATTTATCTATTTCTTGGTTCAGTACTTACTTTTTTAATTCAACAAATAAACACAGCTTTTAAATTCAACTCAAGAAAGTTGGAACCCCTTACTTTTTTTTGATCAGGCCTCCAGCAACAAACAAATAAACAAGGATCGGGCAAATTGGGTATTTTTTGCCTGTTCAGGGTATTGATGAAAGTCAGAAAGAAATCCCTAGTATTGCAGTTTTTAAACAACACGGGCAACGCTTCACTTGAAAGCGTTGCCCGTTTCTTTTGCCATTTGAAGTTATCAATCACATTTTCAAGCCAATATGGGAGCCATTTGGAATGTATGCGCCTTTTTTAAGCACAATGATACCGCTTCGGATGACATAGGTTTCTGTTTCTTCATCGGGTAGTGCTACGCTGCCATGGATGGTAATATTATCACCTATCCGACAGTCTTTATCTATAATGGCGTTCCTGATGTAGCAGTTTTTCCCAATGCCCATAGGTTGTTTTCCAGATGTGGTCATTTGTTTAAGCGTCTCGTAAGAGTCGTTACCCATAATAATCGAATTGGAAATTTCTGTGCCTTCTCCAATTCTGGAACGAATACCGATCACCGAGCGTTCGATCATTTTGGCGTGAATGATGCATCCTTCTGCAATAATAGATTGGTTGAACCAGGTCCCAAATATTTTGGTGGGTGCCAGAAGACGAGGTCGGGTAAATACGATATTGATGTTGTCGAATAGATTGAATTTTGGGATGTTGTCGGTCAGGGCAATATTGGCTTCATAAAACGAGCGAATGGTCCCGATATCCGTCCAATAGCCATCGTAAGAATAGCTAGCTACGGTGAACCCACCTGTGATGGCCTGCGGTATCATTTCTTTGCCAAAATCCGTTGCGGAAGGATGGTCGTTAAAAAGCTGTTGCAAGAAATTTTTGCTAAAAACATAAATACCCATCGAAGCCAGGTAGTGTTTCCCCTGAGATTTGTAGCTATCTGGAACCGCCGACTGCCATTCCTGCAACTGTTCTGCTTTGGGCTTCTCAATAAAGCTTTCGATCAGCCCGGCATCGTTCACTTTCATAATGCCGAACCCCGGTGCATCCTGCGCAACGACAGGAATGGTAGCAATGGTCAAGTCTGCCTTTTTCTCTACATGATACTTGAGCAGCTCTTCAAAATTCATTTGGTACAACTGATCGCCGGAAAGGATCAGGATATAGTCGTAGTCATGGTTGGCCAGGTGATGCATCGATTGGCGGACGGCATCGGCTGTTCCCTGAAACCAATCGACACTGTTTGGGGTTTGCTCGGCAGCTAAAATATCCACAAAGCCGTGGCCGAACATATCAAAGTTATAGGTATTTTTAATATGCTGGTTGAGCGAGGCCGAATTGTACTGTGTCACCACAAACATACGGCGCACATTGGAATTCAGGCAGTTAGAAATAGGAATATCTATCAAGCGATACTTCCCGCCAATTGGAACCGCTGGTTTAGAACGGTGGCTGGTCAGCGGATGTAGCCGGGTTCCTGCTCCTCCTCCTAGTATTAGGGCAATTACTTTTATCATGACTTTTATTCGGTTAGTTTTCGAAAATCAGTTCTTTATAGACCTGCAAGTATCGTTCTGCCGATTGCTCCCAAGAAAAATCTATTTGCATAATTTGATGCCGTACCTTGTCGAATAGTGACTGGTTTTGGTAAAGCTCGGTAGCTCGGTAAACGGCTAAGTGCGCATCATCCAGATCAAAGTGATTGAAACGAATGCCCCGGCCGCTTCCATCGGGTTCGCCGATGTCGGGCACCGTATCTTTCAAGCCTCCAATGGAACGCACAATAGGGATCGTACCATAGGTCATGGCATACATCTGATTCAATCCGCAAGGCTCTACCCTGGAGGGCATAAATATGAAATCGGCGCCTGCATACAACTGGTGGGCCAATGCTTCATTGTATTCTAATGCGGCATCAAAACGACCATAAAAATGATGACTCAAATGCCTAAATGCATCTTGAAGATTCGGATCACCAGTACCCAACACCGCAAAAGCAACTTGTATGCCGCTGTGTAGAACTCTTCCGACGAGCTCGGGTATCAAGTCGGCTCCCTTTTCGCCTACCAGGCGGCCAATGAAAACGATCAAAGGCAAGCGCATATCTAGGTTAAAGCGTTGACCCAATATGCGTTTATTTTGTAATTTAAACGTTGCTACATCGGCTTCCAATTGGCTGGCTATGAAGGTATCTGAACTTGGATTCCAGACCTGCGTATCAATGCCGTTGATGATGCCCAGACTTTTGTGCGATTCGTGTTGCAGCAGCCATTCCATACCGTTGGATTGAACCTTCAACTCACTCAGGTAAGATGGCGATACCGTTGTTACCCGCCAGGCACACTTAATGCCACTCGCTAGCGGATTAATGGTGTCTGCCCAATCCAATAGCCCCCTTGCTGCTGAATCAAACCAGGGCAATAAATACATATTGCGCCAACTGAAAGCGCCGTGATAAGTGCCATTGTGGATGGTAAACACCGTGGCCAGATGGCGCAGCGACTGGTACTCTGGGCAGTGCTTGACCATAAAAGGGATCAAACCCGTATGGTGGTCGTGGCAGTGCAGAATATCGGGTTTTCCCGGAGAATGTACCAACCATTGCAATACGGCTTGCTGAAAGGATAAGTAGCGTTCTACTTCATCGCCATAACCATAACCAGAAGGATCGGCATAAATGCCAGGGCGATCGAATTTACCGGGGATGTTGACCACAAAAAAAGGAAAGCCCAAGCTGTTTTCGCTTTCCTGTTCTATGACAAACGGGATGTAGTAATTGTGCATCCTGACCGCACCTTTATAAATCGGCTGGAAGCGGTGGTTGTTGATCCATTTCAAACTGTACTTGGGAATGATAACAGCTGTATCGGCGCCAGCTTTTTTGAGATACTTGGGTAAGGCTCCGACTACGTCGCCTAAGCCGCCGGCCTTGGCCGCAGGATAGCATTCAGCGCTGATGTGTAATACCTGCATGAAAAAAGGGTTGAACAAGTGTTTATAGGGTCAAGTAATAGCTACTCATCCCTAAAAATAAATAAATTATTGAAGCTGCAACAAAAGATGGAAAATTTTATCGTTCTCTGACCTTTTTATGGGTAACGGATAGGAGCGGAAAGGAATACGCCTAAGGGAAGAAGTAGGTCTTTCCGATTAATCCGTTGCTCAATTTGTCAGTGAACCAATTGTATTTTGTTGTACGGGGTTAAAAATACAATCTTATTCGACAATTTAGATAGGAAATAATAGAACGGTAGAACAATAAGCGGTGGACGAAGCTTTTTCTCAGGATATAAGAATTGTCAGAGAACCAATAGTAATAGCCAAAGCAGTAAAAACGGCTCTGGCTATTAAATCTGAGCATAGGAACAGGTGAATATTGAAAATGTGGCAGCCAGCTATGGTCAAATAGCGGCTGCCACTGAATGAGCCCCTAGGTTCACAATTGTGAACGGCTGCAAAAATACGGTACTCATCAGGGCAAGGGGTAGTCCAATTGGAAGCATGAATGCCCCGATTGGAAGAAAATGGAGCTAATAGACGCTTTCCAAAGTCCTCGAAGATGTCTTTTTGGAAGGAAGGGCTTTTCTAGTTAGCGCACTAGGCAATAAGCCGTATTGTCGTTTAAATTGTCGGGCAAAGTGGCTTTTATTGGTATAGCCTACCTTTGAAGCCGCATCGCCAACTGGCAAACCACCATCTTCTATCAGTATTTTAGCCGTTTCCAAGCGTGCTTTCTGCAAATACTTGTAGATAGATTCGCCAAAAACCGCTTTAAAACCTTGCTTGAGCTTTTGCTGGTTGATGCCCACTTTTTTCGACAATTCAACAATAATAGGGGCGTTGTCCAGGTCTTGTAGCAGTATATCCCGCGCTGCGAGAATGGCATTCAAATCACACTGTCGCAAGGTACTCGCACTTTTAACGGGATCTGTTTCTTCGGTGTATTGGTGCAATTGCAAAGACAGCAATTCCAATACTTTAGACTCTACGAAAGAAGCTTGAATCAATCCCTCATATTGTTCATTCAGTATGTCCTGCATGCAGCCAGCTACATCCATGCTATAATCACTCTGGTACAAAAAGTGGCGCTGTGCTTGAGCATCTCTAAATACCTCGGCTATAGCTTTTGGCAAATATTCCAAATCGCATTCTATTTTACTGAGGTACAAGTGGCGATGGATGATGACATGGAGATGTACCAACTCCTTACCTTTTGGAAATAGACAATACTGCGAGCTGCTTGCAGGGTTTGATGAGATGGATACCGACAGTGAGTTGAGTTGATAGAACAAAGAATCATTGTGTAGATGATGTTCGAATTTTCCTGCTTTACAAAAATGCAGGTTCAAGGGATGTGGGTTGTTTTTGGGGAAACTAATTTTTAAACCTTCATTCAGGATGCACTGAAGGATGAGTATTTCCAAGCCATTCTGGAATTGGAAAGCACTGATCTCACCTTCTCCAACAAGGTGCGGAATGGATACCGTACTTTTTTGACAATCTTCTTGGATAGGTACATTCAAATGACCGGAAAGGGCGTTCATAATACCCATTACATCGGGGCTTGAAACTTTGATTTCGATCATGGCTCTAGTACTTAGGTGAATAAAAGCCATTCCGTTTCAATAGAAAACAGCTGGAGCAATGCAATAAATCAGCTTCGGAATGGTGAGGGCGCAGCAACTTCACCCCTTCGCAGCTAAGGAAGCGGGCAGGATACTTAGGCTAGCGCAGTGTCTTAGCCCAAATAATCTCTGATATTGGATTCGATCAGTGATTTGCTTCTAACGCCTTCAAATTGGTAAACTATCTCGCCATTTCTTATCAATAAAGTTGTGGGTAAATTTTGGATAGAAAATTTATCTTTCCAATCGTCCAGTAGATCCGTGTCAAACCTGTGAAAGGATACCTGTTCCTGCCAGGATGCTTCCATTTCTTTCATGTAAGTATCCAGGACAAAACACATACCCAGCCATTCTACAATGAAATAGGCTACAATTGGTTTTTTAAGACTCAGATCTAATAATGCTTCTAAGCTTAAATTTTCCAAAACAACAGGGGCGTTTTGTTTCCTGACATTATACCGAAATAATGTACTGTGGAATGGTTTAAAAATTACTTACCTCAATTGAAACGTTATTGCAGTCGAGGTGTTTGGTGATAGGTGCTTTTTTTAGAAAAAATATTTAAGATTTCACACCTCATGCTTTTTTTAATGAACCTTGCCTTTTTTTTATTTCAGTATTTTGATTAAATATCATCAAAATAAATTTTGTATTTTTTTGTAAATATTTGATAATCAGTTTTTTAAAACTTTGGCACGATAGTTGGCTTATTTTAGGGGAAACAATCTACATTAACTCAAACCAAAATACTTAAAGCCATGAATAGTGCAGAATTTCAGAACAAATACCATCAATTGTCTGACCTATTGTTTGCGTTTGCGATGCGCCTCACCCGCAATATGGACGATGCCAAGGATTTACTACAGGAAACAGCATGTAAAGCTTACCAACACAAAGAACGCTTTCAACTCGGTACCAATTTTAAAGCTTGGATGACTACCATCATGCGCAATACCTTTATTAATGCATACCGCAAGAGTAAGACAAGGAATACGGTGGAGTCGCCGATTGAAGAATTCCTGTATGCGATTGAAAACAAAGCAACAGAAGCTGAAGCGGATGCTGAATTGATGGCTACTGAATTGTTCGCCTTTTTAGGCCAGCTTTCAGATACCTATCGTATTCCTTTCTTATTGCACTTCCAAGGTTATCAATATTGGGAAATCGCAGAGGAACTGGATATTCCGATTGGCACCGTAAAAAGCCGCATCCATTCAGCTAGACAAAACCTTCAAAAAGCCATTGCTGCTCATCCTGCCTTATACGAGGCCGCCCACGCCTGATGGGGCAGAAATAGTCGTTTGCCCTTTGGCAAAAATGAGCCCCTAGTTTTTTTTCACCATTATTCGTACAACTATGGAAATCAAGAAATTCGTTTCAGTGATCCTATTATTCATTGGAACACCAGCCCTGGTTGCTGGTATATTAGGGATATTTGAAAAGACCTCAATATTAGGTGTTGACCCTTGGGCATTCACTGTATTGGGTTTACTGTTCTTTTTTGCAGGTATTAAAGTGGTGCAATCCATCAATCAGCGCCGACGCGTGATCGAGGTGTAACTACTGCTTTGTAGTTCTTTGACAAATCGAGCAAGTAACTTTTTTGCTGTACTTCATCCATTAGCGAAGACCTCACCTCGAATTGTCAAAGAATTATATATTTATTTTGTTTAATTGTCTTGCTATTCGTAGCTTCGCAGCAATTTGGCAGGGGGTAGTAAAAAGAAAGTATTAGACATAGAAGCAGCGGGTAACTATCAGGCTATGGCCAAAGTCAGGGGGAACTTAAACAAATAAATAACAATGCAAACCATTTCAGAAAAAATCAGGCAGCAAAGCCCTGATGAACGCCAAGCCTTTATCATCAAATCTTTCACCGACAACTATGCCGACCTCATTTCCGGCGACACTTCAGCCTGGCGCGGTAAATTCCGCAAGATGGCAGAGTCGGCTTTCGCTTTTTACCGCGGCTCTGCAGCGCTGTTTTATGCAGATGTCAGCCAGGAGCAAGACCCCTTTCTGAACGAAAAAACAAGCCGGGTCTGGATTCAGGGCGACCTTCATGCTGAAAACTTCGGTACTTATATGAATGGTGCAGGTGTATTGGTTTTTGATGTCAACGATTTCGATGAAGCCACCGTTGCGCCATTCACTTGGGATGTGAAACGCTTTTGTGCCAGTCTGGCACTGATTGGCTATCAGAAAGCATTATCAGACAATGAAATTCGCCACATCTTAACGGTGGCTGCCCAGGGTTATGCCCGGCAGATTTCCCGATTTGCCACATCGCAGGATCGGAATTTTGTACTCAACACATCTAATGCGGAAGGTGCCATATTGGAAGTTTTGCGCAATGGAAGGCAGCGCACTCGAGTCGGATTGCTCGATTATGAAACCGACATCGTTGAGGGAGATCGGCAGTTTAAAAACAACTACAATTTCATTCAACTGACCGATGCCGAAAAAATGAATGTCAAAGCGGCCTTGATGGAATATTTTGAAACCATTCCAAAACGAAAAAGGCGCTCTTCTTTGACTTACAGCATTAAAGACATAGCGCGGCGCAAAGGGCTAGGCATTGGTTCTGCTGGCTTATTGATCATCAGTGTGCTGCTGGAAGGGGAAACCGAAGCCCTGGAAAACGACATCCTCATATCCATGAAGGTAGCATTGCCTTCTGCTGCTTCTAAGTACGTCAACGATCCGAGCGTAGCCAATTACTTCAAACATGAAGGTCACCGCACGGCCACTTCCCAGCGAGCCTTACAGGTCAACGCCGATCCTTTCTTGGGCTATACTAATTTAGACGGCGTGGGCATGTTCGTCACCGAAATTTCACCTTATACTGCCGACCTGGATTGGGGCGATATCAACGATATGGACGATATTTTACAAGTGGTGGATTACTTGAGCCGCTGCATTGCCAAAATTCATTGCGTTTCCGACGAAGACAGCGACCAAACGCTTATTGATTACTCTACGGAGGATGCCATCTATGAAGTTTTGAATGGTAGAGAGTCTGATTTTGTGGATTATATCGTCCGTTTTAGCGAAAGCTATGCCGAGTGCGTTCGCAATGACCACCGTTTGTTTGTCGATGCTTTTCGCAACCGCCTAATCCCTGGCTTATAGCATGGACATAAACGGCGATACCTTGTAAACGGCGTACCTGTCAAGACGAATGACACGAATAGTGATCATTTGTGATTACTATTCGTGTCAATAGCGTCTAAACCTTTTCCTATCCTAAAACTCAAACCCGCTCTGGTTCCAGCCCCCATTGTTCAGGAGAGCGCCACAGGGCAGAAAGCAATAACTCGCGCATGAACAAAAACTCCTTGGGCAATTTGTCATAGCCTCTGGCGAATAATTCTTCATGGCTCATGATTTCCTTTTTCCAATCTTCGCGATCGACGATCATGATTTTTTCAAAATCTTCGATGGAAAAATCCTTCAGGCCGCTCCAGTCCATGTCCTTGTAGCGGGGCATCCAGCCTATAGGGCTTTCAACTGCCGATACCCGGCCTTTTGCCCGGCTGATGATCCATTTCAGAACCCGCATGTTTTCGCCAAAGCCCGGCCACAAGAATTGGCCATCCTCGTCTTTGCGAAACCAGTTGACCCCGAAGATACGGGGTGGATTGGGCAAATCTCTTCCAAACTGTAGCCAATGGGTGAAATAATCGCTCATGTGGTAGCCCATAAAGGGCAGCATGGCAAATGGATCGCGGCGTACCTGGCCGATATTGCCAAAAGCAGCCGCCGTCATTTCTGAACCCATCGTTGCTGCCAGATAGACGCCAAAATTCCAGTTGAAGGCCTGATACACCAAAGGTACGGTGGAACTGCGACGGCCACCAAATATGAACGCAGCGATCGGCACCCCTTGTGGGTTTTCCCATTCGGGGTCGATGGCCGGATTCTGATAGGCCGGAGCTGTAAAACGCGCATTGGGGTGGGCAGCCGGTTTGCCACTTGCAGGATCCCAGGCTTCTCCGTGCCAGTCTATCAGGTTGGCTGGCGCTTCTTTGGTCAGCCCTTCCCACCACACATCGCCATCGGGTGTAATGGCTACGTTGGTAAAAATGGTGTCTTTGCTGATGGAAATGATGGCGTTGGGGTTGGTTTTGGAGTTGGTACCCGGTGCTACGCCAAAGTAGCCCGCCTCAGGATTGATGGCGTACAATTTGCCGCCCTCTCCTTTGTGTATCCAGGCAATATCATCGCCGACAGTGGTGATTTTCCAGCCGGATAGTTCATCAGGAGGAATCATCATAGCGAAATTGGTCTTGCCACAGGCACTCGGGAATGCTGCACAAACATAAGATTTCTCTCCTTCTGGCGATTCCACGCCCATGATGAGCATGTGCTCGGCCAGCCAGCCTTCTTCTCTGGCCATGGAGGAAGCAATGCGGAGCGCGAAGCATTTTTTGCCCAGCAGTGCATTACCGCCATAACCACTGCCGTAGGAAATGATGAGTCGATCTTCCGGGAAGTGGGTGATGTATTTGACCGTCGGATTGCAGGGCCATTTTACATCCGCTTGTCCTGTCTCCAGCGGTGCTCCTACGGAATGGACGCATTTGACAAATTCAGCGCCGCCATTGATATTGTCCATGATGGCTGTACCCATGCGGGTCATAATGCGCATGTTGACCACCACGTATTCTGAATCGGTGAGTTGGATGCCATAGCTGGACAGTGGAGATCCTACCGGCCCCATACAAAATGGTATGACATACAGCGTGCGTCCGCGCATACAGCCTGCCATCAGGTCTTCTAGGATGTTTTTCATTTCCTTGGGATCCATCCAGTTGTTGGTAGGGCCGGCATCCTCTCTTCTGCGGCTGTTGATGAAGGTGCGGTCTTCCACTCGAGCTACGTCGCTGGGATCGCTAAAGCAAGCATAGCTATTGGGCCTTTTTTCAGGATTCAATCGGATAAAAGTTCCTTTTTCGACTAGCAAGTTGAGCAAGTGCTGGTTTTCTGCTTCCGAGCCATCGCACCAATGGACTTGATCGGGTTTCAGGAAATCCCGCATTTTGGTTACCCATTCCTGAATTTCTTCCGAAATGGAACTGCTTTGAGACTGAAAAGGGAAGTTTTTTTGTTCAAACATAGCTTGGAGTTTTATTTGGCTGTAAAATAAATAATTTCGCCAGGACGATAATTTGCCGAAAAATAGCAACTTCAAATGATATTTATCACCGCTTTTCTATAATGGCTACCAATTGTGCTAGTTTAAAAAAGCATGCTCTGCTCGTGGTATGAATATAGTGCGCTGTTATTTGTACCATATGGCACAAATAAGGGTGAGCTATTTGCGCATCGCGGCGCTCAATATTATACACTGGAAGAGAAAGCAATTTCAAAAACATTTTTTACATTTGCCTATAAGGGAAACCGGAATGATCTCGTGTGAATCAAAAACGGTTCTTCTTTTTGAGACTTCTGGTTTACCCTTAATTTTCAAAACAAAACGCAACAACATCCGTATGGCGAACCCGCAGCCCAAACCAGCCTTTCAACCTTACATCCCTGCTTCTAATGGCAGCATCAAAGAATTCACCGTCAAAGCCCTGGTTTTGGGCTCGATATTCGGCATCATATTCGGTGCTTCTACGGTTTATCTGGCGTTGAAAGCCGGACTAACGGTGAGTGCTTCCATACCTATTGCGGTATTGGCCATTTCATTGGGGCAGCGCTTTTTTGGCACCACCATCCTCGAAAACAACATCATCCAAACGACTGGTTCGGCGGGTGAAAGCATCGCGGCGGGTGTTGTATTTACCCTGCCTGCCTTTTTATTCCTGTCCGACCCTGCTGTCGGGGATCAGTATTTTCGGTACTGGACGATATTTACACTAGCTGTATTGGGCGGCATTTTGGGCACCCTGATGATGATTCCCCTACGCCGTTCGCTGATAGTCAAAGAACACGACACCCTGCCTTATCCCGAAGGAACGGCCTGTGCCTCGGTCTTGATAGCCGGCGACAAAGGGGGCAGTTTTGCCAAAACGGCTTATCAGGGGCTAGGCTTTGCTTTTTTGTATGCCATTTTGCAAAAAGTGCTGCACGTTATCGCGGAAGTGCCTAGCTATAGCACGGCTGCGTTGAATAAATACCTGCCTGCTGCCACCGTGAGCGGGGAGATCACGCCCGAATACATGGGGGTGGGCTATATCATTGGGCCTAAAATTTCCGGCGTACTGGTCGCTGGTGGCGTACTGGCCTGGTTGGGACTGATTCCATTGCTCAATACCTTGGTGCCACCAGACGTTATTGCAGCGCAATTGATCAAATTGGGCTACCTGGCCGATTTAGCGACAGCCGGTGGGGCTGGCGGCTGGGATCCGACCACCCAATCTTTTTCTGACCCATCAGATGCCATATACCGGGCTTATGTGCGCCAAATCGGTGCGGGTGCGGTTGCTGCCGGTGGTTTTATAACCTTGCTGAAAAGTTTACCTACCATTATTGGCTCCTTTAAGGAAAGTCTGGGCTCTATCAAAAACCGGACTGAAGGTACGGCCACCAGCCGCACGGAGAATGACCTTTCTTTGAAAATCGTACTTTGGGGCAGCTTGGCACTCATCGTGCTCATGTCTGTTTTGCCGATGATTCCCGGCGACTCGTTTTTGTCAAAAATATTGATCGGTATATTGGTCGTCGTTTTTGGCTTCTTTTTTGTGACCGTATCCAGCCGGATTGTGGGTATTATCGGCTCTTCCAACAACCCCATTTCTGGCATGACGATTGCTACGATTATGGGGACTGCCCTCATTTTCATTACAGTGGGCTGGACGGGCTTGTCCTTTGAGCCATTGGTATTGGTGGTGGGTGGTATGATCTGCGTAGCTGCTGCCAATGCCGGTGCTACCAGTCAGGATTTAAAGACGGGCTACATCGTTGGCGCTACGCCTAAGTACCAACAGTTGGCTTTGTTTATCGGCGCTATTTTTTCGAGCATCGTCATCGGTTTCACGGTCAAATACCTGGATACGCCAACCCCGGAATTGCTGGCGCAAGGTATTCAGCATGCCATCGGTGAAAAATACGCCGCACCACAGGCTACGCTTATGGCTACCCTGATCAAAGGCTTGCTGTCGTTCAATCTGGACTGGCAGTTTGTTCTGGTAGGCGTTTTCATCGCGCTCACGGTGGAATTGTGCGGGGTGAAATCCCTTTCTTTTGCCGTGGGTTTGTACTTGCCCCTTTCCACTACCTTGCCCATTTTCATCGGCGGTGCCATCAAAGGTTTGGTCAATTGGGTGCAGGAGCGCAAAGGCAAGAAAGTAGAGGACGATGAACTGGGCAAGGGCAATTTGTTTGCTACTGGATTGGTGGCTGGCGGCGCTTTGGCAGGCGTTATTGTGGCCATCCTATCGGTAAATGTGGGCGTAATCAATGCCCTAGCCACGGTGAATGTGGAGGAAAAACTGCTGGAACCGTTGCTGGGCAGCGGCGGCTTTATGATACTTGGGGTGCTGTTTTTTGCCTTTATGGGCTGGATATTGTACCGGATTGGCGTGTCGGAAGAGAAGGCATAAGCGGGTTTTAAGCGGGGCTAAGTTTCTGGTTTCTAGTTTCAAGTTGGGCAAAAGCTAGGCTTTGTTTCTGGTTCTAGCCAGAAACCAGAAACCAGAAACCTTCTTGCCCCCTTATGCACTTTAGCCAAAATGTGCATCTATACCAGAAAACCATTTTATATGAAATACTACTTGACCCGACAAAAATAAAAAAGGCTTATATGTAGGTCAAAAAAAAGATT
>CALMIR010000068.1 GCA_937864265.1 uncultured Saprospirales bacterium | reverse complement strand
GGGAGTGTTCTCAGTGTTGCAGCACACCCACACTCACTCACCCTCACCCTCACCCTCACCCTCACCCAACTTGTGTATCACTATCCGGTGGTTGCCCGTATCCGCAACCGCCATCCTTCCATTGGCTATGCTCAGGTGAAAAGGCCAATACAAGCTATCCGGTGTACTCCAAATGGCGTTTTTATTTTCAATGCCCCTATTAAAATTATCCTGACCTAACACCTGATTTGCTTCGCTATTATTGTGAGTTGGCAAGTTTTCAAACCAGAGTATCCGGCTGTTTCCCGTATCGGCCACATACATTCCTTTTTTGTAAAAGCAGGTATCGTAGCACCAATTCAGGGTATTGGCCTTAGGAAACCAGCCGAATTGGTTTTGCCCATTATCTTCAAAAGAAGCCTGGCCAATGATGGTGTCTGCTTTTTCTGAAAAAGCTTTGATCCAGTTGTCCCACAACAGTACCCGGTAGTATTGGGTATCGGTGATAGCTAGTTGCCCCTGCGGACTGATTTTCACCGAATAGGGCCAAATGGCATCCAGATGGTCGTAATCGCGCGAATCAAAGCCTGGTTTTCCAATAACACCATCCGCTTTAGCGCCATTTTTATCAGGTATGCCCTCATAAAACAAAACCCTGCGGTTGCCAGTATCTGCAATCCAAAGGCGCTTACCATCTGAAAAAACGCCATATGGCCAATATAAAGACTGGGCACTTGGCATGGCTCCTACGCCTGTTCTATTGGGTTCATTGCTGCTAAAATCAGCCTGACCAATCACCACATCTGCCGGCTGACCATCTTTTTCCGGGATGCTGTTCCAAACCAAAACGCGATGATTCCAAGCATCAGCTACGACCAGCCGCTTGCCATCCGACCATAGGCCAGAAGGGTACATCAGGGAATGAGCGCTGACCTGCCCGCTGGCATTTCTGCCCGTTCCCTCTTTGTGCATTTGTCCTAATACGACATCGGGGATCTGAAATTCCGTTTTGGGTATCGCCCGCCAAATGAATACCCGATTTTGGCCAGTATCCGCTACCATTAGAAGGCCATTCACCAGGAATACCCCCCTGGGCGCGAGCAAAGGATAGTCCTCACCACCCTTGAATATATGGGTTGCTTTTATCAACTGTTCTGTTATTAGCATAGAATTCACGAACTAACAGATTCTGGGTAATTGCTCACCGACCAGCATATTCACCACCCTTTTTCCACCAATGGCACTGGTCAATACCACTTGGCGGGGATGGGTATTTACCACTTCGCCGATGATGGCAGCGGAATGCCCTTCCTTCGTTTGCTGCATTCGGTGCAAAATGGCTGTAGCTGCTTCTGCCTTTACTATTGCCACAAACACGCCTTCATTGGCTACATAAAGCGGATCCAGTCCCAACATTTCACAGGCTGCACCTACCTGATCCTCAATAGGGATGGCCTTTTGATGAATATCCATTCCCAAGCCTGAATCCCGGGCAATTTCGGTCAATACCGTTGCCAAGCCCCCCCTTGTCGGATCGCGCAACAGATGAATAGCCCTGCCAAATTCATCGAGCAAACTATCAACAATGTTATTCAAGGGACATGTATCACTTTCTATGGTGGTTTCAAAAGTTAATCCCTCCCGTACAGACATAATAGCGATGCCATGCGCAGCTATGTTTCCACTGACGATAATTTTATCCCCCTCTCCTACCCGATTGATGTCGATGGCTGCATCTGGGTGTATTTCCCCCAAGCCCGTTGTATTGATGAATATTTTGTCGCCCTTACCCCTTTCTACCACTTTGGTGTCGCCAGTAATCACCTGTACACCTGCAGCTTCACAAGCGTATCGTATGCCCAGCAAGATGTCCCAAAACTCTGTCATAGACAGCCCTTCCTCAATGATAAAACCGAGGGATAAGTAGCGCGGGCGGGCGCCGCACATCGCCAGGTCGTTGACCGTACCGTTGACGGCCAATTCGCCGATGTTCCCACCTGGAAAAAAGATGGGCGAAATCACAAAGCTATCTGTCGTAAAGGCAGTTTTACCAGATAAATTAATCATTGCTCCATCGTGTCTTTTTTGGAGCAAATCGTTCTGAAGTAGTTCAAACACCCCACTGTCCAGCAATTTATGGGTAAGTATGCCTCCGCTGCCGTGCCCTAGTGTAATGACCTCGAAGTCGAGCTTGGGCATGGGGCATTCGAGTTGCAATTTTATTTTTTTTTCATCCGTCATTGCTCAAACTGCTTGCTGTTCAAAAGCACCTGAAAAATGGTAATAAGCCGCACAAGCTCCCTCAGAGCTGACCATCGGTGCGCCCAGTGGGTTTTCAGGTTGGCATTTTTTACCAAAATGGGGGCAATCGTAGGGCTTTTTCAGTCCCTTCATAATTGCGCCTGCTATGCACTCTTCGTTTTCTGGCACTTCCGCTATGTTTATGGCAAATTTTTTGTTGGCATCGTAAGCACTGTATTTCTCCCGTACTTCATAGCCACTATGCGGTATGACATCTATGCCGCGCCACATCCGGTCTGTCACCTGAAATACATCGCTTATGGTTGCCCTTGCCTGCGGGTTGCCTTCCTCGCGCACCACCCGAGTGTATTGGTTTTCTAACTGTGCTGTGCCTGTTTCCAATTGTTTTACCGTCATCAAAATGCCCTGTAGTAGATCAACAGGCTCAAAGCCGGTAATCACAATGGGCACGCCATAACGTTCTACCAAGGGGTAATACTCTTCTGTTCCCATGATGGTGCATACATGACCGGCTGCAAGAAAGCCTTGTATTTTCGTCTCATCATCCTCCATCAATGCCTCAATAGCCGGGGGTACCAATACATGAGAGGCTAATATCGAATAGTTGTTCAGCTTCAGGCGGTGGGCATGAATGACCGACAAAGCATTGGCCGGAGCGGTAGTTTCAAAACCCACAGCAAAAAAGACGACCTCTTTTTCCGGCTCCCGTTCGGCTATCTTTACCGCTTCCAGCGGAGAATACAGGATACGAATATCGGCGCCATTGGCTTTGGCTTCTAGCAGGCTTTTTTCTGACCCCGGCACCCGCAGCATATCGCCATAAGAGCAAAGGACAACGCCTTTTTGTTCGGCCAAATACACTGCTTTGTCTATCAAATTCAAAGGCGTGACGCATACAGGGCAGCCTGGGCCATGCACCATATTGATCGCTTCCGGCAAAAGGCTGAGTAGGCCGTTTTTGACTAAACTATGGGTCTGGCCGCCGCAAACTTCCATGATCGTCCAGGGTTGGCTGACGGTTTTGTGTATTTCATCCAGGTAGCGTTGGGCTAGTTCGGGGTCCCTATATTCGCTGAGAAATTTCATGTCCTGTCGGTTTTGTGAACGTAATTATTTTTCCTGCTTGGGTAAAAACTCAGAAATATTGAGTTCTTCCTCTACTTCCCCTATTGCTTCGAGGTACTCAAAAGTGCGTTTGGCCTCCTCTTCATCCACTACACTGATGGCAACACCTACGTGCACTAAAACATAGTCGTCCACCTTGGCATGGGGCACCATTTCCAGACTGGCTTCCTTGATAATGCCTCCGAAAGAGACTTTAGCCATTTTAACCAATCCATCGAATTGCTCTTCGATTTGGGTAATTTTACCGGGAATTGCTAAGCACATTGCGATTTATTTTGATGGTGATGCTGTGTTTGCACAACAATAAATATGATACCACATCAATTGCCCAAAGGAAATATTTTCGTCGTTGGGCGATAACTGATCGTGAAAATACAAGTCAAAGTCAGCGGCCAAATGTTGGATGATTAAATCAACCAGTAAGGCATTTTGAAAAACACCTCCGCTAAAGGCTATTTGCTTTATTTTCAATTGGCGGGCTACCGTCTGAATGATATAAACCAGTGTCCGATGAAATCTGGCAGCTATTTTTCCTGGTGCTTCCCCTTTTTTAAAATCTGCCAACAAAGCGGCAAGTAAGGGCTGAATGGGGATTGTTTTATCTTCTAAAAAGCTTACTTCGTTGTAAGACCTAATTTCTTCATCTGGGTTTTCTCTCATATATCGGCTCGCGCAGGTTTCCAGCAACATAGCGGCTTCGCCTTCGTAACTTTGTTTGTCCATCACACCAAGCAAAGCAGCCACGGCATCGAACAAACGCCCCATGCTCGAAGTGCCCAATGGCTTATTTTGAGCCAACATAGCTTGATACAACTTCCATTCAGCAGGTGCAAATTTTGGTTTTACCCATTCTTCCGCTTCTGGCATGCCAAAAGTGGCTGACAAGGCAGAAATACGAGGCTCTTTGGGCATTTTATCGCCTAGTATAGCGCCAAAATAGCTTATATGAGCAGCCCGAGTGAATCGGTAATTTTCATAAAAAAAGAGCTCACCGCCCCAGATTTGGCCATCATCGCCCAATCCTGTGCCATCCCAAATGATACCCAAAATCGGGTCTTTGTTATCCATCAATCCATGTTCGCCCAAAATGGCTGCAAAGTGGGCTTCGTGGTGTTGAATGGCCAATTGTTGGCAACCCAGTTCACTGGCCTTTTGATGAGCCAAATGGCTGGAAGCATATTCTGGGTGCTTGTCTGATAAAACCAGTTGCGGTTCAAACTGCAATAATTTTTCAAAATGTCGGATGGTATGCTCAAAACTTTGCTGGGTATCGTACTGCTCCAAATCGCCCAAGTACTGGCTGATGTACAGGTTGCGTTGATGTTGTATCGCAAAAGTGCTTTTTAACTGAGCACCCAAGGCCAAAACGGCTCCTTGCCCCAATTTTAGCTTGGGGTTGATGTAAGTCGGCGCCAAACCCCTGGAGCGCCTAATGGCAATCTTCTGTTGGAATCGGGGCGACCACCTCAACACACTATCGTCTTGAGGGACAACTATTTCGCGGTCATTCAAGAGCAAGAGGTCGGCAATATTCAGCAGTTCTTCCGCTGCTTGCTCATCGCGAAAAACAATGGGGCTGTTGCTCAAATTGCCGCTGGTGGCCACTATCGGGCGGCCAAATTGCTGCAACAACAAGGCGTAAAGCGGGGTATAGGGCAGCATGATCCCCACCTGATCCAAGCCTGGCGCGATAGCATCCATTGCTAACTTATAACGGTTATCACGGGGTTTATCTAATAGTACGATAGGGGCTATAAAACTGCTGATAGCGTTGAATGCGGACTCAGGAACAGAAAAATCCAAGTGCAAGTAATACATATTCGGATACATCAAGGCCAGTGGTTTTGTCGGTCGATGTTTTCTAATACGCAAGCGATTAATAGTGGCTTCATTTGTCGCATCGCAGGTCAGCAAGTAACCACCTATGCCTTTTATAGCTATGATGGCGCCGTTTTCCCATGCTTTTACGACTTCCTTGAAGATGGCCTGTGGTTTGCCTGTTATTACCTCCTTTGAATCATGGATCAAAACCATTTGAATACCGCAGGTTGCACAAGAGTTGGTCTGTGAAAAATAGCGCCGATCTAAAGGATTTTCATATTCAGTACAGCAAATTTCACACATCTTAAACTGATCCATGCTGGTCGCATGTCTGTCGTAAGGCTGTCCGTTTATAATAGAATAGCGCGGGCCACAATGGGTACAGGTTGTAAAAGCATACGCTTCGCGGCGATTTCCGGCTTCAAAAATATCTTCGCGACAGTTATCACACACGGAAAAATCCGGTGAAAGCAATAAATCCCTATTTCCGCCAGGGCTGCTTTCAATAATCTGAAACTGGTCAAAGAACGTTTCGACCACCCTTTCTATCGAATGGCCAGTAATTCGTGCTAGATGGGGCGCTTTTGCAATCAGGTCTTTATAAAATAGCCCGGCTTTCTCGGGAGTCGCATTAAAATTGACATGCACACCGTCTGCTCCATTATTAACCCATCCGAAAAGCTCATATTCATTGGCCATCCGAAAAACGAATGGCCGAAAACCAATACCCTGAACCTGCCCCCTAATGTGAATATGCCAAGTAATCACGATGCATTCAAAACTGAAGCGGCTTTCTTTTCACTCACTTTTTCTAACAACCAATCGCACCAGGCATCTATGCCAGTGCCATTCGTACTGGACAATTGAAGGATTTCTATATCTGGATTAATATCTCGGGCATCCTGTACAGCAGCTTCCACCGAAAAAGGCAGATAGGGCAACAAATCGGCTTTGGAAATCAGCATCAACTCGCTGGTCAAAAACATGCGCGGATATTTTTTGGGCTTGTCGTCGCCTTCCGTAGTAGCTAGTAGCGTCACCCGATAGTCTTCGCCCAAGTCGAAGGCTGCCGGGCAAACCAAATTCCCGACGTTTTCGATGATGAGCAAATCAGCGCCTTCCAGGTTTAAAGCTTCCATACCCTGCCAGATCATTTGTGCTTCCAAATGGCATATCCCGCCAGTTACTATTTGCAGGGCATCCAATCCCACGGATCTGAGTCGTTCTGCATCGCGTTCTGTTTCCAAGTCGCCCACCAATACCTTCATATTGATTTGATGGCCAATCCTTCGAGCCGTTTCTTGCAACAGTGTCGTTTTGCCGCTACCGGGTGATGAGGTGATGTTGATCAGCAGCATGTGCTGTTCGGCCATGCGCTTGCGAATCCCTTCTGCCATGAAGTCATTCGCTTTGAGCAAATTCATGGTGGTGTTATCGCAAGGTACGGTACCTCGTGCTGCCCGATTCGATTTTAAGGTCTTTTCCATAGATTTTTCCTAACTTATGGGCAAGTTAGGCATTCCTTTTTTTACTAAAAAACAAATGCATGGATTAGAAAATTATTTCTAATTCCTTGTCTTTCAAGATTCAGAAAAATGAACTCTGTGGATCAGCAATTCCAAGCCTTTGACAATATTGTTGTTGGGTTGGCTGCAAGATTGGCAAACGAATTTGTAGTTTTCTACGGGGGAAGCTTGACCGCAGGTATCACAGAATATTTCAATTGGAATAAGCTCGATATGGAGTTTTACTTCTTGGAATTTGTTTTCAGCCGTTGTCACCGCCTCAAAGGCATTTTGCATCAGCATCGGTTCGACATTCGACAAAAGGCCTATTTTAAGGTCTATTCCCGTCAGCTTTTGCAGTTCGGCTTCAGAAAATTCTGCCTCCAGTGTGCTGAAAATATTTCTTACCAGTGAAACTTCGTGCATCAGCTTTTGCTTTTAGTCATCATAGGCTAGTTTCAATTGAGCCAGCTTGTTCAGGTGTTCTTTGGCCAGCAAAATGAGTTGCGGGTCAGGACTGATAGTCATAATTTCTTCTGCGGCT
Source organism: uncultured Saprospirales bacterium (assembly GCA_937864265.1). Classification (GTDB taxonomy): domain Bacteria; phylum Bacteroidota; class Bacteroidia; order Chitinophagales; family Saprospiraceae; genus CALMIR01. Next base: position 70,372 of record CALMIR010000068.1, on the reverse strand, counting down.
TCCACCATGTGCTGTTGTCGTTGCTCATCGTATTGGTCTTCAGGCATCCCCAGACTCCAATGCGCTTCCAGGTAATTGAGCAGGGTCAAACTGCGTTCCAAGGGAAAATCCTGCGCCTGTCGAATAGAAAGGGCTTCTTGGTAATAATACAGGGCTTTCTCGATATTGTCTGATAACTTGGCTTCTGGATATTTGGTCAGCGCATTTCCATAGTGATTGCATACTGTTGCGTACTCATAGGGGTAATGCGCTTTGGAAAACACCTGCAATGCTTCTTGAAAAGCCGATGAAGATACGGCTGCCCAAATGCTTTTTTTCTTGACCTCGTCAGGGATTTCCGAGTAGATAATGCCTAAATAATGCTGAATTTCCGCATAAATTTCCCGGGCATTTGCTTTGGTAAATACTTTGGCTGCTTCCTGAAAGCTTTCGGCAGCGGCCCTATAAAATTGGGGGTTGCCGTTTTTAGCCCAAGTAAAAAGCAGGCTTCCTTTTCGGAAATGCGCGTTTGCGGCCAAATCCGGTTGCTGTTCGCGGTCGAATATCGAAATAGCTTGATTGAAATACCCCAAGCTTTCTGCCCAGCTCTCTGAATAATTGGCAATAATACCGGCATCTGTCAGCGTCATTGCTTCTTCCAAGGGACGTTCTTGTTTTTTGTAGTTCTGCCAAACTTCCCACAAAGTATTTTTCAATTGATCCAGCAATTCCAAATCGTATGGTACAGACAATTGCTGCATCCAGGCTTGACAAAGGGTATATTTCAGTTCTATTTTCGCTTCATCCGATAAGGCGTATTGGATGGCTCCTTTTAGGACACGAACTGCGTCATCCATTTCTCCTAAATCAATAAGTAGCTGTGCGAAATGCTTGGCCGTGAAAGCCCGGTGTTCGTCGTCGAGAGCACTTTGTAAGGCTTCTAAATAAAAGTACTTTATTTTGTCCAGTTCCTCCTCTGCTAGCGAAGGGGCGTAATGCCGCACTACTGCTTGATTGTGCATGAGGCGGTATTCATCAAAGGGCGAGTAATCCGAAATCAGTTCTTCGGGTTCAATAGGTATGGATTGCTGCAATCTATTGATAAAATCAAGCTCTGCATTCCATATAGGGTTTTCAGCGCCCAGTTGCTCCTGTGTTTTTTCAAAATTATTGAGTTTGGCGTAAACGAGGCCAAGCAGGTTGGCGCGATTAAAAGGTGCATTTTGCGGCAAAAGGAAAGGCGGCGATTCGTTGTACCAATCGAGTACGGGCCATATCGCATCCTGTTTGACCAAAAGGCTGTGAAACGAAGGCAGGGGGCGTTCTTCCAGATAATCAATGACCTGAACCAGCTCATGCAAACGGCTTTCACCCCGGATGATGGTGTTTATTTGGTCGAGGTAATTGCTTGAGGCATATATGGAAAGCATTTTCATATCAAGGAGCGAATTTTACTTGTAACATACGCAAGCCAGGAACAGCGGTATAAGCCAATGGCCGATCCGTGTCGTCGAGATCGTTGTCAATGATAATTTCCTGAAGGGAAAGACTTTTATCGCCTTGTAGATTTCGGTCTTTCAGCATCAGCATCAGGCATTCGTGGGCTTGTTTAAAAAGGCTATCAGACATGGGCGCTAAAAGCAACATGCCCATTTTGGGGTAATAGACCGCATAAACTTGCTGCTCCTCATTGAAGGCATTGGTAGCAACATCTGCAGCTATCCACAAATGTTTTTTTCGCAGTTGCACCTTGCTGTCTGCTGGCTCCAGATCGTTGGTCTGTACGAGCTTTCTTAAATCCGAATCAGAGGGAATGATTTTCTCCACAAGTGCAATTTTTTTAAACAGGTACCGCCGAAGCACTTTTTAAGTCCTCCATCAGCAAATGTACCACCTTATCGCCTGCTGCTTGTACGGTTGGGCTGAGTCCAATATCCAATTTGGTATTACTAACGGCAATCAAATACACAGCGATATCTTCAGGATATTGATGGCCCAAAATTTTTTTGGCATAAGAAAGTGCCTGATCCCATTTGAGCGAATGCAAAAAAACAAGCGGATCGTCCTGAATAGCCGTTTTGACTTCCGAGGCGGGCAACTTGTACAAAGTGCCATCGGGTTCGCCCGAATGCACCACGGCATCTATTAATAATATTCTTTCATGCCCCTGCAATTGAAATAATACTTCGAAAGCAGAAGTGCCCATATCTAAAATCGTGATGGCTGAGGAATCCGCTACCTGGCATTTCAATTGATCTACCACGTAACAACCAACACCATCATCGCTCCTCACCGGATTGCCAAACCCTAAAACAGCTGTTCTAATTTGCCCCCGCAGGTTCATCGCCTTTTCCTTGCTTTTTGGTTCTTTTATAGCAATGGTTTGAGTTTCCCCAAACCATTGCCTTACCAGTTTCCAATTTGATGTTAAAATCAATTATATTATAACTTAAAGCGCGCCAGCTCTTCTCCCGATTTGTTGTCATGGGCATGCACCGTACAGACCAAGCAGGAGTCAAATGAACGGGCTACCATCCCCACTTCAACCGGATCGTGCGGGTCTTCTATTTCGGTTCCTTCCAAGGCTGCTTCAATAGGCCCTGAATGGCCGGACTCATCGTTGGGGCCTACATTCCAGGTAGTTGGTGCCATCACCTGGTAATTTTTGATTACGCCATCTTCCAGTTCGATCCAGTGCGCCAATGCACCGCGAGCTGCTTCTGTAGCGCCCCATCCACGACCATCGCGCTCAGTAGGCTTGATGTAAAATTCGCCATCCAGATTGATTTGGCTCAACCACTCCATGATGAAGGTATATAAACGCGGGGCTTCGTGCATACGCGCCAAAGCACGGGTAAATACGCTAGGCCCTTTTTTATCCATAATGTCGAGGAACAGAGGATCCTGGATTTGATGGCTCAAATTGTTGGGGTTGGCGTTCATGATTACGCGGGAAAGCGGGCCAGCTTCAGCAGCATGCCCCATGAATCGAGGCGCTTTTGACCAACTGTATTTGCCATTAAAATCCGTGTCTTCCAGATTTTTTGACGGCATCGGTGTGGGTAAGGGTTCATCCCAGGGGTGAGCAGCCGGATAATCTGTGTACCAGGAATGCTTGACGTGTTCTTTGATTTGTGTATGATCCAGGTCGTAGAATTTTTCACCATCCCAAAATCCACCAGGGCTGATGACCGCCTTTTGACGCCCTTCAACCGTTGGATGTTGGTAATGGTCTTTGTGCAAGTAGGTGCCGTAAGCCACAAACTTGCCTACGCCCTGGCCAAAAAGATCCATTCCAAACTCCAAGCTCGCTCTGATAAACAAGCCCAGGTCGCTGTTGCGATGCGATTCGTTTTCTTCCACCCAGGCCATCAGATCGTCCCAAGTTTTGATTTGCATGTATCGATCAATAGAACAGCCTAACCAAACAGACTCCAACCAATCGTTGCGAAACTGATTCATGATTGCGATGGAGCGGGTGATGTCCTTCAGCGTAGGTGCACACATAACACCTCCAGGCACCATATAGGAAGAGTGTGGCCATTGTCCGCCAAATATGGCATAAACCTCTACCGGTCGGCCACTAGCTACAACACCTCTTTGAAAAGAAGTGCCCACATAGGCGGCAAAGCGCTTAACGACTTCCTGATAGAGCGGTTTATTGGCAAATTTCTTATTGGCCATATCGGTGGCAAAAATGGCATAAAACCAACGCGGAATGCTTTGAATGGTTTCTGTAGCCTGCCCGATGGCTCTTAATAACAGCGCATTTGGCGGAAGGGTTGTCTTCCAAGCAGTATCAAGTGCAGAAGATGCGCAATAGAGGTGAGAACCGCCGCAAATACCACAAATACGCGGCGTGACAATCAGACCGGATTGTGGGTCTTTTCCCGCCATGATTCTTTCAAAACCGCGAAACATCGCAGCTTGGGTATGCGCTCGGGTGACGACACCGTCTTCCATATAGACCTTCACGTCCAGGTCGCCTTCTACCCGGCCAACTGGTGATATATTGAGTTCTTTGTATTGAGACATGGTTGTTTGTTGTAGTGTTAGACTTTAGATGTTGACTTTGTATAAAAGGCGGATTACTTGGAGGTTTCAAAGTGTTCTCTGTTGACCCCCATTGCCATTTCCAGGGTACCCATTACCTTTTCAAAACCCGCACGGGTATAGTAAGCCACTTTGTTGGTACCGGATGGGACATTCTTTGGTAAAAAGCCCAAGTATTTCATCGTCTTGAACACGCTGCCCTTTACCAGGTCGTGGTGTGGAAATCCCGGTTCGGTACAACCCAAACAAGGGTGATTGGCGCGTGTTTTACTGGATTGACGATTCCAGAGAATGCGATTGCAGCCCGCACGGGTCATTGGCCCCCGACAGCCTACTTCATAAAACAGACAACCGCCCCGCTTTCCGAAATGGGCGTCCACTTTTTGGGCAAAGCTAATGGCATTCGGGCAGCCTGTTTGTACAAAATCGGTGAAGAAAGTTTTTGGCCTGTGGTATTCATCCAATAACACATCGCCGATGCGCCCGGAAGCGATGGCCACTAATATTTGGGTGATCCAATCGGGGTGAGCCGGGCAGCCGGGAATATTGATAACAGGGAGGCCGCCTTTCGATTTATAATTAGCTCCTAAGAAGCCCCCTTTCTGGCTTTTGTGAAACTGCACGCCTGTTGATTCGCTTGGATTGGGCGGTACGGCTGGAATTCCACCCCAAGTAGCACAATCTCCAATGGCTACTACAAAGCCCGCCACCTCTGATAATTCTTTGACCCACTCCATCATGGGGCGGTCGCAGAAATAGTTCATCGTACCCGTGCCATTAGGCCCCTGAATAATGCTCCCTTCGTAAACCAGTATATCCAACTGGGTTGCACCTTTTTTTATGCTTTCCATCAATTCGGTGACTTGGTGCCCAATTTCTAACCCGACAGAAGGGTGCCAAAGGATGTTTACACCGAAATCTGTAATGAGATCTACTACCGTAGGCTCTTCTGCATTGAGGAAGGACATCGTGTTGCCACTGCAAGCCCCACCTTGAAGCCAAAGTACATTTGCCATGCTGACTTGGTGATTGGTTGTTTATAAATAATTTACAAAATAGGCGCAGCAAAAAATATTCTATCAATGCTTCACCGCGCAGCCAAATATAGGGCAAGGTTTTAGCTTAGAAAAATTTTTCTAACTCTTTTTAGAAAAAATCACCTAATTTATAGAAAAAACCACCTAATTCAGAGTTTGTCTAAATAAAACTAAGCTAAAAGCGCGTATTCAAAGACTTTTGCCCTTTTATACCCTTGATGAAGGATGCTCCAAGCTAGGCACGATCAACTGTTTAAACTCTTCCAAGCCTTCTTTGGTGAAATAGGGGAAAAGCAGGTACCAGATCATTTTTTTGAAATTATTCTCTTGCTCCCAATCTGTACTACTATTGGTCATTTGCCGATGAGCCTCAGAACTAATGAGGCACCAAACTGATTTTGCCAGGTACTCGTAAATGCCCGGCAGCGGTTCTTCTACCATCATGCCGCGTTGTTTTTTAAAATCGAATCGTTTTCGAATTTGATTCACCATTTTTACAGTGAGTTGCCCCCTTTGTAAATCAATCTCTGGAAATTGCCTGCTGATTTCTTGTATGTCTATAAAATAGAATGGATATTTTTGTATGAAAACAAAGTATTTATTCATCTGGTAGTCAAAATCTATCATATTGGGAAAAACGCGGTAAGTAGCCAATATCTCTCTTAGTTCTTCAAACAAATCCAGATAAACAGCCTCTATAATGGCTTCTTTATTTCTGAAATGATAAGCCAAATTCCCCGGACTTATACCGACTTCAGTTGCTATCTGTTGTAAACGTACATTAGCCAGACCAAATTGATTGAAAAGCTGCACAGAGGTAGCCAGTATCTTTTGCTTGGTGTTCAGTTCAGGCATGCTTTGATTTTTATTGGTTTTTTATCGAGTGTACTAGCTAAAGCACAAGTTAAAATCATTTATATCTAGCTTCAAGGTTCCGCGCTGGTCTTTGGCTGCCAAACGCCTCATGTATTGTGCGTTCAACTGCGCCTTGTCCTTGGAAGAATAACGCGAAATGGCCCGCACGATCAACTGAAAAGGCCGCCGATAATGGGCAAAAACCAGATTGATCTCCCACATGCCTTCCCTTTTGAAAATAATTTCTATCACAGCGGTATCCCTAAGCCACCAATCCTCTGAAAGGAACAGCATATCTTCCTGTTTTCCGCCCCTTTCCACGAAGTGCTGATTGTTGAGTAGATTCAACATTTGGTTGTAAGCACTATCATCCAATTGAAACAGAGCCATAACTGCGCTTTAAAATTCGATTATGAAAATCTGAACAAGCTTTAAAACTAAAACAAAAGGTCGAAAGGCAAAGTTGAAATTTGTCTGAATTCCTGCCTTCCCATATCTGTTAGATGGGGTTTCAAGAGTGCCCAAAAAGCATGCTGGTAATCCGCCTCTTCGGGCAAGCGCCCTATCCGAATAAGGGACTGAAACAACCAGAAATCCAGTGTCATCCATACCTGCAAGGCTATTTGCCCATAATCCCGATCTGTAGATTTCGGTTGCAGCACCCCTCTCGACACATTAAAATCCAGCATCAACTGCAATTGCTCCATTTGAAAAAGGATATGTTGCTGGTGTGCCTGGCCTATGTCTGGGTAAGCCCTCGTTATTTCCAAGGTGTCTATGTAAAAAAACAGGTACTTATTTTGGAACTGGTAAGTTCGTTGTATCAAACGGTGCAAGTATTCAAACAGCGGTACGACGCGGTATTCCTTCAAGAGTTCCTTTTGCTCGCCTGTCAAGGTCTCATACAATTCCTGAACAATGGCCTCTTTATTCGCAAAATGATAGGCCAAATTGCCGATGCTGATAAATGCCTCGTCGGCGATGTGTTGCAAACGAACATTGACGATTCCATCTCGATTAAACAATTTCAAGGCGGCTGTCAGAATTTTGTCTTTGGTTCCCTTCATCCCCTTTTTTTACATTTCATCCGCAAAAATACGCAACTTAAACCAGGAGTATTGCCCTATTCCCTTTTTTAGTGGAACTTGCAGCACAATTAATCCGATCTGCAAAAAAATGAATGCTAAAAAATTCCACTCCAAAAGCTGGCGTTCCAGAAAAGTTTATTCCGCTACCTTATCTATTATGCTCGATTATGGATTGCTCTTTCTCGGTGGATTTATTTTTGGTAAGCGTTACGTTCAAAAGAGGATAACCCGACTCCACGCCAAAAGTGCCAATCGACTGAAAAATACTTTTCTCGAACTGCAAGGTTTATTTGTAAAAATTGGGCAAATGGTTTCTATCCTGTCCAATTTTCTACCCGAAGAGTTCCGCAAGCCGCTGGAAGCTTTCCAGGATCATGCGCCGGCTCGGCCTTATGAAGAAATCAAGCAACGCATCAAAACGGAACTGGGAGACAACCCGGAACACATTTTCCGATCCTTTCAAGAAAACCCCATTGCTTCTGCTTCTATCGGCCAAGTCCATCAGGCTAAATTGAAAGACGGCACTCAAGTTGCCGTTAAAATTCAACACGCCCATGTTCCGCTTATTGCCGAAATTGACCTCCGACTTTTTGAGCAAATCATGCGCTTGGTGGCCTTCCTTTTTAAAATGAAGGGGCTGGAGCACGTCGCTGCTCAAGTCAGACAAATGATTGAAGAGGAACTGGACTATGAACGGGAAGCTTCGAACATGCAGTTGATGCGCGCTGAATTGTCCCATTTTTCAGATGTCATTATTCCGGAAGTCTTTACCGAATATTCATCTCCGCATGTGATCACCAGCCGTTTTTGCGAAGGCATTAAAATCAACCAAATTGCACAACTCGATGCTTGGCAAATTAATCGGGAAAAGCTGGCGCGTCGCTTGCTGGAACTGTGCAGCCACATGATTTTATCCGGTGGGCTTTACCACGCCGATCCCCACCCAGGCAATATATTGGTCAATGCCCAGGGTGAAATGGTCTTGTTGGATTTTGGTGCGGTTTCAAAAGTCAATCCGCGTATGAAAAACGGCTTGATCAAACTATTTGAAGCCGTTTCAAAAGGAGACCCGGAGGAAATTGTACAGGCACTTCAATTCATGGGCTTTGTCAATAAAAGCAAAGATTCCGGTCAGTTTGCCGAGCGCTTGCTGGGAGCCGTTCAGGATTTTTTCCAAAGTGAAGTCCAAATGAACAGCCTGAATTTCAAAGACATAGAAATCAAAGCGGATATGAACAGCCTGTTTCGGTTCATGGAAGTACTAAGTGTCAAAGAAATGGCCAATTCCTTTGAAGTGCCCAAAGACTATATTTTGCTCAACCGCATGATCCTTTTAGTAGCGGGCATCAGCACAGAATTGGCACCACAGCTCAATCCATTGGATGTAGTGCGCCCCCGTTTGCAAGAATACATGTTGGGCTCGGGGCGCAACTTGCCTGCCTTTTTTATCGATTTCATCAAAAACAACGTCACTAATGTGCTCACCATTCCGGCTGAATTGCGTAAAGTACTGTACAAGGCGCGTCGGGGCGAACTCAGCCTAACGGTCAAATACAGCGAAAGAACCCAGCTTTTTTGGTTTCACCTGGTGCAACAGTTCATTTTTGCCTTGCTCTTTCTGGGTGCTATCACTTTGATGTACCTTTCTGAACAGCACAACTCCATGCAATGGAATCAACGGTTTTCCATTGCTGCTGTGCTCTTTTTTTTGGCTTGGCTCCGTGCTGCCTTTTTAGGCTTTCGGTACAGGCGATGATTTAGGCAAAGGATTCTGATTGGGCAATAGCCCGATGGGAAGTATTTTTCTGCACCTTACTGCGCTTTCTTTGCCAAAACCACATACCGGCACCCGCCATTGCCAATAAGGCAGAGCTGGCGAGTACAGCGTCTGCCCAAGGGCTGTACAAGGGGCGCATATTTCCAATAGGCACAAAACCCGCCCAATAGGCCGGATGGGCGTCAAATTTGCCAGCATCAGTAAGATAGTCTAGTTTGGCTTGCTGCAATGCGCCCGACTTATCCTTCCCTTTTTTGAGGGCAGTGTAGTAGTTTTCCATCAGGCTTCGGTTTTTACCATCGTTGATGCTCCACAGCGTAGTGATGACACTATTAGCGCCGGCGTAGAAAAAGGCGCGGGGCAGGTTGATGATACCTTCTCCGTTGTAAACAGTACCTAGCGCCGTTTCGCAGGCACTTAGTACCACCATTTCGGCTTGTAGCGGCAGGAGGTAAATGTCTTTCACCATCAGGGAATCGTATCCATCTTGGCCATCTGAAAAGACGATGAATGAAAAATCGCCTTCTTCAGGATTGGCCTGTGCGTGGGTAGAAAAATGAAATACACCAAATTTGCGGGCTATTTGCTCTAACATACCAATAGTTGCCTCCTCATCTTGATACAGTTTTGCGCCGTAGCCCGACTTAACCTGTTGTAACAAATCGACGTTATACCTGAGTTCTCCAAAACCACCCCGACCATCGAACACCGGGGCAAATCCCGCAAAACGGCGATTGACACGGCCCGATCTTTGCAATAATTCATACTGCAGGCTGGCGGAATAAGCATAGGCAATCTGGTATTCATGTACCAAATAAGGATAGGTTCTAAAATCGCAGCTTTGGGCAGGCGCGCTCAGTAAAGCCTCGAAAGGCAACAAGCCCAATACACCACTTGGCACGATAATCAGTTTTTTAGGTAAACCCATTTTCTCCAGTGGCTCAATCAGGCGTTGATACAATTCATAACCTTTGCTGCTGTATGCTTCGCACAACTGGGTTTTATCGCTGTCGGGATGTTGAAAGGCCTCAATATCTTTCCGAAATTCCAATGCCCATTCTTCCAAAGGAAAATCTTTGGCCAAAGTGAGTACTTCAAAGCGATCCGCTGTTATCACGAAGGCATAAATCTGTTTTTCGGCTACAAAATATTCCACGAAAGCTTCATCTGATGCGATTAAAGCTTCTCGTATTTCGCTAATTTTTCGAGTAGTAACATTATACTTTAGGTTGTAATACTCAGGATAGGCCCTTTCAATTGCTTTTACCCAAGTGGCATAAGCCTGTTTGTATGAAAGCAATGCCGTTTCGGTTTGCTGGATGATGGAATCAGGTGTTTCACCCGCTTTCAAATCAAACAAGCGTTTTTCCGAACGGGCAATATCCGTTTGCAATTGGTGTTCGATATCCAGTTCTTTTTGAGGAATATCCGCTAAGGAAGCTGCTCTGGATTTGTAAAAAGCTTCCAACATGAGGGTGCTTTTGCTCTGTTCGGCAAAAGCCAGGGCTTTTTCCTTGAATTGATCCATGCCCGTTTCCCGGTACAGTGCCAGGGATACCTCGATAGCATGGGCACACCTGAGCCGGGCTTCTTCTACACTGAGCAATTTGGAGGATTCGTACCAATGCGTGCGGCGCAACAACTGCTCCACTTCAAAGTTAAGCTCGTGGCATTCCAAGGCAGAATGGAGTTTATCCGCGCCTCCAGCTTCCTGATGCCAACGTGATAGTATATTGGCTTTTTCCGTCAACGCATCCATGATGGTGTTCTCTGCTCTGAATTGATCGGCGCTGGGATTTTCCAGTAAATTTTGTGGGGCATATTGTGGCAATACGCATTGCAGGGCTTTGTTGATGGCTTGCAGGGCTTCTTCAAAACGGCCTTCATCGGCGTAAAGCTTTGACCATTCGATGTAGAGTTTGCCGGTTTCCCTGGATAATGCGGAGGTATTGGGGTCTAATGCTTTTTGGAAATATTCTTGCGCTTTGTCGTATTGCCCGAGACGGTGGTAGTTTTTGGCTAGGATTTCGTTGAGTTCAAGAATTTTCCTGCTTATATATTTATAAAATTTATTAGTCTCTTCTACAGAGTTGTAGCTTTCATGAGCTTTTTCCAATTCTAAGATCGATTCTATATAGTCCTGTTTCGAAAATAATGCTTCAGCTATACAAGAATATAAAACTCCTTTGTAAAAATTATCTACATTTTTAATATTTAGTCCTTTTTCTGCTGTTTTTATTGCTTCTTCCGGTTCTCCTGCAAAATGATACAATAAAGATAAATTAGCATATCCGCTAGAGACTCTTTCATCGTTTTGTAAGTCAGTATAAATCTGAATATATTTCTCTAAATATATTTCCGAACGCTTTAAATCCCCCAACCTGTTATTCAAGTTTCCCAAGGGTAGATATAACCCTTGAGCAACAAAATCGTTTTCAATATTTAGGTTGTCAACAAAAATATTTTTGGCTTTTTCATAAATAGAGGCAGCTTTTTCGATATCCTCTAAACCATAGTAATAAACCATGCCTTCCCGCATAATCAATTCCGCCCAATATTTCCATTCCTCCTCATTTTTTGGTTGTCGAAAGGCCTGTTCTCTTTTTTCAGCAAAGTATAGCAGCGCTTTTTGATGGTCATCAAAATCGTAATAATAGATTTTGCCCATTTCTTTGTTAAAAGTCAACCAGTCTTTCAAATTATCTGCCGTTTTAAGCAATTGACAGGCGTTTTCATAATCCAATAAGGCGCATTCCTCATCGCCTGTTTTTAGGGCAGTTAAGGCCTGTTGCTTAAACTCTTCGATCAATAAGGAATCTTTGGAAGCAAAAAGTGCAGCACTAAGGAAAAGTGCCAAGACAAGGGAAAGGTGTGGTTTTCTCATGGATAAAGGTTTTAAGGGAATTTACAGCTCAAAAAACGAAATGACATAGAACCGTAGTATGGATCAACCCAAATGATTCAAAATAAGTTCCTTGTCCCACTCAAGGCCTGTTATTGATTTATAACAGACCTTGAATGGAGGAAATACTTATAAATTCGTCAATATTAGGAAGGCAGCTGTGCCTAGTATCAGGATCAATAATAAGATCAGCCACCAGGGTAACCCATTTCCATCATTGGTAAATGGCCCGTCGGCAGCACACTGTCCACATTCTAGTATTTCTAAAGAGGTGGAATCCACCAATACGTCTAATAGCTTGATCGGTATAACAGGAATCGTACAAACGGTATCTACAGGATCTGAAGTTTCGGGATCGAACAAGATGCAGGCTTGTAAAGGAGGTAATGCATCTGTATCTGTTTCGTCTGTTAATATGGTAAATTTGATATAACCATAGGTAGCTGGATGCCCTACCCCAAAGTCTTTTTCTGGTCTGAGTCGAAATCCATTCAAATCCCAAGTGACTTTATTACCATCCCGGCTCACTTGTACGGCACTCATATCAGCAGGCTTAGGAAAAATGTCGATCAAATTCGACAGCCCAGTTACGTCATAAGCTTCAGGAAAATCTATAGAAACAGATATATCGCTGGTAGATGCTGAACCTTCATTAGAAAAATGAACGGTAGCGAGTACACTGGTCTTCCCATCTGTCTGTGCAGGGCAAGCACAAGATTCCAACAATAGGTAATTAGGATCATGTGATTTTGCCACTATAGGCGTATATTCGTCTATATCAACCAAATCGATATTAACCAGTTGACTGTTACTTAAAAGTGACTGTAAGTAAGTATCTAAGCTTATATCTGTAATTCTTTGTTCGTCTTCTTCACTAAATGAAGCTAACGAAGAACTACCAAATGCTCCACTATTGCTTTGCAAATCAATGGTACTGAATGAAGTGTCAACCATAACTGCACTTAATAGGCGCAAGGCGCCAACGTTTGTTTTAGGAGCTAATTGCAATAAATTAACGGGAGTTTTGGTGTGAATAAAAATATGTTTTTCTGTATTAGGAGGTAGATTTCCAAATTGCCAAATTTTTACTTTTTTGTGAAAATTCCCTAAATTAAAAGCAGTGCTGTTAATACTTTGCAGCGTTTGTAATTGAATATCGTCATCTGATAAGAAAAAATCATCTGAAAAATAGCCATTGTAAAAAAGATATGTATCGTAGCTAGTATTAGGATAAATGCGGTTGCCAGTTCTAGTAAGGTATGGTTCTAGTTGAACATTAATTGAATCCAACGGAATAGACTCTTCCATGATAGGTTGGTAAAACAAAAAAATAAATCCAGATAAAAATCGATCCGTGGGGTTTTGAAGGGAGAGAATCAAAAAACTACCATCTTCAGGGATAAAAGTACTGTGGTTGCTTTGTAGCTTTAGATATTTACCTGGTTCAACTTCGTCATTTGGGCTGGCACTTGGAGATAACGGGAAAGTGCCGGGGTCTGAACTCCCAGGATCGACTAAAAGATCTGGAACATCATCATCTGTGTCCGTATATAGGCCCGTTGATCTTACAAACGCCTGCACTACATTAGTATTTCCGCTTGGCCCTCTATATCTATGTAGTACAGTAGAATCTGGATGATGGTTTAAAAAAGTGCCGTCGCTGAATATCCACAAAAAGTCATGGCGCGGTGTTTCACATCTGGCAGCAGGAGCGCAAATAAATCCCTTTAGTGGTTCAAATTCTGAGCCTTCTAAGAGAACTTGACTGCCTTGAGTAGAAAATTCAATTGTTTGCCCCGAAACCAGGACACTACAAAACAGAAAAGATAAAACAAAAACAACCATTTGGGGCTTACACATCGTGTTTACATTTTATGGGTTGAAAAATTGGATTTTCGTTTTACACTGATCGCCTTCAATGCAAGCAACCTCTAACTCTGTGCGATAATTTTGGAAAAAACAGCCCTTTTGCCCATCACAAAGCTTTGGTAGGCTATTCTTGGCTGTTAATGTTGTGGGAAAGCTAATTTGTTACAAACTTGCAGCAATTTATAAGAAAAAAATAGAAAAAAAAATATTTTAAGGACTTTTATAACGAAAGTTACAAGCATCAGCCACCCCGCTCTATCGGGCAAGTCATACAATGCGAACCACCTCGCGCACGCGATAGCTCGCTAGAAGGCAGGGTAATGATGGCATTTTCGAGGGTAGCCGGGTTGATTTTGCCTTTTTCCACCGCCTTCAACAAATCAAAGGCATGAATGACCTGATACCCCCTTTGCAGGAACGCTTCTTCTGTTTTCGGATTGCGGTCGTAGGTGAGTGCCAGGCCAGGGCGCAGGGCAACCAGATTGCAACCATCCGTCCATTGTTCTCTTTCCTGGTAAGGAGAATCACCATTGCCACTGAAGATGAACTCCATGTTGGGGTTGATTTCCGAATGGATGAACTCTTTGACGGTATAGTATTTGCGCTTAGCGCCGTTGCTGGAAAATACTTCTACGGATGAGCTGAGGCCGTCATAGACGATGGGTTTGAAGGCGACGATATGGTTGTGGTTGATTTGGGTAAAAATGGTATCGATGTGCATAAAGCTGCGCTCATCGGGGATGTTGATTTTGACTACATTTTTAACCACACCTTTCTGAAAAAGCCTTTCCTTGAGCGCGTGGATGCCGTGCGCATTGGTGCGCTCACTACAGCCTATGAGCAGATAATCCGAGTTGATGATCATAACATCGCCGCCTTCGACCGAAATGCGCTCCCCTTTGGAAGACGGTGGGAATTCATTGACCCGGTTCAAGTTGATGATCCGGCCTTCGTCGCGCAGCTTTCGGAATATGGGATGTGCCCAGATGATGAAGCGGGTGAGGAAGTTTTCGCGAAAGCGGGCTTCCTTGTTGGGCTTAGTAATGACAATATGATCGTTGACGGTTACAGCAATATCTCTGGTGAATATGAAATTGGGGATGGGATCGAAGAGGTATTGGTCTTCTGAGGACAGATAGCCATTCACCAAAACGGAAACCAATTCTGGGTGGGGCATATTGAGCAGCTTGTCCCGGTACATTAGTGGCAATTCCTCATAATCTACTATTTTTTCAATCATTTCTATTTTGGCCTCTTCATCTTCGGCCAAAGCCTCTTCCAACAGGCTAATGGTTTCGAGTACGTTTTCCTGGCCGAGAAAGGTTTTGAGTACTTGTGTGAACACATCGTGTTCTTCCTGCATTCGGGGCAGGTGTACAATATCATCAAAGAGCAATTCTTCGGCTTTTTTGGGGGAGATTCGCGAGATGCCTTCATCTGGGCGGTGTACAATGACCCGTTTTAAAGGGGCAATCTCAGAAGAAACGTGGATGTTGGAACTCATATCAGGTTAGGGCTTTTTCAATTTCATAAATGGAGTTGATCTTACCCGCAAATATGCAATAAAATCGGGGATTTTCTCTTAGGATTGATATTTCGGTTGGCCTGCCGTCGTCAATATAATTGGCTTTCAATTTGGATTTAATGGTAAACATGGAGTTAAAATAATGCAATTCAACTTGTTCGGAAAAATAAAGCCGAATCTGGCTGAGCATTTTTCGGTAATTCGATGGCGGCTGAGCTGGGCAAGCATTGCATACGCCTGTAAAATCTGGTCGGCAACTGGGGTTTTGATCCTGGCAATTGAAAGTGGGCAAGGCATCGTAAGATACCTTATGGTGGGTATAAGCAACAGAGGATAAGGAATGCAGGCCGGAAAGGCCATAGGGCATGATAGAGCCAAACTGCCCATCCATCACGGTCAGTCCAAGATTTTGAATACTAGGCGCACTGACAAAAACCATTTCCGCTATTTCGTGCATCAGATCAATATCTCGCACCCCAAACAAACGATTGACGGCATTGCTTCCGCTATACGTAGCGTTGATGACCTGTTCTGCTTGTACGTATCGCTTTTCGCCATGACTATTTTCGATAAGTACTTTCCAGCTATTGGCTTCTGCCTGGGCATTAATGACTTTGCTCAAAAGATGCACTTGAATTTGACGCGCATAGTCCTTTAATTGTGCTTCATAATGCCTGGCGATGAGTATGGGATCAAAGGTATATTCTGTCGTTTTGAACAAGGCCTCTAATCTGTCCATATTAAAGGCTGGATGCCCCGTAATGGCTTCGCATTGGATGTGCAAAAAATCGCAAAATCGTTGAAATTGTCGGCTATCTGTAAAAGATCCCAACTTATCAATCGCATAGAATTTCTCAAACTCGAAATTGATAAATGGGCGGTGTTCATGGGTAAATCGCTCTTTATTTTCGTCCGACATCAGAGCGGTAGCCACACTTCTCGGATAATGATAACCACTGTGGAGACGGGCTTGGTTGACAATGGAGGCTTTTTTAAACAGCGCATTTTCTTTTTCCAGTAGCAAGCAATGAACCCCCTGTTTGGCCAGATAAATAGCAGCATATACCCCAAAAATCCCCCCGCCTACGATTAAAAAATCAAAATGATCGCGTTTGTTCATCGTGCAAGTTAGGCTTAGGAACGGATGTTTTCCTGCTCGTCATTCATCTTTTTCAGCAATTGGGTCAACTGCTCTATTGTTAATCCTGTTTTTTCAGCAATCGCTGCTGGAGATAGACCTTGGGCAAATAAAGATTCGGCTAACAAAACCTGAAAAGCTTCTTTTTGCTTTCTCTCCTCTTCTTTTTGTTTTCTTTCTTCTTCTTTTTGTTTTCTTTCTTCTTCTTTTTGTTTTCTCTCTTCCGCTAGTTCTCTTTCATAGGTTTGCAGTTCAGATAAAAAATCGTCTTCCATATCCATTTTTTGTCTTACCGATGGTTCGCTGGCAGCTTTTTGCAAGCGCCGGATCAGTGGCCTGAATTTTTCCGGGAAGTCTTCTTCATTAACATTTAATAAATGATGTGTGGAATCAGTATAGGCACTTTGATCAAACACAGAAAGCAAGGTTTCTAGCTCGTTTCTGCGTTTTCCTGGCAAATCGGGTATGGATACTATAAAGCCTTTGTGGGTTAATCCTTCGATAAATACATCCTTACCGGACAGCTCTTCACCCGTCCTTCGGTCTCTTACAGTCCGAGCAATTTCTATAACAGGTATCCCAATGAAGCCGTCCAAACGCTCGCCTAAAAACCAGATACCAATAATAGGATAACCCGCCTTTATTTTTTTACCGCTAGCTGTTCGTGTCGAATAAGCATAATTGCCATTTGCATACTGCGCTCCGAGGTAGCGCCTGAACCGGATGATGTCGTTCAAGAGCTTGGCTTTTTGTATTTCTATGATGACGACCTTCTCCCCCTCGTCCGTTTTTATCACAGCTGAAAAATCCAAGCGATAGACGGTTAGGTTGGTGCTTTCGGAGATAGCACTTTTAGTTTTTTTGCTGCTTCTGCGCCTTTTCGCTTGCTCCAGTTCGCCGCTCAACTCCTGCGATTGAAAACCCAATGATAATATCTCCTCACCTATTATGGCTGAGATCAGTAGACGAGCCACCTTCTCGTCTTCCATTAAGTACTTGAATACCACATCGTATATCGGGTTGGCGATCAGCATAACATCGAGTTTCTACGGTAAATATAATACATTTTCAAAAGAATAGGTTTCCTATTTGGCCTTAATCTGCCGTTTGGGTATTAACAACCAAGGTCAAAAGCTGTCTGTATAGGTCTTCATAGGAGACTTCCTCTAGCTGTTTAAAAAAGTGCAAATTATTCAACAACTGTACTTTATTCGATACGCCCAGCAAAATTCCCTTGATACCTGAATTGTACCAGGAATAAATCGCAGCACACTGACTAAACTGGGATATTTCAGGGCGACCTTTGTCCTTATTTACTATGTTTAACAAGACTTCAATTTGACCCAAAATGGGGTGATCGGCCAGATGTTCCCCTCCCCTGCTGCTTAGCGTACTGTTTTGCGGATAGCCTTCCGAGGGGAGTTTAAGCCCCCCGGCATTGATCCCGTAGGCGTAAAAATTTGAATTTCCATGAAACGCGGCGTACCTAGCGTAATCAGATTGCAACAGATTGTTTTTGAACTGAATAGAAAAAGGAAATTGGTATTTGTTGTTTAGGCTTGCGTATATTTCCGGGTGTCGAATGCCGGACAAACCCAGTTGAAGGCCCAGTTGGTGCATATGGGCAAAAGCTTCAAAGGTTTTCTCGATTTCATCTCCCTCACTCCGATTGTCCCAATGTACCATGATTGTATCGAGATTGCTGCCCAACAAATTTTGATACTGATCCAGCGCCAATAATAAAAAGCTTTTGGTTAAATTGTGGTCTGGGCTACGCATATTGTTGACACTTCCAACTTTCATAAATACCCTTAAATCAGTAACCCCGCGACGCTTGATCCATTCTGCCAGTATTTTTTCTGCCTTTCGGAAATCTTCCGCTTTTTTATTGATGGGATAATTGGTGGCCGCATCTATCTGGCGGAAGCCCAAGCCGTAAAAGGTGTCCAGTATATCAAAACAGGCAGCTTCGTCTAAAGTCCAACCCCACATGGCGGTGCCCAATACGATAGCTTTTCTTAAAGCAGGTTGATCAGGCATGTTTTGGTTTTTTAAGCTTTAATTCACGCATCGCTTTGATATAGCGTTTGGCCAATGGCCATATTTCTACTTTGCTGCTGCTAACGTCATCTGTCCACTTGACGGGCAACTCATAGATTTTTTTATGCAGCCACTCTGAGGTTACCAGCAATTCGGTGGAAAAAAACCAGCCATTGTTTTGAGCGCCAGCCTGATACAATTCTGGGTAAACCTGGCGTTTCAGGAACTTAAACCCACACATACCGTCTGAAAAGCCGACCTGTAGGTAGGACTTTAGCATCGCATTAAACACTCTCGATGCCACTTCTCTTTTGAAGGGTCGGTTGACGACCTTCGACTTTGGGTGTAATCGACTGGCATACACGATGTCGTAATCCAATTCGGCAATTGCCCGATATGCCTCTAAAAAATGGGGCAAATCGGTGGCCAAATCCAAATCCATATACCCTACTATATCGGCATCCGATTGAGACCAAGAGGTTTTCAGGGCAAGCCCCACGCCTTTTTCCGGTACTTTCACCAATTGCAGCTCCGGAATACGCTGCTGCATTTCTGCGGCGATAGCAGCCGTCCGATCGGTAGAGCCATTATCTGCTATGACTATTTTCCATTGGCTTTTATCTGGAAAATGGCCGCTCAGAAACTGATGCAGGATGCCCACATTTGCGGCAAGCGTCGCTTCCTCGTTGAGAACAGGTATCGTAACGTCAAAAGTCATATTTACCGTAAAATAATGTTTTGGCAAAAGTAAGGCTTTTCATTCATCCATCTTTTCAAGCCCGCCAATTCGTGCAGAAAAATAATAGACCTCCATTCGTAAAGGGATTCTGGGCAACAAGATTGGAATATTGTTTCAAAATTGCGTTATTTGCGAAAAATTACCTCATTCATCCGGGCAGCTCTTTGTCTGGCATCAATGCTTTAAAGCTTAAATAATACTATGGATTCTCTCGATAATCAATTCAAGCAAAAATCTTTTTGGGGTCGTCCCGAAGGTACTACAGGCATGTTATTTTTGGTAGCACTTGTAGGTGGTTTGGGCTATCTGTTGGTAAGCAGCATGGGCGCTATTCTGACTTTTGCAGGACAAACCCTGGGACTGGCTGTTATTTTGTTGGCCTTAGCCGCGCTGGTGTATATGGTTTTAGACCCCAAAATGCGCAATTTGATCTGGTATATGTACAAGGGTGTCATGCGCTGGATTACGGGGATTTTTGTCCAAATTGACCCTATTGGCATTCTAAAGTCTTACGTGGAAGACCTGAAAGACAATTTGAGCAAAATGAACAAGCAAATTGGCATGCTTCGTGGGCAAATGCACAAACTTCAGGAAATCATCGTCAATAATCGCAAGCAGATTGAGAGCAACCTCCAACTGGCCAGCAAAGCCAAGGCCAGCAATAAAGAGGCCATTATGATCCTCAAATCGCGCAAAGCTGGTCGCTTGCAGGAATCCAACGTTAGGTTGGAAGATTTGTATAAAAAAATGGAAGTCCTATACCGCGTGCTGACCAAAATGTATGAAAACTCTCAAATCTTGATGGAAGACATCAAAGACCAGGTGGATTTGAAGGAACAAGAGCGCAAAGTCATCCATGCCAGCAATAGTGCCATGAAATCAGCGATGAGCATCATTTCTGGCGACCCGGACAAACGCGCTATGTTTGATGCAGCAATGGAAGCTGTAGCTGACGATGTGGCCAGCAAAGTGGGTGAAATGGAGCGCTTTATGGAAATGTCGGCCAACTTCATGCAATCCATCGACCTGCAAAATGGCATTTTTGAAGAAGAGGGCATGAAAATGCTGGAGAAGTGGGAAAAAGAGGGCGTTTCTCTGATTTTGGGCGAACAAAAAACCCAATTGCTGATGCAGGCCAACGACGATAGCGATGTACTAGACCTTAACGCGCCTATAAAAGAACCTGTCCGGGAATCTGCGCATAGAAACCAATACGATAACTTTTTTGAATAGTGCTTTGGAATTGCCATAAAATATCCTCGCATCAAAGCTTTTGTTCAACAGTAAAGAAACAAGGATTATCTGTGTAGGATCAGCTCGTTAAAGCTATTGAGGGACAAAGTTTCCTTTTGGAGGATGGGGCGACCTAAATAGTTAAGAATTAAGTATCAACTCATGGCAACCAAAGCTGACTCCACCTTGTTTGGCCAAATATGAATACCACCAGAAGACGCATCGCTGTGTCAGATATTCACGGCTGCGCCATTACTTTCAAGGCTTTACTCAAAAAACTGGGACTCCAAGTCGATGATGAACTTTACCTGTTGGGCGATTACATCGATAGAGGTCCAGATAGCAAAGGTGTCATTGATTTTATCTGGAGTTTACAGCGGTCTGGCTATAAAATTCAATGCCTAAGAGGCAATCACGAGCAATTGTTTTTGGATGCGGTGGCATCTAGCCCCAATGACTGTATGGATATCCATATGCTTAGAAGTTTTCGGGTAAACAAAAACGGACAAGTACCTGATCAATATATCGAATGGATGTCGGGATTGGATTATTACTTCGAGTTGCCCGATTATTTATTGGTGCATGCGGGTATAAACTTTTCGGCTCACTCCCCTCTGACAGATCATTACAGCTTATTGTGGTTGAGAAATTGGTACGACCAAATTGACCGAAGCTGGCTGGAGGGTAGAATCGTTGTACACGGGCATACCCCTACGCGGCAATCGGATATAAAGTTGAGAGCCAGTTTATTGGATGCAGTTCCTGCTCTTGACATTGACGCAGGCTGCGTTTTTCCCAGCTATATGGAGTTTGGGCATTTGTGTGCCTTTGATCTGGATAGCAGGGAATTGCATTGGCAAAAACGCCTGGATTGAAACTTACTTTCTCTCTAAAATACCTTCCTTGACAGCTTCTTGTGAATATCCATGTAGCTGTACTGGTTCTTTGATCCGTTTGCGCAGGCGCATGTTCAGAAACTCGACAAAAAGAGAAAATGCGATAGCAAAATACAAGTAGCCTTTAGGTACGGCTCCAACTTCAGCGCCAGCTATAGAAAGGTGGGCTAAATGAGCACCTTCTGCAATCAGCATAAAGCCGATCAAGATCAGGAAGGCCATCCCTAACATTTGTATAGTTGGGTGGTTGTTGACAAAATTGCCAACAGGATTGGCGAATAACATCATAATGACTACAGAAAAAACTACCGCAATGATCATAATGACTAGTGCTCCGACTAAGCCATTGGTCATACCTACGGCTGTGAGGATGGAATCGAAGGAAAAAACAATATTAATCAAGGTAATTTGAACGATCACTTTACTCAAAGTAGAAGTGCCTTTTCCATTGTTGCTACCTGCCCCATGGCTATCCCCTTCTAGTTTGTGGTGTATTTCCGTTGTACTTTTGTACAACAAAAAAATTCCACCTGCGATGAGGATCAGACTTTGGCCTGAAAAAGCACCGTGGAAAAACTCACCGTGAAACTCCAACCAGGGTTCTTTCATCGCTACTAACACCGAAACCCCCAGCAAGAGTACAATGCGCAGCACCATGGCTAGTATCAACCCTATGTTAGTGGCTTTTGGCCGCTCCTCTGGTGGGAGTTTCCCGGCAGATATAGAGATGAAAATGATGTTGTCGATCCCAAGAACAATTTCCAGGAAAGTTAAAGTCAAAAGACTCATCCATACAGCAGCGCTGCCAAAATCGGGTAGTTCAAAACTCATGTTTCTTAGATTTCGGCTGCAATTTTACAAAAAAATCTGGCTACACCTAGTTCCTTTTTTGCATATTGCGGATAAAAATAAAAGCAACTAAGATGAAAAAGCAACTTGTTCTGCTCTTTTTAATCAGTCACTATACCGCTTTTTCCCAGTCTGCTCTAAATGTAGAGTTGTTAGCGCAGGTAGATCGAGGCGATGAACGCTACTCCGGATCCTGGATATATGTAGCTCCCGATGGCAAAGAATATGCCCTGGTGGGTGCCAAAACCGGAACAGCAATCTATCAGATGGACGATCCCCAGCATATAGAAGAATTGGCTTTTATACCAGGGCCGGTAACCAATTGGCGAGAGATCACCGTAGTGGGCGATTATGCCTATGTAGTGACCGACGCGCAGGGCAGTGATCATGCCATGCATGTCATCGATTTAACCGCCCTACCGGATACAGCCGTGCTGATTAATGCCTATACAGCAACATTTACCAAAGGCCATATCATTCAGCGGGATATTTTTTCGGATGCCCCTTATGTGTATGTAAACGGTACGACTACCACCAATGGCGTACACATACTCGACGTTTCCGACCCCTGGAATCCTATGGAAATAGGTGCTTATGTGCCCGGATATTATATCCATGATTGCCATGTACGGGGTGATTTGCTTTTTGCGGCAGCATTTTACGAAGGTCTGGTAGATATTGTGGACATCAGCGACCGAAGCAATCCAACGCTTATTGGACAGTTTACCGATCCCGGTGGCAACACCCATAGCATATCCACAACAGCCGATCTGAAATACCTTTTTTTGGCCGATGAGCAGGATGGTCTTCCCGGTCGCGTTTTCGACATCAGCGATTTGGGCAATCCGCAGGAGGTCGCTACTTATACCGCTAACTCGGCCAGTTTGGTGCACAATCCTTATATATTGGGTGATTTTTGTTTTATTTCACACAATACGGAAGGCTTTCGCGTGTTAGATATAGCCGATCCGGTTTTGCCCGTAGAAGTGGGGTTTTACGATACTTATGATGGAATGAGTGGCGGATTCTCCGGCTTATGGTCGGCCTGCCCTTATTCTGAATCGGGTAAAATAATAGGCGGCGACCGGACGAATGGGCTGTATATCTGGTCGTTCAACAACAGTCGAGCTGGCAGAGTCTATTTTCAGGTACTCGATAGCGAATATGGCGTGCCTGTTTATACGGCCAGTGTTCATATCAACAATCCGCAGCAGACTATTTTTGCCGATGCGCTGGGATGGATACCTTTTGGGCATTTACCAGGTCAATTTGCAGCTACCTTTGAAGCACCACTCTATTTTCCGACAGATGTATTCTTCGAGCTTATCCCGGGGCAACAGGATACTGTAGTCGTATTGTTGGATCCTTTTCCCACCATTGATGCTGTTGATGAGCAAGCAAAACTATCGCTAAGCATCAGCCCCAATCCAGTTCAAGATCAAGTTTTGATTGCTTGGGATGCTGCTGAAAGCCTAGGAAACATCCGCATTTTAGACATGCAAGGCAAACTGCTTTTTCAGCAAAAGGTACACGGCCAAAACCATTGCCAGTTTAATTTGCAACATTTTCCGAGCGGCACCTATCTGATAGAAGCAGAAAATACCGATGGAAAAATAATCGCTCGGGAAACCTTACTGCTCAATAATAAATGAGCTAAAGAATGAGGTTTTGCAAAAAACGAAAATGCCCTTATCTTCGTGCCCAATTATTTGTGTACCAGGTAATGATCACTTCAAATCAGAGTTAAAAATGAAACGAGAAATCCACCAGTGGCATAGCCCTTCGCTGAATAAGAACATGGAAATTGCTGTTTATGGGCACTATGGTTTTGCGCTATTGCTTTTGCCAACAGCTGCAGCCGATTACTTAGAATACGAGCGTTTTTTGATGCTAGATGTCATTGAAAGACAGGTCAATGAAGGGAGGGTAAAAGTTTTCTCCATCAATAGTATCAATGCTGAAAGCTGGCTGAATAATCACATGCACCCTCGGCATAAAGCCATTCGACATACCCAGTTCAACGACTATGTCTATAATGAGGTCGTTCCATTCATCAGAAACAGCACCAGCCACGATACGCCTATTATTACCTGTGGTGCATCATTGGGTGCATTGCACTCTGCCAATTTATTTTTTAAACGCCCCGATTTGATCAATGGCGTCATTGCTATGAGTGGCGATTACAATTTGGGTACTTACACCAAGGGTTATCACGATCAAGACGTGTATTTCAACTCACCGATGGAATACATCCCCAATCTTAATGACGAATACTTCCTACCCCGCTTGAGGAGTAGCCAACACATTCACATCGTGACCGGTTCTGGTGATTGGGAAAACCCGGATGCTTCGCGCCGTTTCTCCGCTATACTACATGCAAAAGGAATTCCCCATGAATTGGATATCTGGGGGCCTGATATGCCGCATGATTGGCCAACCTGGCGCAAAATGTTGCCCTACTATTTGGATTCTCGTTTCGGTCCAGGCGCTATTTGATGACGATGGATTTGCGGTCGAACGGGTTGAGTGCCACCCCTTTGACACTGGCTTCCGCTTCAACTCGGTATTCTGACTTGACAGCTTGTGCCATTTTGGCCAACTGAGCCAGCCCGCCAAAAACGAAGTTTTTGCGACCAAACTCATCTACGTTTGAACGAACGAGTTGGAAAGGAAGCTTGAAGGGTATCGTAGCCGGGTGCTCTGGGCTGATTTCTATGGTTCTTACTAATTCCACTTGCGCCAGTTCGTATTCGTCAATGAGTTTTTCTTTGCTGCGGCCACGACTGTATTTTTCGATCAAAACCAGTTTGATCCGAGTAACCTGTTGTGGGTTCATGGACTGAAACAGGATGTCGCCTATTATCACCCCGTCTGCCGCCTTTATTTCTTCGGGGAGGATAAGCTCCAGCTTCACCCCTTCTATTCCCAACCATTTTTTGACACGTCCGATCATTTGTCGTTAGTTCGTAGTAGTTACCGGACAACTTCTAGTCGTCCGATAACTATAATAAATAATTTCAACCAGCTTTTGCAGGGTTCACCTCCACCCATTGACCCTGATTGCGGGCATAGATGGATTCGTCGTACATCGCTGCACAGGAAGTTGCCGGCAAGTAAAACCGTCCCTGATAGGCTGCATTTAATTGAACACGGTAGGTCGATGTGGAGTTGACACCCAAGTCGAAAAAGGTATTCACTCTGTCGTCGCGAATGTCCTGATAGTCGAAACGGTCAGAAGTAACGGCTGCGGAAAGGGCGTCCATACGGGTGTTGATGATTTCCCAGCCCGAAGGAAATACTTGGCTGAGCGCCATTTCATCAAAACGGATGGCTCTTGACCCCGGATGGGTAATGCTGACCTCAGCAAAGAAATCTGTCCCTTGCTTCAATTGGCTAGGATCGAGCGATTGGCCATCCATGCTTTTGAAAGTGACCACCATACGCAAGTCTTTATTCGATGCTTTTTCCTGCCCAATAGCCGGTTGGCCGGTGAGGATAACTTTGGCAAACAGCGTACCCTGATTAGCGCTCTTGACAGTTACTTTCTGGCGGCTCGTGCCATTTAGCGGCAGGTTGATTTGCATCACAGGATGCTCAGAACCGGCATTGACTTGTATGCCGTTTTGCACCTGGTAATTGAAATTAAAAGACTTGCTGACGCCACTATTGCCGACATATTTGCCTATCGCTAACAAACAAAACGCTGTTTCCTGGGTACTCAACCAGCCTAAACCGCTAAGTTGTTTGGAAATATCCAATACCGCCTGGCCTGCTTTATCCCGCTCGCCCAAAGCCAGTAAAGCTTCGAGAATCATCGCCTGATCGCGCAAACTTGAGCCATAAGTATAAGACAATTCCTGGTACGGGCTAACGCTGATAGCGCTATTTTCCACCAATTTGCTGGCGATGTCCTTTTTGCCCATGAGTGCATAAGCAGCAGCCAAACGCCATCTGGATTGGGTGCTTAAATTAGCGCTCTCCCGCAAGCGATTCATGGCTCCTAGCTCGGGTTTACCTGCCAGTGCGAGGGTATAAAGGCGATAGGCCTGCATGTGTTCGTAGCTGTTGCGGCTATAAAAGCCGTACTCTTCCAATTTGGGATCCCACAACTTGGCCGCCTTTTTTTGGAAATCTATCCATTTTTCCAATAAGGTCGGAGGCACCGTATAGCCTAAGGCTTTGGCTTCCAAGAGAAAATGGCCGCCATAATTGCTGGCCCATTGATCCGCTTGGTTATTGCCTGGCCAATACCCAAAGCCGCCTTGGCTGGTTTGGAATTGCTTGAGTCGATCTATGCCAGCCTGGACATTGAGCGGAATTTTTTTCTTTTGTTCATCATTTAAATCCATCAATTGATGAACATACAATTGCGGAAAAACACTGGAAACAGTTTGTTCGATACAACCATACGGGTAGCGCAATAAATAATTGAGTCGAGTACCCAAATTGATCGGAGGTATATTGGAAACTTCCAGGATAGCCTCATTGGTACCGGGCATACCTACGGGGTCGAATTCAAAAGTATAGGCATCGCCGTTATCTAGCGTTTTATCCAGCGTTTCAGTCACATAGGGATTGGGATTTCGTATATCAATCTCTATCTCCTGGCTGGCACTTTCTCCATGACCAGAAGCAGTGATGACGAACTTGGCTATCCCTGTTTTATCGCCTACTACAACATCGAAGTTTAGCAACTTATCGCTTGGTTTAGAAAAACTAGCCGATTGCTGAGCGCCATTGGAAAACTTCACCAGACCGCTGCTTTCCTTCACTGTGACATTGGCTTGTTTGATCTTGTCCTCCATAGCAAAAAGGTTGACAGGAAGCGAAAGCTGCTCTCCAGGGCTAAGCTGTCTGGGAAGGGTAGCCAATACCATCAAGGGCTGGCGAACAGGTACGGTTTTTTCCGCTATTCCATAAGCGCCATTATCAGATGCTACCACCATCACCCTAACGGCGCCAACGTAGTTGGGCAATTGAATTTGATGCTTGTCTTTTTTGCCTTTTTTCAAATAAAATGGCCCCAGGTGGATAGCTACCGGATCAAAGCGGTTGGCTTTTTCGTCTTGTGCTCCTTTGAGGGCCGCCCCGTCACCGCCTATGCTC
This sequence comes from uncultured Saprospirales bacterium, assembly GCA_937864265.1. Taxonomy (GTDB): domain Bacteria; phylum Bacteroidota; class Bacteroidia; order Chitinophagales; family Saprospiraceae; genus CALMIR01. Next base: position 43,286 of record CALMIR010000068.1, on the reverse strand, counting down.
AATAATCGCTCCAATTGGCCGCCAAAGGCACCTAACACATGGTCGTAAACGTCCCATGTTTTTACTCCCAAGGCTTCGCGAGCATAAAAATGATCCCATGGATTGGGCGTTTTAAAGTCGGTCAATCCAAGCAAGCCTTCATCGACAATGGCCAGGGTATAAGCCATTTCGCGGCCTTCGGCTTCTTTTACTTCCACAGTAAACGCCTGATTGGGGCGCAGCGTTTCAGGGAGGCTGGCAACTGGTTCAAGCCGGGTTGCCGGGTCTTCAACACTTATAGGAATAACTCCATACAAGCGGATGGGTAAATCATTTTGTACCTGAGCGTGTGGTTGAAGTAAAGTAACATGGGCATAGGCAGTAGGCGCCATTTCGGGTTTCGTTTTGAATTGGATGGTATTCTCCCCGTCTTTGGCCTCTACCCAAAAAGATTCTATTACTTTGGTGCCATTTTCGATACTCACCAAGGCTTTGCCCACTTGACCAGTTGGGATGTTCAAAACCACGGTCTCGCCGACCTGATATTTGGACTTATCGGATGAAAAGCTGAGCATAGAAGCACCTTCGCGGTAGCCTTCCTCGCCTTCATCGTACCAGGGATAGCCCGCATAAAAATAAGTACCTGAACAATGGCCAGATTCCGTATCGCAAACCCGAATCAGGTAACGCCCCCATTCAGCTACTTCCAGCGACCATTCCGCTTCTCCTTTTTGGTCGGTAGTGAGCGATTGGGTTTGCAGGGCATCATAATGATTGATGGTGTTGTATCTTGAAACATCGTCGTAGCTTTGATCCCACCACCAGCGCCAGTCGAGTCGGTACAAACCCACATTGATTTTTTTGTTGCTTTGTGCTTTTCCATCTTTACTGACGGAAACAAAGCGTACCTCGTCTTTCTCTTTTACTTCCATTCGATATTGACCAAACTGATCTTTGGGAAACTGAATGCCGACGTAAGCATTAAAGGGGTAATACGCGATGCTTGTTGAACTGGTACTGGCATCACCACCTTTTTCAAATACCCTGGTTTTGAAATTAGCAGTTAGTTTTCCGGGCAATTGCTGGTTGTCTGTCAGCGAAAAGTTTAGAGCTGCTTTTCCATCTCCATTGAGTGTGCCATCGAAAACGACTTTTGGTTCAGTGCTCGAGACAGATCTGGCGGGGTCATCAAAAAGGTATTGACTAAAGCCTTCAAAGGTTGTTTTGCCGCTTTTAAGCTCAGCTTCCACTTTTGCGTTGAGATTGGAAGCCGGGGCACCGTGCAGCCAATTGGCCTGAAGGCTGGCCTTGATAGGCTCGTCGGCAAGGCTAAGAGCGGATTTACCAAAGTCCAAAGTGGACTTGATGCGGTTGGGTTTAACCGTTTCTATGCGGATACTTTTCTCAAAAGTAGCGCCCCCTGCTTTGACCTTTGCTTGCCAGAAGCCTGTTGGGGCCTCTCGATCGGTATTGAAATGAAGGGGATAAACGTAATTGACCGCTTCAGCTACCACCTTTTTTTCCTGTAATTGCCCACGTGGATCGTACAACTCGAAAGTCACTGGATAATTGGCTGGCAACTTTCCGTTTTTGTCTTCCAGCACAAAATTCAGGAAAACGGAATCACCTGGTCGCCAAACCCCCCTTTCGCCATATAAAAAGCCTTTTAACCCCTTCTGCGTTTTTTGTCCAGAAACGTCAAAACGACTTAGGGACAAAGAATTGCCATCATCCAGTTTAAGGTATCCCCTTTGATTGCCTTGCTTGGCAATAACTGCAAAGGGTTTTCTGTCGAGCTTCACCTGGGCCAAACCATCGCCATCGGTGCTTGCTGTATTTAACAACTGCTGCTGATAATCGTAAAACTCCAGTTCCACCCCTGAAAGCGGTTTGGCATTTCTAATATCCGTTGCTACTAAAAAGAAGGTATTATCAGCGCCTGCTTTGGCCAATAGCCCCAAATTAGAGGCGATGACATTGCGTTGTGCAAAACGCTCAGAGTTGTAGTAGGCAGCTTTACAGGGATCTTCGCGGTCGTTCCAATCGTACCCGGAATAATACCCATTGAAACCGTACCACATATTCATGATGCTGTTGTATTCTTCGTCTTCAAATGCGCCGTAATAGCCTTCGTCTTCATTGACTACAGATAAGTTGCTGGTACTGACACTTTGCTCGCAATAGTGCAGGCTGTGCTCAGGCCGAAAACCAATCCGTATTTGGTAAATGGCGTGGTCGTCTTCTTTGATCAGTGTGCTCAAATCAAAAGCGTAACGAGTCCATTCAGAGGCGTTGCTACCGGGATTAAGGCTTTTTAGCGATATGGTTTTTTGCATCACAATGCGGCCTACTCGATAGAGTTCGTAATGACCATCCAACTCATTGCTCTGCAAAAATTGCAGGATGTTATTGTGATAAATTTTAAAAACCTCTAACTCAACGGCGTTCAAGCTAATGGCTTCAAACGGAAAAATCAGTCCGTCGGAGTTGGGCATGATCACCCCAGTACCCACCAATCGCACCTCAGGCTGTGCTTCCTGAAAGACAACTTCCCACTGGCCTGAGGTTTTCATTTTTTTGTTATTGATATTTTTAACCCCCGTATTGATGTTAATGGTGTGTGTGCCGGACATACGCACATTGGGGTAAATCCGAAGATTATTGCCATCAATGAGGAATCGAAGCGCATTATTGAAGCCAGGAATGCTGATTAAACCAGTCAGATCTTGGCTTTCAAGCAGCGGGTCAGTGAAATGCAAGACAATGTACTGTTCTTTACCCTGGTTGATCACTCGGGCATCGGAAACCTTGAAATCATCCAAGGAAGGAACTTCTATGGAGCGTTTATCTTGAATGGCAACATCAATAGACTTGCCATTCCAATTGAGTTCGACGGACGAAGCCTTTTCACCCCGATCAATATCTTTGATTATAAAGGTATGGTCTCGGCCATCGCTTTCATGTTGCCAATCGATGCTCAAACTGCGCCTGCCTTGTGTTGCACTCAGCATTTTTTCAACATCTTCCAATTCCGCCACATCCAAGGTGAGGATTTTCCCCAATAATTCTTGCTTGCGCAGGTCTTTGGGATTGGAGGCATTCAAGCCCTGTATGTCTATTTCAAAATGTTGATCTCTGGTTCTGAAATCGAACTCAAAGCTTTCAGCCTCTTCGGGTACATCTGGGAAAATTTTTTTCAAATTGACCGTAGCCAGATAATTTTTGCCGGATTGAAAGTGCGCTTCTGGTTCAAAACGCAAGGTCTGGCGATCTTCCCAAATGAGTTTTCCTGAAACAGAAGGAGAAATGTTGATCAAAGCCTGATTGACGGGCGCGCCTACTTCCGCTTCGCTCACAGCCAAACTGGCAAATTGAACGCGTATGGGCTCTGCCTTGGAAATAATTCCAGACGTGAACCCATACACCCAAGCACTGGCACTTTCGGGCATGGCTTTGGCCTTTCTTTCTTTTTGGCAAGAAACAAGGAGTGTTAGGGATAAAATTGTAAAAAAGAAGGTAAATGCTGAACCTTTGAACATCGTGGCGAATTTTATAATTAATTTAAAGTCTGTACTTCTTTGACAATTGGTGTAGGAAAAGCTTTGGCTAATGGCCATGATGCTTTAAAAGCAGGGGTTTTTAATATAAAACGTTGCTTCCATCCTAACAATTGACAGGGTGCTTCATCCGTTGGCCTTAGAATGGGCACGAATGGGTAGAGAGTAGCCGATATGCTCAGGCAAATATATACAATCAAATGCCAATTTTATGAACGATTTATTGCCTTTATTTCCTTTACAACTCGTCGTTTTTCCAGGAGAAGTATTGCCACTTCATATTTTTGAGTCCCGCTACAAGCAATTGATCCTAGAATGTGAACAAGAAGGTACCCATTTTGGAATTCCCGCTTATATCAACGGAAAAGTAATGGAGTTCGGTACTGAAATCCGTTTAAAAAGTATTGAAAAGCAGTATCCCGATGGGGAAATGGATATTATAACAGAAGGAATAGGCGTGTTCCGAATCAATGAATTTTTTCTACGATCGCCTGGTAAATTGTATGCTGCAGCAAAAGTAGTACGCCTACAACTAGATCAGAAAGGGCAGGCTTTGCACTATGATGAAATTGCAGAATTGGTAGAAGAATTGTTTGGTCTGTTACGGATTTCGAAGTCGCCGCCTACTCAAAAAGTCCAATGGTCCACTTACGATATAGGGCATCACATTGGCTTGCCCCTTGAAAAAGAGTATGAATTGCTGCAAATACCCTATGAAGTAGATCGGCAAAAATATATCATCGCCCACTTGAAGCAATTGATCCCTGCGGTTCGCGAAATGGAAAACCTAAAAATAAAAGCTCAAATGAATGGACATTTCAAGAACATACTTCCACCTGAGTTTTAAAGGCAAATACCGCTTCTAATTGGCGGTTTACAGCCCCCTTTTTAATACTTGAAAAAATAATACCAAATATTATTTGGGCAAATAAAAAAAATACTCGACTTTAGCCCTTCCAATGCCAGCTATTGGCATCGCCTTACATTTGTTCTACCGAATTTAAAACACCATTAACATGGTTATTGCAAAGCGTTTACTGATGCTCTGTTCCTTGATGTGTTCTAGTTTAATCCTCAGCGCACAAGATCCATTCACATCTTTAATGTCGCAATCCGGTAAAATTTATGTGGTCGTTGCCGTCATCGTAGCCATATTCATTGGAATTGTATTTTTCCTAATCTATCTGGATCGTAAACTGACCAAATTAGAGAACCAAATTAAAGAGGATGAGTAACATCGAACCAAAGTCTCAAACCAGTTTTTATCAGAGTGTTCAAGATTACTTTGATAAAGCCGCCCAGCACACTGGGCTTCATCAAGGCTTGTTGAATCAAATTAAGGCATGTAATGCTGTTTACGAGGTCGTTTTCCCGGTGAAAATCGGAAACGAGTACCAAACCATCCATGCTTTTCGGGCACAGCACAGCCACCACCGAACACCCACAAAAGGGGGGATTCGTTTCAGCAACCACGTCAATCGGGAGGAAGTCATGGCCTTGGCTACCCTGATGACCTACAAATGCGCCATTGTAGATGTGCCATTTGGAGGTGCGAAAGGAGGCGTGAAAATCAATCCTTGGGAATACACGGCAACTCAATTGGAAAAAATTACCCGGCGTTATACCACTGAATTGATTCGCCGAAATATGATCGGCCCATCAGTGGATGTACCTGCCCCCGATTATGGAACAGGCTCGCGGGAAATGGCTTGGATATACGATACTTACCGAACTTTCCGCGGCGACGATATTGATGCAGCTGGTTGTGTTACTGGCAAACCAGTCAACCAAAGCGGTATCCGTGGCAGAACAGAAGCAACTGGCCGTGGGGTATTCTACGGCATACGAGAAGCATGCCGCGATGCCGATTTGATGAAACAGTTGGGCATGAGTATGGGCGTAGAGGGCAAAACTATGGTCGTACAAGGCTTGGGTAATGTGGGGTCCTACACGGCAACGATTTCTCAAGATGAGGGCGGCGTTAAAATAGTAGGTATAGGCGAAGTGGAAGGCGCTATTTACAATCCAAAAGGTATCGATATCCACGAGTTGCTGAAGCACCGTAAAGAAACGGGTTCTATTTTGGGATTCAAAGACTGCCAGAATATCCCTAAGGAAGAACGCAAACACGTATTGGAACTGGAATGCGATATTCTCGTGCCGGCTGCACTAGAAAATCAAATCACCATGGAAAATGCCCATAAGATCAAGGCCAAAATTGTGGCAGAAGCGGCCAACGGCCCCATTACTTCTACAGCAGAGGAGGTCTTGTTGAAAGCGGGTGTTTTTGTTATTCCCGATGTTTATCTGAACGCAGGCGGTGTTACCGTTTCTTACTTTGAATGGTTGAAAAACCTGTCGCACATGCGCTTTGGTCGGATGGAGAAAAGGTTTAACCAGCAAGCCAGCGAAAATATGATCGAATTGATCGAAAAAATGACTGGCAAGCCAGCAAGCGCCAAAGAAAAGATGATGTTGGCCAAAGGAGCCGATGAAATCGACTTGGTACGCTCTGGTTTGGAGGAAACCATGATTTCTTCCTTCCAACAAATCATCGAAATTATGCGCCGCAAACGCAAGGTGGAAGATATGCGTACTGCAGCCTTTGTGAGCGCCATTAATAAAATAAGCAGCGACTACCTGGCATTGGGTATTTTCCCCTGATGTCAGCTTCTATTGGAGCGTTTAAAAACAAATCATAGCAATCAATTTTAGACGCTCCAATTTTTCATTTGCAAAATATTGTTGCAAAATATTTGGTTTTTTGATGTTTCAAAAAAATATATTTACACTTAAAAAGTGTTTTGTTTGTAAATTATTCTTTTTGTAAATATCTTTGCGCTTGCTCAAATTGATTTAATCAATCAATGTTCATATAATGTCGGACAAATTAGACAAAATTGATCTGAAGATTCTCAAGATTTTGCAAGAAAACAGCAAAATCACTAACCTTGACTTATCCAAAAAAATAGGCCTCTCCCCTGCCCCCACCCTGGAGCGGGTGAAAAAGCTGGAGACAACCGAAATTGTTGAAAGCTACCACGCCAAAGTCAACCCACAGTCCATCGGATTGAATGTCAAAACGTTTGTTTTGGTTTCTTTGGCTTGGCAAAAAGAAAATGCACTCAATCATTTTCTGGAAAAAATCAAGGAAATCGAAGAAATAACGGAGTGTTATATCATTACAGGGGAAGCGGATTTTCTTATAAAGATTGTGTGTAAAGACATCCCGTCTTATGAAAAACTGCTTTTCAAAACACTATCGCAAATAGATGAAATCGAGCGCCTTAAAACTTTAATGACGCTATCCACCGTTAAGGATTCAAAGGTATTGCCATATAAGTACGACTAACTTAATGGCCGAACCGTTCTATTACACAAACCAAGCCGCAGTTGTAAAGAAACTTACAACCTGCGGCTTTCCCATTTATGAAACAAAGTTTACTTTGGAAACTTACGCCACCAGACCGGGCACTTACGCCCTCCTATCTGTTTGGTACCATGCATGTCAATGACATCAAAGTGTTCAAGGGCATCGACCAAATCACCGCTCGATTAGAGCAGTGCGAGGCATTGGCTTTGGAATTCAACCTGGAAGACATCAGCAGTTCGGTAAACCCTATGCCCTACCTAAAGCCTTTAGATATGCTGATACCCGTCAAAAAATTTCAAAAACTCCGACATGTTTTACTGCGAACCATCGACATAGACATTCAGCAGATGCGATTTCTATCCCCGATGGCAATGGTCAATCTGATCAATGACCAGCTTTTTACCCAAATGATGCCGGTATCCCTCGATCAATATCTATTTGACTACGCCAAATCGGAACACAAAGAAATCTTGGGTATTGAAAGCTTCCAGGAACAAATAGCCATCATGCAGCATATTCCCATCGACTACCAAATCAAATCTTTACTATGGATAGGAAGCCATTTTAGTCAACACCGCAAAGGCTTGTATAAAATGATCGACTGGTATCAAAAAGGAGACCTACGACAGTTGTACCGTTCGGCAAAAGGCAATGCCCACGAACTCCGCCCACTGTTGCTCTATCACCGCAATGCGATCATGGCTGAGCGAATTGGGGGGATGATACGCGAAAAAACCATCTTTTGCGCCATCGGCGCCGGTCATTTACCTGGTGAAAAGGGGGTGTTGCGCTTGCTCAAAAAACAGGGCATCAAGATTAAGGCTATTAACTACTACAAGTAGTCAGAGCTTATGGCCATACAATTTCATGATCTGGTGACTCAGCAGTTCATAAAGCATCCGGTAATCTGTCTGCTCAAGGGCTTCCAAATGGGTGCGGATGGTTTGGGTATCACCGCGTCGGGCAGGGCCAGTTTGCACATCTATGGGGCGGCTATTTTTTAGCTTGGCCAGAGTCCCTTCCATTAGCGGCAACAGCAATTCAAACGGCAATTCTTTTTCCTTCAATAAATCATCAGCAATATGGTAGAGGTAGTTGCAAAAATTATTGACGAAAATCGCAGCAAGATGAAGGCGAGCACGCTCCTTGTCGGTCGTTCTTCGGGCATTCGCACTTAAAAGCATCGCCAGATCAAACAAACTGCTTTCCCGTTTTTTATCCGGGCTATACACACAAATTGGGAGGCCATCGAAGGTCAGCGCACTGTTTTTGGAAAAGGTTTGCAAAGGGTAAAATACCCCTGAGGAAGGAAAGAAAGGAGCCAAGACGCTTGAAGGGGTAGCGCCAGAGGTATGCACCACAAAGGCTCCTTTCGATAGAAATTTGGATGAATGAGCTGCTATCTCTGCTATAGCATTATCACTCACGGCTATAATAAAAAGCTGATCTTTTGATTCCGATAAATGCTCCAACTGGTCAATGGCTTGGGCTTGTACGTGTAAAGCCAAAGCCCGGGCGTGTTGCTCGCTTCTGCTAAAAACCTGAGTCACGGGCAAACCACATGCTCTCAAACGCCCTCCCAAATGCCAAGCTACATTACCCGCACCTATCAGGGTAACACTTGAAATAGATGCATCCATTACAACAACTTATGCTTCCCGCCTGCGTCCAGCCAATCGCTGCCCCATGCTAAATAACATCCCCAACATCATCATCGTTGAACCCAGCCAAAACAGGTTGATACCAGGAAATTCGATCGCTTCCAATACGATATAATCCGATCGGAGGGAGTTTGTTGCCATATCTATGGGTATAACTACAGGCTTTTTATCCGCCTGGGCAATCATCATGCTGATCGTTTCGCGCTGTGGATCAATGGCCACAAAACGGAAATGAAGGCCTTGCTCTGGTATCTCTGCTTTCAAATTAAAAGGCTGATTGCCGCGAATCAGGTAAACTGGCTGCGCGTAATAAGTCGCTTCTTCAGTTCGCAGCTCCATCACAGCACTCACCGCAATATCTTCTTTCTGGGGCAGGTAATTGGGATGCTCCGGCTCTCGGTTAAAGCCGGTAAAACGAATGCTTTGCCCATTCAATAACACTTCTTCTCCCTGCTTGAAGGTAAAAGATTGGTAATTCAAGGCATCTTCTGGTGTGAATAAAGCATCAAAGATTTGCTCGTTTAAGCGCACCCGAGTACTCAATTCATTGATCTGGATCGGAAAAGAATACACCAACTGCCCGCGCAAAACAATCACTGGCTCGACCCGAAAAATACTGTCTTCATCCATTCGTTGCAGTTGCAAAACCACGCCAATAGCCAAGTCTTCTTCCTGGGGCTGGTATTCGGGATGGGAGGGCTTTCGATCTATTTTTTCCAAAAAGGCCCGCCATTCCCTGACAACGAATGTATCACGGTCTTTGACCGGAGTCGTATCCTGAAAGGTAAATAGCACCCCTTCTTTTAGTCCAATTGTTTTGTAATCGAGGCTATCTTCCCGCTGTTTGCGGTATTCCATGTCAATTTCCACCTGGGGTAAAGAGGCAATATGAGTAAACACATCCTTGTCCCAATATCGTCGGGTAGATGGGTTGGAGGCGGCTACTTTAGCAAATGATTTATCGTATAAAATGTTGGGATGCAGCTCAAATTGCTCGACCACTTTACCCGATTCGTTTCTTCTTTTGTATTCAACTGTAAATGTCCGAGTGAATTTATCAACAGTGTCCTTCGTATAGGTCAATTCATAGCGATCCATAATTAAAGGAGAATGCTTGAATAAAAGCACATTTTTACGCAAAGCATCCTCAGAAGCGCCTTCGATCAGCCCCTCCATCAAAAAGGGGTTATTGGAAATGACGCGTTTATTCAAGCTGGAAGCCAATATGCCTACTATCATCATACCGAATCCAATGTGGGACAAGGTTGATCCTACCATTTTGATATTCCCTTTTGCGATAGAAAAAAGATAAATCGTATTGGAGACCAGTGTGAATAAACCAAAAAATAGGAGCAATCCGTATTGCCAAGCTTTTATTTCTATCCATTGCGCGGTAAGAAATGTGAGCAGGCCGGCTCCTGTGGCTGAAATAGCCGTGTAGGTCAGCATTTTCGAAAGATAGCCTTTGAAATTGCGCTCTTTGTACCGCAAAAACTGGCTAAATCCCGATAATAAGCTCATAAAGAGGGCTATCCAAATCTGATATTTGTTGTAATGCGGTTCTGGATCGGTAATCACCTGGCCTTCAAAAGTGGGGTCAAAAAACTGCACAATTTTGTTATAAACTGGCAGTGAAGTAGAAGCAGTGATAATCAATGCGGAAAAGAGCAAAACTAAACTGCCAATAAACATCCAAAATTCCTTGGAACTACTGCTTTCTTCTTTTTCCGGGTGTGGGATTTTCGAGTATTTCGCGGCCAATAAAACGGCCGATAGCAGAAAAAAAGTAGCCATGAACAATACCAATTGCCACTCCAAGCCCATTTCCGTGAAAGCGTGTACCGACGTTTCGCCCAATACCCCGCTGCGCGTCAAAAAGGTAGAATAAACAATCAATACAAAAGTGAGGAGATAAAAAACATAGGTACTCCTGATGGAATGCCCGGTGTTTTTTGCTACCAAATTGGTATGCAAACCTGCTACCAACACTAACCAGGGTACCAGCGACATATTTTCTACCGGATCCCATGCCCAATATCCGCCAAAGCTCAGTGCCTCATAGGCCCAAGCACCGCCCATCAAAATGCCGATACCCAATATGCCCCCGCTAAACAAAGCCCAAGGCAAAGCAGGCTTCAGCCAAGCCTGATGCTGGTTCGTCCACAATCCAGCCACAGCGAAAGCAAATGGAATGGCAGTAGAAGCAAAGCCCAAAAATAAGGTTGGCGGATGTATGGTCATCCAGTAGTTTTGCAACAAAGGATTCAACCCTGTGCCTTGCAATAAAGACACATAGTCGGCATTGGCAAAAATAGGCGCATCCATCACATCGCGCAGCAGCATAAGCGGATTGCTCCCTATGCGAGCCGGCTCATCACCAAAGCCCACGTAAATGCCCAAAAGCATGGAGCAGATCATTACTTGTATCAGACTCAGTACCGACATGACTGGCGATTCCCACTTGCCTGCTCGAAGCAATAAGACGAATCCCAATACTATGTGCCAGAACATCCAAAGCAAAAAGCTGCCTTCCTGCCCTTCCCAAAAAGCAGAAAAAATATACTTCAATGGCAGGTCAGCAGAAACGTGGGCTTGTACATACTGGTACTCATAATACTGGTTGATCATGGCATAGAAAATGCAGCCAATGACGGTGAAGACACTCAAAGCATGCACTAAAAAACTAACCCTACCGATTTTTTGCCAATTTTCGGCAGTGGCATTGGTTCTATTTTGGGTTGCCATAAACCAGGCAAAAGTAGCCAGCAGCGCTGCAACAAAGCTGCCCACTATGGACAAACGCCCAATAATGCCAGGAAGAAGATGTTCGCCTATATATGTTATTTGCTCCATGTATTGTTGGTGCTTGACAATGCTTAAAATACTTAATAAAAAGCATTGTTCAAACTGCTTTCAGCTAAGTGCTTTTCTGCAAAAAATTGTCAAAGAATATGATTTTTTCAGGTTTATGGCGTGGTAAACTGCCCCGTCTTCGCTGTATTCAGCCGGGTAAAAAACCACCCGCCTCCCGCTTTCAGCGGAATTCGCCCGCCCGGCCCGCCCGAACGGATCAATCCGGGCGGGACGACTCCGGATCGGACGGGGGCAGGGAAACCACCCGTCTGAGCCGCTTGCCCGACTGATCCCGTGAAAAATGCGGGAGAAGGCGGAGGCAGGAAAACTTGAAACCAGAAACTAATACCCTTTCTCCTTCGTATATGCCTCCTCGTCTTTGTACTTAGAAGGGCATTTCATCAAAACATCCGTTGCCACAAATTCTTCTCCTTTCATGCGGCCAGTGAGCACCACCTGTTCCGACAGTTCAAAGTCTTGGGGTTTCTCGGATAGTAATACCACCTTCTTTTCCTCTCCTTTTGTATCTTTGATGAAGAAACTGAAATAATTCGGATCTTCTTGTGGGTCATAATACATAGCCTTGTCTTTCGACAATTGTCCGGCTATTTTCACCCTTTTACCGCTTTCTTCGGCTTGAGCAAAAGTGGCATAAGTGCTCATATCGTCGGCAGCAGTGACTAAGATGCCCACCGCTACTGCAATCATGACGATGGCAACGATGTATGCTTTTTTCATGTTATGCTGATTTTCTTGGCAAAGTTAAAGAATAATGAGCTATGTGGTTTACAAGTAGCGTCAATTTAGCGTCATAGCTGAGTAAAACTCGTTCAGTTGCAACCACAACCGCCTCCGCCTTTTCCGCCAGTAGCACCTACGCTTCCTTCCCGATATGCTTCAAAGCTCATTTCATATAATGTTTCTATGCCTGGTTTCAAGGCCATGTCGGCGTCGTTCAGATACACCCTTTGATATGGTTTTACTGTTTCGCAACTATACATGCCTGCTAAGGCCAATAAGAATATAAAGTATCGAATCATTTTTTTGTTTTTCGGCAGGGCGCAAAAAATTAGCCTATTTGAGCCGTGTAAGCACCCAACATCAATATATTTGGAATCCGAGCAATACACCAATTGAAGTGATACGGTGTCCGGCTTCCCTAAATGGTTTGCTTTTTGAAGATATGGCGTTGATTTGATAAACTGGCCGTATGTGTAGCCACCTTTGCTTGATTTGTAGCATTAGGCTCAAACCAGGTTCCAGGAAATGGCGAAATCCGAAGTCGCTTTCATCTGGGTGACCCGTCAATGGATTGAAATAACCTATTCCCAACTGCGGGCCTAGCTTAAATCCTGCTTTTTTTATGGGATAAAAAGCTACTTGTGTGTATAAATGTAAAAACTGAACAAGCCCCGGAGCAATGGTATATTCCTGATAAGCAGAACTGCCGTTTTGGTGCACCCGCATTTCATTGTCAAAAAACAAGGTATAGCTACCGCCCACAGCCAAACGAAAAGAAGGAAACTGCCTACCAGCTTCCAAGTAAAAAGGAATAAATGGAGAAAAGTGGGTATAGTGCAAACCTTCCGTTCCGTAACTTTCCCCTTGGTTGCCCAGGTTATATTCCCAAATTCCAGCGCGAAATCCGCTGCCTGCTTCCAACATCCAATTGCCTTGGGCAGGTGCAGTCGCAGCCATTCCCAACCAACAACAATAACTGCAAAACCATTTTATGATGTTGTACTTCATCGCTTTATGTGTAGTGTGCAAAAAATTACTTCCCAATTTATCAAAGTCCTTACCCGAGCGGACACACTTAAAATGAACCGTTTACCCCGCTAGGGTAAGGACAAAATCGGGAACTTAATTTTTCTGCGTTACCATCCCAATTCTCCATCAGATGATATTGACCTCCGGGCTAAGCAAAATATCAAATTTTTCCTGAACGGAGGCGGTGATCTGCTGTGCCAAATCCAGTATTTCTTTGCCGCTGGCGCTACCGTAGTTCACGAGCACTAAAGCTTGCTTGTCATAGCAACCTGCATCGCCTATTCTCTTGCCTTTCCAACCGCATTGCTCGATCAACCACCCGGCGGGAATCTTAACCGTCGCATCCTGTGCAGGATACCAGGGCATTTTTGGAAAAGTAGCCAATAAGTCCTCTGATTGCCGCTTGGAAACTTCCGGGTTTTTAAAAAAACTTCCCGCGTTGCCCAATTGTTGCGGATCGGGCAATTTAGAGCGGCGTATAGCTATCACAGCTTGGCTTATTTCTTGGATGCCCGCTTCCAGTTCATGTTCTCGCAACCAGTCCTCTATCGCGCCGTAAGATGTATTCAACTTGTGGTCATACAGGGTCAAATCCAACTGAACCTCCGTGATGATGTACTGGCCTTTTAACTCCCGCTTAAAAATGCTATCTCTGTAGCCGAACTGGCTTTCAGCTTTATCAAAAAAGCGGCTTTCCCCACTTTCTACGTGCATGGCTTTCAACCCGTAAAACACATCTTTTAATTCAACTCCATATGCGCCGATATTTTGAATAGGCGATGCCCCGACGGTGCCGGGTATCAGCGATAAATTTTCCAAGCCCCCAAACCCTTGCTGAAGGCTCCACAGCACCAGTTCGTGCCAATTTTCTCCAGCTCCAACTGCTATACGCACTTTATGCCCAAACTTTTCCAGGATGCGTTTTCCACCTATTCGATTTTTAATAACCTTGATGTCTATATCTTGCGTAAAAAGTATATTGCTGCCGCCTCCTAGTAATAAAATGGGCTGTCCGACTTCCTCTAGCAAAACTTCTTTCAGTTCTACTTCATTGAGAACAATTACAAATTCTTTGGCCCTAGCTTCTATGCCAAATGTATTGTGTGCGCGTAGTGAAAAGTCGTATGCTTTTTTCATGATTCAAATCGAACGACATCAAACCCCCATAGGCCTCTTTTCATATTTAATAACAAGGTATCACCCCGGTTCATTTGCGCGGGAATAGCCCATTGCTCCTTGGATTTAATCCGACGCAATTTACCCCGGTAATAAAAAAAGTAGGCCCAACCGCTTGGTTTTATTTTTTCGCCCTTTAAAGGGCCTGAACGGCTGGCATAATAAGCCTGCGCCTGAACGAAAACAACAGGCTCAGTTCTGCTTTCCTGCCAAAAGGCCACGCGGTTACTCCAACTCGCTACGAATGGTGCGAAAAGTACACAGGGAAAAAAACAAAACAAAAACAACCTTATTTTATCGGTTAAATCAGTCTCATTTTGGGAAAAATAGCGCCCCAATAGTATGCCAATAATAGCTCCTACGCCCAGACTCCAGCCCACCAATTGGGAGAACTGGATGGTGCGGTCAAACCACCGGAATTCAAACACGTATAAAACAATCAACCCTACTGCAGCAATTGCTCCTGCTAATAGAACAAGTTTTTGTTTCCAAGCTGCTTTCAAAAGTCCTGAATCAGATTTTGTTTTGGTTGATGATTTCCAATAACTCATCCCGATAATTTTTGCCGACAGGCAAGTGCTTAACCTGGCTTTTTTCCGTCACTTCGACCATATTGCCCACGATGGCGTCGATTTTGGCAATATTGACAATATAAGATCGGTGGATGCGCATGAACTGTCCAGCAGGAAGTTTGGTCTCCAGGCTTTTCATCGTTTGTAGCGTAATGACCCGGTTGTTGTCTAATCGAATGATGACGTAATCTTTCAGGCCTTCGATATAGATGATGTCTTTGTAATTGACCTTAACCAATTTTTTATCTGCCTTTACAAAGATATAATCCGGATGCTCTTCTCCTTCTTCGGCTTTAGCTCCTTCACCCTGCCCTTTCCGCTTGAGGTCTATCTGCTCAATGGCCTTGTTGACCGCTTTCATAAAGCGATCCAACGAAATGGGCTTCAATAGATAATCCAATGCATTGAGCTCAAAACCCTCAATGGCGTAGTTCGGATAGGCCGTTGTAAAAATGACAAGAGGAGGGTGTGTGAGTGTTTTAATGAAGTCAATTCCGGTGAGTTGGGGCATTTGAATGTCCAGAAACATCAGGTCAACCGAATGTTTTTTCAACGCATCGTTAGCCTCCAGCGCATTATTGCATTTCTGCACCAAATTGATCTCTGGAATTTTTTCAATATAAGTTTCCAGAACATCCTGTGCCAAAGGTTCGTCATCGACAATGATTGCATTTATCATAAAATTCAGGGTTTTCAAAGTTAAGCCAAATCAATCATTAGGTTTACCGCATAGGTATTGGGGCTATCTTCAATATGCAACTCGTAATGCCCGGGATACAGCAGATTCAGACGACGGTGAATGTTCACCAAACCGATACCGCCGCTTTTTCTCCCGTCCATTTTAGGTGGGGCATTCGACTTGCTATTTTCGATGTAAAATTGTACCGTTTGGTCGGCTATGGTCATTCTGATCCGCACAAAGCCAGCTGCCAGGTTATTGTTCAATCCGTGTTTGAAGCTGTTTTCCAAAAATGGGATAAACATCAGCGGGGCGATCTGCTGATCGCCCACCCTTCCTTCTACTTCAAAGCTGATTTCTACATTTTTACCTTGTCTAAGGCTTTCCAAATCCAGGTAATTGCGAATGTAGTCAATTTCTTTGCTCAATAATACCTGTTTTTCGTTACATTCATACAACATGTAGCGCATCATTTCGGATAATTTTATCACGATCTCTGGTGCCTGATCCGATTTTTTAAGGGTCAACGCATATAAGTTGTTCAATGTATTGAATAAAAAATGGGGATTGATCTGCGATTTGAGGAAACGCAGTTCCGATTGCATGGTTTGGGTTTGCAATTCCTGTCGTTCGCGTAAATGCCTGACCCAATCGGATACAATTTTGAAAATAGTAGAGGACCCGGCTACTAAAAACGTCAGTAGGAAAAACCAGTTGCGGTTTTCCAATAAATTAGCTTGTGCCTGTGGATGATGGGCAAACTTAAAGTAAAAAGCCATCATTTCTAATGGCGTAATGACCAAACAAGCTACAACCAGTAAGGTGCAATAAGTGAGAAAACGGTTTTGAGTCAAGTAGTTGGGGATCAGATACAACAGATTGAAATACACGATGACGCTATAAAAAAACAAGCGTATCAATTCATTGCCCAGCGTGAATAAGAATCCATTGGGCGTTCCCTCCAAAGCGATGAACACCAATAATAGGAACAGCCAAAAGAAAGCGTGGTAAACGCCCCTTTTGTTCAGCACCTTGTAAAGGTTATCAAATAAACGGCTTTGGATGAGTGTATCCATTTTGCTCGATAAAGGTATTGCAAATATCAAAAAAAAGCCCGGAGCGAAGATGATCGAAAAAAATTAGACTGATGGAGTTTTTTTTTCGGCAAGCGTGGATTTCACAGGGACATGATAGTGCGTACTCATTGGCAGGGAACTAGAAAATCCGTATATTTACTTCATCAAACACTTTAATAGCATGACGGCATCCGTAGCAAAAAAACGTTTTAATACCTCTGAATACCGCAAAATGGCAGAAATGGGCATTTTGCCTGAACGGGGCATAGAATTGATTGAAGGCGAAATCATTGAAATGAGTCCAATAGGCGGGAAGCATTTATCCTGTGTAAATACATTGGCAGAACTCCTGTCGGAGCAATTAGGAAAGAGCGTCATCCTCAGTATTCAAAATCCCGTACAATTAGACGTACTTTCAGAGCCAGAACCAGATATAGCTATTCTGAAACGGATTAGCAGTAGGTATGCCGATCACCTTCCAACTGCCAAGGACACCCTCTTGCTGATTGAAGTGGCTGATACTTCCTACGCCTATGAGAAAGAAATTAAACTCCCCCTTTACGCCAAAAGCCTCATCCCGGAATACTGGATTGTCCGATTGGAAACTGCTGAGATAGAAGTTTTTTGGCACCCTTCCGGCGAAAACTATCTCCAGCACCAGCTTTTCCGCAGAGGGGAAATAGCTCAAAGCCAGCATACATCCCTTGCACTGCCCGTGAATGAGGTATTTTTTTTGTAAAAAGCGGCTGTTATTAGCGATCTATTATCCGAAGTACGCATCCACTTCGTCAAAATTCCTGACAATGGGATGCACATCTCCCGCCAAAGTGCCAGGTCGCAACAATTGGAGGGTTTGAAAACCCGCAGCCGCAGCCGCATCTAGTTCCTCTGTCACATCGGATAAAAACAGTAGGGTTGACGCAGGTAATGCCAGCATGGCAGTAATATTTTCATAAGATTGGACATCGCGCTTATGCCCCACTCCGGTATCGAAATAATCGGAAAAATAAGGCCGCAAATCGCTATATTCTGAATACCCAAACAGCAATTGCTGGGCTGCAACCGAACCGGAAGAATAAATACCTAAAGACAAACCCGCTGCCTTCCAGCGTTTGAAGGCAGGTGGCACATCCGCATATACATGCCCTCTGATATGGCCTTGCTCGTAAGCCTGCCGCCATACCATTCCCTGAATGGCTTTTAAAGCACCGTGTTTGAGGTCGGCGTTACACCAGTTGATCAATATTTTAGCAAATGTATCGGAACTTGCCTTTGGGGGAATGCCCACTTCTGTTGCGATGACTGCTAAATGTTCGGACACTAGCCCTCGATTGGCGCTGTTCTGTAAAAAATGATGGATTTCCGATTTAAAATAGGGAAAAAGCGTTTCATACACAAAAGCCACTGAAGTGGTAGTACCTTCAATATCGGTCAGTATGTAGCGCAAGCGACGCTCCATCAGGCAGGATTATAGGCTTTGTCTATGCCAGATTCGGTGTAGTGAGGCACCCAACCCGATTGGTCTATAAAAATGCGGATGGCTTTTACGGCAGGATTTTCCTTACCCGCATCGAACCAATGCCGGGTATTGGCAGGTACTGAAATGAGGTCGCCCGCTTCACAAAGTACATTGAACACCGCCTCCCCTTCCAGATTGAACCAGAAATAACCTTTTCCGTCCACAAAAAAGCGCACCTCGTCCTCCGTGTGGCGATGTTCACTCAAAAACTTGTTTCGTACAGCTTCGTAATTGGTCGTATGGGCATTGATGTTAATGACATCTGCTGTTTGGTAGCCATTTTGCTGCATAAAAGGCCTTAACACATGGTCATAAGCGGCCAATACCATTTCTTGATCGGCGTCCAAAGGCAATGGCTTATCAGCTTCCCATTGGTCGAACCAAATGCCGCGTTCCTGAAGAAATTGCCTTATAGTCTCTACATCTCTGGACGAATAGGCTTTATCCGGAATATTTAAAACCGCCATGTTTGGATTATTTTGTTACAAATAAACGGATTTCTTTCATACATGTAACCAAAAATTCATAGGTTTCGATATGGCGTTTTGCCGTAGCGATGTCTTTACCCCAGGCGTACAACCCATGCCCGCGTAAAATAAACCCATATACTATTGGGCGTTGAGCCAGATCGGATTGAATGACCTTACTCAAGGCAGCTATGTCCTGCGCATTATCAAAAACGGGTAATACGAGTGTCTCTTCATGAGAAACGACGCCTTCAATCCCTTTTTGCAGTTCAAAGCCCTGAAAAATCAGTTCTCGTTCCTCCCGAAATAGCCAGGAATACACCGTAACATCCACAGAGTGGGTATGCAGTACAGCGCCAATGCGCTCATCTTCATAAAGCATGGTATGCAAAAGTGTCTCAGCAGACGCCTTGAGATGCTGCCAAGCAGGCGAAGGATGGCCTTGCCCATCTATACCCATAAAGTCGTCCAAATGAAACTGGCCTTTATCCACTCCTGAACGGGAAATGGTAAAGGTATGCTCATTTGGAGTCGAATTGCGAAAAGAATAATTGGTGCTGGTTGCCATTGCCCAGCCACGCTGGTAAAATTCCTGAATGACAGCTAGCATCTGTTGTGATAAATCAGCCAACATGCGATAATTTGGTACTGACAGATTAACAAAGGATCATTTGGGAATTCAACTTTCTGTGCTTCTTCCGTATTTCCCGTATCCATAAAAAAGCCTGACCAATTGCTTTATTTTCTATCGGTCAGGCTTTTTTATTTTACTCCACTATAAACGCCTCGTCGCCGAGGTTGTCGTTGAAACTGGCCGCTTGCAACTTCATAACGATAGAAAAAGGCGCTGCCCCAGTGCTGGTCATTTCAAAAGGAATAATAACGCCTGAAACATCCTGATAATCTTTCATGTCAAAAGTGACAACCGTGCCTGCTCCCTGACCACTTTGCTGAGTAGTTATTTCCCGCAGCTTCAGTGAGCCTTTGGTGTCGTAGTACTCGGTGGAAGCCAATCCGCTAGGGTCTGTTACTTTGATTTTGTATGCTTTTTTATCTCCTAGCGTTTCAACACCCAACAGTTCCAATTTATACCCTTCATCCTTGTATTTCAACTCGGGAAATATTTCCGACTGGCGCTTCATATCTGCAGTTGCCGCTCCTTCGAGTGCTTCCACTTTGCCCATAGCCGATTGTTTTCCTTTGTCACCATTGAGCACACTGGATTGGACTACCATGCCATTCATATCCACTTTCATGGACATTTTATGCGGCGTTTTTCTCAAAAAGGTAATATTCAGGTCCATTCCCTGTACAGTAGAGGTCATAATGAAAGTAGCGTCTTGAATTTTTTCCAGCTTTTCTCGCCCGCCTATCGCATTGAGGTAATCTTCTATCACCATAGCAGCGGTTAGCCCTTCTGGAATCGCATCGCTCTTTACATCAATCAAGCGGCCAAAAGCGTCATAAAAACTGATGGTTTCGTCTCCAGAAAAATGCTTCAACTTATCGGCAACTGCTTCTTTATTGCCCGCCACAACTATATTGGCCTGTTGGGGCAGCAGGTATAATTTGGCTGTAGCCATGACGTCTTCTGGTGTTACAGCCTGGATTTTTTCCAGATACGTGGCATAATAGTCTTCAGGAAGTTTATACCTGGCAATATTGAGGGCGAAAGTCGCTATATTTTGGGGAGATTCCAGGTTGCGCGCAAATTGTCCGGTGATGAAGTTTTTGATGCTTTGCAACTCGGCAGCCGTGATGGTTTCAGTGGCCAAGCGATTCATTTCGTGCAAAATTTCCACCACAGCGCTATCGGTCACTTCATTGCGCACGTTTGCTGTAGCGAAAAAACGACTGACATGCCGATCGGGGCGCATCTGAGAATTAGCGCCGTAGGTATATCCTTTGTCTTCTCTCAAATTGGCATTCAAACGGCTGCCTAAAATGCCGCCGCCCAACAAAGTATTCAATACTTGTGTTTTGATAGCCTCCTCCGTGCCTGGCTTGAGGTTAATGGGGTACGTGACTTGAATGACAGATTGTACCGCTCCGGGCTTATCGGCAAAAGCCACTTTGGTCGCCTGAGGTGCTTTGGGGCGTTGAAAAAAAGGCTTGTCGATTTCCCCTTGTTTCCAAGTACCAAAATACTTAGCCGCCAGTTTTTTAGCTGCCTCCAACTCTACATCGCCCACAATAGCCAGGAAGGAAATATTGGGCTTGAAGTAAGTACTATAATAGCTTTTACAATCTTCTAAGGCTACTTTTTCCAAGCTGGCGTCTGTTACTACTTCTCCATAAGGATAGTCGCTGCCGTAGTTGACCGTTTTTGCCACATTTCCAGCCATGAAGCTGGGATTGTCTTTCTGATAGGCCAGGTTGGAGATTTCCTTTTTCTTCAATTTATCAAACTCATCTGCTGGAAACGAAGGGTTCAGCAAGATATCCGACATGATTTCCAGCAATTTGTCCTGGTGCCTGGATAAACAAGCGCCAAACATGCCATCGGCGCTGGTAGAAAAGGTAGCGCCTATAAAATCTACGGCCTGATCTATTTGGGCTTTACTTTTGCTTGCCGTACCCCTGGCCAGCATGTCTCCAGCTAGTGCAGATAAGCCCGCTTTCTCACCTTCCAATAGGAGCGGCAAATCGACCAGTACCTGAAAAGAAACACGAGGCAGTTTGTGGTTTTCCACAACGATTACTTGCAAGCCATTTTCCAGGGTGAATTGGTGATAATCGCCCAGCTCTATTTTGGGGGCAGAGCCAGCTTGCGGTGCCTTTTTGCGGAACTCCTCTTTGTTTTGGGCAAGCAAGCCAAAGGTTGTCAAGAGGGCAAATAATATGATGGATGTTATTTTTTTCATGTGTCTTATTTTTGGTGGTTGGTGGGTTAGGGTTGTGTGGGATTGGGTAAATAATACAATACCACGCGGTTGTTAGGGACAAAATACTTTTTGGCTACGCGCTGTATATCTTCACGGGTCACAGCCATAAAACGATCAATTTCCGTATTGATCAATTTGGCATCGCCATACAGGGCTTTATAGGTAGCCAAGTTGTTGGCAATACCAAATACCGTGGCATTCGAATTGATGAAATTGCTTTCTGTCTGGTTGCGCAGTTTTTGGAACTCTTCTTCTGAAATGAGTTCATTTTGGACTTTGGCTATTTCTGCATCAATAGCCGCTTCTACTTCCTTGGGATCAACACCAACAGCAGTAATGCCATAGGCGATGGCTAAGCCCGGATCTTCTCGCTCAAAAACAAAATTGCCCACTGCGATGGCTTTTTGTTGCTCGTCCACCAGGGCTTTCTGAAAGCGAGAACTTTCTCCGCTGGCCAGCAAAGTGGTCAACAAATTGACCGCATAAAAGTCTTCAGTGCCTATAGCCGGCGTCCGGTATGCGTAGAAAACACCGGGTAGTTGTACTTTGTCCAGAATGGTATCGCGTACCTCAGCAGTCATGGCTGGTTCTTTGATCACCGGGCGATAAATGGGCTGATCTGACTTTGGGATTGTGCTGAAATACTTCTCCACGGCGGTTTTAGCCTGGGTCGGGTCAATATCTCCTGCAATAACCAACGTAGCATTATTGGGCACGTAAAACTGCTTGTAAAAACCCACATAATCGGCTTCAGTAGCGGCATTGAGGTGATCCATCGAACCAATGGTCGTCCACTGATAGGGATGGATCGTATAAGCTCTTTTCAGAATTTGTTCCAAAAAAGTGCCGTAAGGCTGGTTGTCGTAGCGCTGCCTTTTCTCTTCTTTAACGACTTCTCGCTGGGTATCAATCCCTTTTTGCTCTACTTTGGCATGTAGCATACGCTCTGATTCCAGCCAAAGCCCCAACTCCAATTGGTTGGAAGGTAAGATTTCGAAGTAACAAGTCACATCGGAAGTGGTGTAGGCATTGAGCGTGCCGCCAGCATTTTCAATGTAGGCATCGAATTCCCCGCGCTCTATGTTTTCCGAACCTTCAAAAAGCAGGTGTTCGAAAAAATGGGCAAATCCGGTCCTGTCGGGCTTCTCGTTTTTTGAACCTACGTGGTACAAAACGGCGATAGCCACAATGGGGGTACTTTTGTCCTGGTGTAAAATGACATTTAAGCCGTTTTCAAGGCTAAATTCCTGAATGTCAATTTTTCGCTCCTGTGCGCCCAGATTTTGACCTAGCGCTGGCAGGAAGCAAAGGAGAAATAACAATTTTTTCATCATGATCAGAGAATGGTTAAGGCTACAAAATCCGTATTTTAGCCAATAGTGCCAAAAATTATTGCAAAATAGTGAATGTTGTTCTTCTGTTTTGTTGGTGTTCCTCCTCTGAACAACGCGCACAAAGGCAGCTTGCTTCCGGAACACCTTCTCCATATCCTCTGGCTGAAAGCCTTACCGGGTCAATGCCTTTTTCAATCAGGTAATTGACGGCTGATTGGGCGCGGCGTTGGGACAAGTCTTCGTTGTAGCGATCCGAACCCCGGCAGTCCGTATGTGAGGATAACTGGATTTGGATGGCCGGATTGAGTTTTAAATTGCGAACCAACTCGTCGAGCGTGGGCTTGGCATCATCGCGTATTTCCCAGCGGTCGAAGTCGTAATAGATGTTCTCGAGGCGGATTTCCTGGTTGACAAATATTTTTTCCAACACGATTTCCAGTTCGAATATCTGCACAGGATTTTCGGGGTCTTTTCCAATACCGATGGTAGTAAATGTGGCATCATTGGTCAGATAGCCTTCATTGGAGGCCAAAAATTGGTAATCCGTGTTTTCTTGTAACTCTATCACGACAAAACCCGCTTCGTCGATGGTTTTCTTCTCTTTTTTTCTTTCAAATTGTACACTCAGACCAGCACCGGGCAGGGGTTTTCGGCCCAAAATTTTGCTATTCGGATTGTCTGGAAATTCATAGATTTTCTCCAAAACATAGCAGTGCAGCAATATTTTGTAATCTTCTGGTTTGGGTTCGGGCTTGATGACTTCGGGTTCGGGTGGCAGCACGATTTTTGTAAAGCGATAAATATCGTCGTTGCCCACACCCGATTCGCGGGTGGAGGTGAAATAGCCTTTTTGTAGGATAGCACCATCGGGCTGCTGGGTATAATCAATGGCGTAACCAAAATCATCGCCTCCTGAATTGATAGGCGTCTTTAAATTGTGTGCCGGCGACCAAGAACCATCCCGCATTTTGAAGGAGCGAAAAACGTCCAATCCACCCATCCCGGTATGATTATCGGAGGAAAAGTAAAGCGTATCCTGGTCGATGAAGGGAAATTTCTCATCCCCACTGGTGTTGATGGATCTACTGAGTAAAGCAGGCTGCCCCCACTCCCCTCCTGTTGACTTTTCAACGGCGTAGATATCATAGCCCCCCCATCCATCGGGATGATTGGCAGAAAAATACAACAATCGGCCATTAGGCGAGAGGCTGGGTTGAACGTAATTGACCTTGTCTTCTGTAAATGGCAGCACTTGCGGCTCTGACCAGCCTGATGGCGTCCATTCGCTGTGCATGATTTTACAATAAGAAACCTCGTCCTTTTTATTGCTAAAACAACGACTGAAATACACCTCTGTGAAGGCTTGGTTGAAGCAAACAGTACCTTCGTTATTGGCAGTGTTGAGCATGGCGTCGAACCCGGCAATGGCATTTGACCCTAAGTCAACCACAAACAGGTCGGAAAAGGCATTGCCTGTCCAGAAATAAGTATCTTTTCCGGTACTGGCCGAGCGATCGGAGGTAAAAACCAATTGGTTGTCTTTATAAATGACCGGGGCATAATCGGCGCTACCAGAATTGAATTCGAGCAGCTCGATTTCGTACTCCTGGCGGTTGCTTTTCCAGCCTATGGCTACTTGACAAGCGCTGATCTCTCGCCTGTACTCATAAGGGCTGCCTATTTCCAACCCTAAATCTTTAAAGGCTTGCATGGCTTCTTCATAGCGCTCTGCTTTTTTTAAGGCAAAGGCATAGGCTTTGAGTGCGTCCAATCCGTACTGATTGTCGTAAGCAATTTGATACCATTTGATGGATTGTTCGCTCTTGTTGAGCCGATCGAAACTATTGGCTATCAGGTAAGCCAATTTGCCCTTTTCTACCCTGCTTTTGGATTTGTTGTAGTCTTTTTGAAGCAATTCTGCTGCCACCGCATATTGCTTCCTTTCGTACGCAGTTTGGCCGTCGCGCACGGGTGCTGTTTGTGTGCTACAGGCTGCCAAAACAAGTGTCATAGATAATACCCCAAGTATCCAGTTTTTAATCATAGCTTTGCCAAATATTTACCCTTAAAAACGCTTTCCGGGGTACTTTGTTGCCAGCATAAAACCAAGCCAAGCCCTGATTAGCGCTATTTCTCTTGACAATTGTATCCAATGAGCGTTGCTACAATGACTTCGTTTTCCGAAAATAAGCTTTGGTATAGCTGTATTACTTTGTTGTTGATTGCTGTATTTTTAAACCTTTGGGTACAGCCTGTTTACTTAGAAGAGCCTAGAAGGGCCATCGTCGCTATGGAAATGGAAGAAAACCAAAACCTCATTGTGCCGACCTTGATGGGCGAATTTTATTACAAAAAGCCCCCTTTTTTCAACTGGGTGCTGATGCTCAGCGCTAAAGTTTTTGGAGGATATCATGCCTGGGCATTGCGTTTTCCAACCGTACTATCTGTGCTATTCTCTGCTTGCTTGCTGTATTGGATGGGAAAACGCTACGTGAACTTGGAACATGGCAGGCTATTGGCCCTCCTCTACCCTTTGTCGGCTGGTTTGCTCTTTTATTTTTCCACCCTCGGCGAAATTGACCTTTTTTACGCCTTGATTTGTATCGCATCTTTTTGCTGTATTTTTCATTTTCATCAAAAAGGCCAATACCTTACCCTTTTTCTGCTCGCTTATTTACTGACGGCTATCGGCACCTTGACGAAAGGGCTTCCCTCCATTGCTTTCACCGGACTTACCTTACTGGCCTGGTTTTGGAGTGAAAAGCAATTGAAACGCTTATTTTCCTGGCAGCATTTGGCAGGTATGTTGCTATTTGGCCTTCTAATGAGCGCTTATCTATGGGCATATCAGCAGTACAACCCTTTGAGCGCTTACTTGCAGGAATTGCTTGCCGAGTCGGGCGGTCGAACGGCCTTGGGCAATACGGTACTGGATTTTTTTGAACATTTATTCGTATTTCCCTTGGATACGCTGAAAGACTTGTTGCCGGGCAGCCTGCTGATTTTCTTTTTGTTTCGCAAAGGATGGCGAGCCAAGCTCTTGGAAAACGAATGGGTAAGGTTTGCCCTGATCGTTTTTGTTGTCAACTTTATACTCTATTGGTTGTCACCTGGCGCTCGTCAGCGCTATATTTATATGCTTTATCCATTCTTTTTGAGCGCGATTATCTATGTTTGGCAACAGAGCAAACAATTTGAGGATCGGCCATCTGCTATTTTCAGGGGGCTTATCTTTTTTTTACTGGTTGTCCTGGCTTTGGGCAGTCTGTCTCTTCCATTTATTCCCGACTTGTCGTTTTTGAAAAACAAAATAGGACTGACCGTCTTGGCTTTCCTGGCTTTTGCAGGGCTTTTTTATTTTTTTTGGAAAAAACAAATACCTGCCTTATGGACGCTTATCGCTGTTACTTTGCTGGCCCGCATGCTTTTTGACCTGACCGTTTTGCCGCAACGGGCTTATAGCAGCAATGCCCAAAAAGATCAGGTCATTGCCCAGCAAATGTATGCCATTACGGGAGCCCAGCCTGTCCATTTATTGGAGGATAGCCGCATTTCGCTGTCGATTATTTATTATTTCAACCTATTAAGTGGTCAGACTTTACACCGGAATTACGATTTGGAAGCTGGAAGTTATTACATCGTGCCAAAGGAAAATTTTGCCGACCGGGAAGCACTGATGGAAATAACATACAATGATAAGCCTTATATTTTAGTCAAATTCTAGGCGTCATAAAACCAAAAACAAAAGTCATCCCCAATTGCTCAAGGATGACTTTTGTAATTATGGATTGAAGCGAGCTACTTATTCAGTAACCAAGCTGATTTTCAGGTCGAACTCGTCGTAGATGGTTTTGTCGCCCAGGTTGTCGAAGAAGCTACCAGAACCATAACGAATGTCGTATTCAGAGCGATCCAATTTGATGTCGGCAGTTGCAACCTGCTTGCCGCCTTCCTCTTTTACATTGGCCAAAAACTTGATTTCTTTGGTCGTTTCTTTGATGGTGATGTTGCCAATGATCTTGTAATCACCAGGTGTGCCGCGAGATACCACTTTGGTAATGACAAACTTGGCTGTTGGATATTTTTCTACCCCAAAGAAATCATCCGACTTCAGGTGACCAGTCAGTTTCTGTGCCCACTCGCCTTGAATATCGGTAACGGTAATGGAGGTCATGTCAATTTCGAAGGAACCGCCTGTCAACATATCGTTGTCAAATTCCAGACTGCCTTTTTTTACAGCTACATTGCCTTCATGTTGGCCAGTAACTTTGTAAGCATTCCATACAATTTTACTCGCTGAAGTGCTAACGCTGTAGGTTTTTTTAGCATCTGTTTGTGGTACTGAGAAACTCATAACGCCCAATGAGAAGGCTGTCAGTAAAGCGATAGAAAACACTGTTTTTTTCATGTTTTGAAAGTTGTTTTTATAAATAACAAGTAAAGTAAGCAATAGGAAAATTGAAAGTTCAAACAAATATTGTGCATACATTTGTTATCCCGCAGAATAGCCAAAAAAGGAGGAGCTTCTTATTTCCTCAACTTATCGAGCAATTGATTGATGGTAGCAGCCTCCGCCGTGCTGATCCCTGACATGTAATGCAACATGTTCGTTTCCAGGTCATCAGAAGCTTTTTCCAACAGCCCAAGCCCTTGCTCTGTGATAAGAATATCCACTTGTCTGCGATCCATCGGACACTCCCTTCTATCCACCAATTGCTTCAATATAAGCTTGTCCACCAGACGCGAAGCATTGGATGTCTTGTCTATCATTCGCTCCGTAAGCAATTTTATGGTAGCTGGCTTAGGATGCATGCCCCGCAAAATCCGCAGGATGTTGAACTGCTGTATAGAGATACCATATGGCTTCAGTGCCTTTGCTGCGTGTTGACTGAGCCAAGATGCTGTGAAAGCGATATTGATGTTCGCTTTTTGATATTCATTTTTGAAAATACTTTGTTTGATTTCGTCTTCCAGTTTCATTTCGATGCAAATATATGTACATACATTAAAAGTCGCAACATTAAAAAAAAGTTTAGCAAAATCTTAACAAAAATGCCAAAGCCATTAGATTTGCGAAAGTATATCAAATCTTTCTCCTTGTTTTACAAATTTACGAAGCAGTTTTAAATGCCATCAAATCAATTGGGATTATGAAAATACTGATCATAGGTGGGGGCAACATGGGGCTTACTTATGCGCAGAGCTTTTTGCGCTCGCACATTACGAGTAAGGAAGATATGATGATTCTGGAAAAATCGCCTCAAAAAGCACAAGAGCTAGCCAAAAAAGACATAGGCACCATATACGGCACTGCAGAAGAATGCCTTCGAAACGCCGATTTAATCATTTTGGCGGTTAAGCCTCAAGATGCTCCGCAATTGTTTGAAAGCATCCGGGATCAAGTGGAAGCGCAGCAGGTTTTCCTCTCTATCATGGCTGGGGTAAAAATTAAAACCATCTCAGAAGCCTTGGGGGTCCGAAAGGTGATCCGGGCGATGCCCAATCTACCCGCTCAAATCGGCATGGGCATGACTGCCTTTACCTCATCGGACGAAGTGACGCGCATCGAACTGGTGATGGTTCAAAATTTGCTCAACACGACGGGCAAAACCGTATATGTAGAAAACGAAGGCGCCATTGACGCAGCTACGGCTATTTCGGGCAGCGGACCGGCTTATGTCTGGTTTTTCATGCAATCCTTAATAGAAGCGGCTCAGGCAATGGGGTTCAGCTATTCGGAGTCAGAACTGCTGGTCGGCCAAACTTTTAAAGGCGCCATCGACCTATTTTCCAAAACTGACTTTACCTGTGAAGAATGGATCGAGAAAGTGTGCTCCAAAGGTGGTACAACGGAAGCCGCTCTTGCGTCCTACCGAACCAATGCGGTTCATGCCGATATAATCGCCGGGGCGCAAGCAGCGTTAAATAGAGCCAAAGAATTGGGGAACGGATGATGGATTGGTCATTTTATTAGGGCTTCGATTTTTCGCCAATCAACGAGTTTGAAATTTTGGGGGGCTGGCTGGTCGCCCTTTTTGTTGAAACCATCTTGCGCAATCAACAATCCGTTGGGAAAAGCGATCCCCAGACTATCGCTGATGGCCTGTATGCCATCGGTTTCCTCTACCCCATCGGTACTTTCTGTACCCAAAATTTTAAAGCTAAATAAGTAAGGATTGCTGCCTTTGCGGTCAAAAACCGCATAAGAGAAATTTCCCTGACTACTGACAACTAGATAGCCATCCCTGCCTCTTTCGTACAAAGTCAAGCCTTCCACATCGTAAGCTATATTGGGGTTATCGCTACCGCTCATCGGAATTAATTGGCGTTCAGAACTACCATCTGGCTCGGCATCCATTTTCCATACGCCCCGATCTTCTTCGCCTATATAGACGATGCCGTATTCGCTATCAGCCACCATCCCTTCCACCTGGGAGTCAAACTTCACCTCCCGCACTAGTTTTAAACCCAACAGGGTATCCTGCTCAGTTGTGAGCAAGTATTGTTGAAATCGGCCATTTTTGGCATTCAACAGCGCATAAGTGACGCCATTTTTTTTGCTTTGATAAAAACAAAAACCGTAAACATCGTCCATCAGTGCCGTATCAACCAAAAAAGCGCCATCGGTCGCATTGACCAAGTGGCGCGTGGTGGGATCTATCCGCAAAATAGCTATAGATTGATCGCTTCTGTTGCTACCTCCAACAATATCCACCTTTCTGGCACCCATTTTTACTTGGTAGGCTACGTCAACATTATTGATTCTGCCCACTGGATAGTATGCTATTTCGTTTCCTTCCAGATCATAGGTTTCAATTCCTCCTTTTTTATTCGACCCGATGATCATGCTCCTCGATGGATCGTTGGAGTCCACCCAAATAGCAGGGTCATCGGCGGCATCGTCCTCAATGCGAGCATCCACCGCTTTGGTTTCGCGGTCGGCTTGCACAGAAAGGGCAATTTTCTCTTGTCGCTGATAGGCAGCGATAAGCGCTAAGGAATCTTCCCTGGCTTCCACTTGAGCGCCTGATTCCATTGAGGCAGTCGGTTCTTGCTTACTTTTGTTTTTGCAAGCAACACCCAAAAGTAACACAAAGCCCAAGGCGGCGGTCGCAGGTGTATTGAAAAGTAACTTCATGGTCAAAATTGCAATTTTACGCCAAAGCGCCCCCACCAGGAGTAATATTCTTGTTTTTGGGTGCGATCTTCTGTACCCAAATAATACCGCAGGGGGGTATTGCTCAAATTGAGCGCATCCAGAAAAATACTGATGTGCTTGGTCAGTTGGTAATTACTGGTAAAATCGAAGCGCAGCGCGGAGTCGTAATATTCATCTAAATCGGGGTCAGCCCCCAACCGGAATAGGAAATCGTCCTGATAATTGGCTGTTATCCGGGCAAAGAAATTTTTGGCATCGTAAAAGAAAGCCAAATTAGCCGTATGCTTGGCTTGTCCGGGTAGGGAAATTTTTTCCTGCTCATCGCTTGAAACGTACTCGCTGAGGTCGTCTTCCCCAAAAATAACAACGGCTGTGGCGTAATTGGCTGGAAAACGGCGATTGATTCTGGCTTCGGAATGGGTATAAGTATAATTGGTATAAATGCCGAAGTTTTTAAGGAATCCGGGCAAAAAATCCAATTTGAACTGGGCTTGAAATTCCCCACCAAATACTTTGGCGTCCAATCCATTAATTGCTTTGGTAATCTCGACCAATCCGAAGTCACTGAAATCGGTTCCTTCGTGGGCAAATCGTTTGAAAAAGAATATAAAGTCGTCAATTTCTTTGTAAAACAAGCCCCCGGAGATGATGCTGCGTCCATAAAAGCGCTCTGCCAGTAAATCCACATTCATGGAGGTGGGGTAAATCAGATCTGGGTTGCCGAATTTTACCTCTTCCCGGTCTTGCTCTCGGTAAGGCAGTACATCCTCAAAATTAGGGCGGGAATAGGAGTAGGTCAAAGCCGCTCTCAAATTGATTTTGCTGTTCAAGGCATAGCGCAACTGCACTTGGGGCAATAAGAACTCATGGCTGCGCTGATCGGTCAGCGTGTCAAGTCCTACGAATCGGTTTCCGTCCAACAGCACTTTGCGGCCTTCGTAATCGATATCCGTTTTTTCAAATCGCAGCCCGCCCAATACCATCATTTTCCCAAAATCCTGCCTAATCATCCCATAGGCGGCATATATTTTTTCTTCTGCGGAGTAGTCTTCTCCAAAGGATTGGGAGCGGGTCCCCGTACGATCGAAGATGAAATGCTGGGGATAAAATTCAAAAAAGCCGCGCAGCATATCCGCTGAAGGCATGTATTCCAATTGGTAGCCCTTGCCAAGCAGGTTGTCCTCCCGGAAACCATCGTCCACCGTTAGCAGCGACAATTCTGGCCCTTCCCCCGGATACAGGGTGGATACCGGGAAATAAGCGCCGAATACTTGTGATTGGATATCCCGCGATTTATCCTTCAAGCGCATTTTACCCCCGATTTTAAAATACCCCTCGCTGGAATTGCTGAGGCTCAGCGGAATGCTCAAGTTGATGCGCGGGGTAAAATTGCGATCCGTAACGGAGGTGCTTTCCAACAACAGCTCATCCATTTCAAATTCCGCATAATTGGTTGCATTAGGCGCGTTGTCGGGATTGGGAAAGGTGGCCCTCGGAAATTCTGGATCAGTCAGGTCAAAATCAATAGCAATGGCCTGACCTGGGCTTTCAAAAACAGACTCCAGTCTATCCGGTTCTGCTTCCACGGCCAGGGCATAAAACAACTGATAATCCACGGTAGCCCGCCCAATTCTATGTTCTCCGCCAAGACTCAGCGAGGTCAACTCCTGTTTTTTTATCCGATCCTTTACATCGTGCTCTACGCCGCCGAATAAATAATAGGTGGCGTTCAGGGCATCATCCAACTCGTAAATCAAGCGTCGCCTCGTTTCGTCGTCTGTAAAGCTGTTGTACATGCCGCGCAAATACAGAAAGGAGTTTTTATTGAAACGCAAATCAAGTGTAGGGCTAATGCCGATTCTGGTTCGGGTGATGTCGTAATGTCTCAATTGTACCTCCCGGTACTGAACGTAATAATTATCTACGCTATCCTGTTGGCTGCCAAAAAAGGGGCCTTTGGCAAATTTATATTCTATGTTGTCCGATCCTTGTTCATTTCTAAAATAACTGCTATTGATGTGGAAGCCAAATTTGCCATAGCGCTGCCCATAAGAATATTGTACCTGATAATTGGGCGTTTGCCGTAAATGGCCGTAACCGCCTGCAAGCGTAGCCCGCAATTCAGGTTTGGCACTGGATGCTTCTTTGGTTTTGATATTGACCGAACCGGCGATCCCGTCAGCATCCATATCCGGGGTTAAGACTTTGTTGACTTCGATGAACTCAATCTGGTCGGATGGGATGATATCCATGCCTACATAACGCACATTGGCTTCGGGCGATGGAATTTGCTCGCCATTGATATTGAAAGTCGTCAACTCTGGAGGTGTACCGCGCAATTGCACGTACCTACCCTCTCCTTGGTCGCGTTGGAGGGTAATGCCAGGGATGCGCTGCATCACTTCGGCTGCATTCATATCTGGAAAGGTGGCAATTTGCTCGGCTGAAATGATGTTCTTGATGCTTTCTGCCTGCTTTTGTTCTATCATGGCCCGGATCGTGCCTTCCGCCTGGCCCCTGATTTCTACCTCTTGAAGCTCCACAGCAGCCGATTTAAGCTTTATAAGGACAGACCGCTTGGCTTCTGTTTTCAAATTAAGCGCCTGGATGATGGTTTCATATCCCAGATAGGAGACTTCAAGGATTATAGCTGGATTACTGATACCTTGTAAAGAAAAACTGCCGTCCACATCGGTGGTCGTCCCCAAGCGAGTTTCCTGTACTACGACTGATGCGCCTATGAGCGCATCTCCAGTAGTGGCATCGCGCACCTCTCCTTTGAGGGTAAAGTCGCTCTGAGCCCAGCTCCATGCTGGCAGGAAAAGAAAACACCAAATAAGAAAGGAGCGTGCCTTTTTCATGGCTCAAGGTATTGTGATCGGTATAAAAGAAAGTTGTATGAACCTGGGATACAAGTCCATACAACTTTTTATAAAAACTACTGAACAATCAACTGTTCTACATACAGGCGACCATCTTGGTTGGCCTGTATAAAATAGACTCCTTTAGGAAGGTTTGCTGTGCGGATTTCCACTTTACGCTGCTGCTCGGTATAAATATTTTGAAGTACTTGGCCATTCGCATTGATGACACGAATCATGGCCGGTTTTTCATTTTCCAACTCAACAATAGTGCCTTGCTTTCCAGTTGGGTTAGGATACAATTTCAAGCGTTCTGCGGTTGGGAATATGTCCTGTACGCCCGTTGATGGTGAAGAGAAAACGATGGTCAAACGAGGTACTCGCTCTGGGTGGTTTTGGCCGTCGCCGCCATCTTCTGGGTCAGAAATGTTTTCAAAGGATTCCCATTCGCGGGCATTTTCTAAATCGCTAGGTCCCTGGTTTTTGCCTAGAAATACAAATGCGAGGGCATTGCCGGCTTCCCAACCATTGCGATCGACAATTTCCTGTACGATGCTTTTTAACTCAGGTGTTTGATAGGGCTGCCAAAGTGTCCACTCTTCCGCCACTGTCCAGTCCACCGTAGCTGTAGTAGATGGACGGGCATCAATTAAAGCATCTTCCGTAAAGGTTTCGGCATGATCTGTGTCTTCTCCGTAAATGGTGATTTCGGCAACGTCTTCGGCTGATTTGTCTTCATGCGACCAAACAGTAATATACGCCGATTCGATAATGGCACCATGAGGTACTGGAATGTTGCGGAAACGAATGCCCGTAGTCAGTATATTTTGATCCTCCGGTGCGCCTTCCCAACCTGCATCCAAGTCGTCGTCGAACAAAGAATCAATTTCATCGTTTTCCTGTTCAGCATCATCGGAAGAAGCCTCAAAAACAATGCCTTCATCTTCTATTGTATCCGTTACCATTACTGGTATCTCGACGGCCAATTCGCTGATGCTGTAATAGATCACCAGTTGAGGTACACGCTCTGGGTGGTTTTGGCCATCGCCCCCATCTTCCGGGTCAGAAATATTTTCAAAAGATTCCCATTCGCGGGCATTTTCTAAATCGCTCGGCCCTTGATTTTTGCCCAATACGACAAAAGCCAAGGCATTGCCTGCTTCCCAGCCAGAACGATCGACAATTTCCTGTACGATAGCCTTTAAGTCTGGGCTGCGGTAAGGTTCCCAAATGCTCCAATCTTCAGCCACTGTCCATTCCACCGTGGCTGTAGTAGAAGGACGCGCATCAATCAGCATGTCTTCTGTAAAAGTGACCGCATCATCCGTATCATCTCCATAAACAGTCAATTCAGCAACGTCTTCTGCCGATTTATCTTCATGGGAATAAACGATGATAAAAGCAGAGTCAATGATAGCACCATGAGGAATCAGAATGTTGCGAAAACGCATGCCGCAAGTCAGAATATTCTGATCTTCCGGAGCACCTTCCCAGCCTGCATCGATATCGTCGTCGTAAAGGGCATCAATTTCGTCGTTTTCCTGCTCTGCATCATCTGATGATACGGTTAGCATAACGCCCTCATCTTCAATAATCCCCGTTTGCATGATGTAACGGGAAAAAGTGAAATTCTGACCGGACAAGGATGATCCGAATGCCAGAAAAGCAATTGTAAATAATGGTAGAAGTTTGCTCATGTTTATCCGTTTTTCCGGCGAAAGTATCAAAAAAACGGCCTGGTAGCAGTGATATTTGACGCAGTTTACATAAAGATAAACTTCAGTAAACAATGAGATAATTTTAGGCCTTATTTGCCAAAAAAAATGGCTTGAAATACATTCAAACCATTTTAAATCAAAATCCCAATGATTCAGGATTTTGCCATCTTATATTTTATAGAAGCAGGGAAAGCTTCCCCTATTCATCAGGCATCTGCCAATTGATAGCTTTTAACAGGTACAATCCATCCACGGGTATCTTCCATTTTTGCAGCACGAAGCATGTTGATTTCCTGTTTGACCATTTCACCGATTTTGCGGTCTTCCACCGGTGGTAGGGTCATTTCTACCCCTTTTACAGACATTTTAGCAACATGTGCCACTACCGCAGCAGTGCCTGAGCCAAATACCTCCTGCAATTTGCCAGCCTGATAAGCTTCTAGCACCTCATCTATGGTAATAGGACGCTCTTCTAAGGCGTATCCTTTGTCTTTCAATATAGCGATGATGCTATCGCGGGTAATACCAGCCAAAATTCCCCCGTTCAGATCAGGTGTAACAACCGTTCCGTCAATCACGAAAAAGATATTCATGGTGCCTACTTCCTGGATGTAGCGGAATTCGTTGGAATCCAACCACATCACCTGATCGTAGCCCATGTCGTTAGCCAGTTTGGCGGGTAGCAAAGAAGCTGCATAGTTTCCGGCTACCTTCACATCTCCTGTTCCTCCTTTTACCGCTGCCCTTACATAGTGTTCATCGGCAATCAGGCTGACAGGCTTCGGGTAATAAGGCCCTACAGGCCCCGTAAAAATGATGCATTTATATTTCATAGATGGTTTTACACCTATAAATTCATCATTGGCAAACATGTAGGGACGCATATATAGCGCACTGCCTTCTTGGGGCGGAATCCAATCTTTGTCCAGATCAACCAATGTGTGCAATGCTTCCAGAAAGAGTTCTTCTGGGAAAGCAGGCATACAGGTGCGGTAGGCAGAATAGTTAAATCTTCTGGCATGGTCTTCCGGGCGGAACAACAAAGCCTTGCCATCCCAGCTTTTTGATGCCTTCATGCCTTCAAAAATGGCTTGGCCATAATGCAGCACCATTGCAGCAGGGTGCATTGAAAAACGCGCAAAGGGTTCTATCCTGGGGTTAATCCATTGACCATCTTCATAATCCGCTATGAACATGTGATCGGAAAATACACGCCCAAAGGGAATGTTGTCGAAATCAACCGCAGAAAGACCAGATTGACGAGTTCTGGTGATGTCTATGTGATAACTCATTAGCAAGATTTTTCACAAAAATATTTAATTTTGCACAAATATTCTATTTTCGGAGAAATATTTGATTCAAAAACAGCAAATATTTTTCAAAACCATCTTAAAAAGAATAATATTTTGAATTCCACTTTTATAGATTTCGACTTGATTGACATATCCGAAGCAGTTGATGTACAAAAAATGCTCCCGGACAATGGCTTGAAATCCATTTTAGTATTTCTCCCAATTTCTAATCAAAGTGAAGCCCATTTGATTGGTTTTTTGGAAAAAGTTTTTGCGGCGGTTCAAATTGATCTCAAGCGACAGGTCAGCCTGTTTTTTTTAACCAATGAAACACCGCTGAATTTGAATAGTTTACATCGCTTGGCGGATATTCCACACGTTTTGTTTTTTGGCATTTCACCCGAAGCGGTAGGTTTAAATATGGAATATTCCTATTATCAGCCCATCCTATTCCAATCCTGCACCTATTTGTTTGCGCACGACTTGAACACTTTGTACGAGGAACGGCAACAAGGTGGCAAACAATATTCGGGTGCTCTATGGAAAAACCTCAAACAACTCTTTTTAAAAGAAACCTAAGTCTTGCACTCAGAAATCATCAAATCCTCTCAAGAAAATGAATAAAGCCATTGTTTTTGCTACCGGCAATCCACATAAGGTCAAGGAAGCTATGCTCCATTTGGAAGGCCATTTCCATATTTTAGGCCTTACTGATATTGACTGTCCTATCGAATTGCCTGAAAATCAAGACACCTTGGAAGGAAATGCACTAGAAAAAGCCCGTTATGTCAAGGAACATTTCGGCCAGGATTGTTTCGCGGAAGATACTGGGTTGGAGGTAGAAGCCCTCGATGGCGAGCCGGGCGTTTATTCGGCGCGTTATGCGGGCGCAGCAAAAGACGCTCAGGCCAATATGGCATTACTGCTGCAAAAGCTTAAAGGTCAAAGCAATCGGAAAGCTCGCTTTCGGACGGTTGTTGCCCTTTTGTTGGATGGAAAAGAGTACCTGTTTGAAGGCATTGTTTCAGGTATTATTGCCGATTCGCCTGCGGGTGAGGAGGGGTTTGGATACGATCCTATATTTATTCCAATGGGTCACGACCTCACTTTTGCACAAATGCCGTTAAGTGCCAAAAGTGAAATCAGCCATCGAGCCAAAGCCATGAATCAGCTCAGGGATTTTCTGCTGGCTTACCCACATTGAGCAAATGTAGTTTGCTTGACTTTAAAAATTTGCTTATATTTACCTTTTGATTGCCTAATCAAGGCTCTTTTTTGGGTGTTCACTTGATGTTCGCTAAACCTTTCGCACTTATCAAACGAATGTCCAAAGAACCTTCAACTACAACGCGGCGGGATGAATGCAGAAAACTTCGCAACTTATTTGAGAAACCCCTCTTTGCTCCATCAGATTCCTTATTATGAATTAAAAAGTCTGGTGTTGCAATACCCCTATTGCCAGAACTTGCAATTGCTGCTCTTCCAAAAAAACCACTTGGAAAAACATAAAAACCTGGAAAAAGAGCTGGAAAAGGCAGCCCTATACAGCACTAATCGAACCCTACTTTACTCGCAAGTCAAAGATTTTTCAGCAGAAAACATGCTGGAAGACAATTTCATCTTTGATGAACAGGTGTTGGAGTTAAAAGAGTTGGAGCCTATTCCCATTCCTTCTGATGAATCCCCTACCCCACATTCCATTGCTCAACTAGACCATACAACCCCTGCTGAAAATCCCGTCCCGATAAGTACCGAGGCCTTTTTCAGCGAAGAAAGCTTTGCCTTTTCAGAAGATGAGCCAGATCAACTTGACGGCTCGGCAGAAACGGATACGGAGTTGATCAAGGCGGATGAGCCCATACCGTTGACACCGATGCATCTTGAATTTCCTGCACCAGTCAGCGACGCTGTGGATGAGCGTTTATCGGTAGATCAACTTATATCTGAAGTGATCGAATTATCTGCTGTACTTGATTTTTTACCCGAATCCCCATTTGATCAGCAACAACCTTATGCCCTATCACCTGCCGCAGAATCGCACTCAAATGAGGAAGGCAGTGTTTCTGACGACGACGAAGCCGTCACTTACCCCGTTTTTTCAACGCTACCCCAGCCGAAGAAGAACTTCAAAAGCTGGGTGACCCAATTTCAGCCCCCTCAAATCCGGGTTCATGTGGACGATCTGATGGAAGCACAGAATAAGCAGAAGCGCAAAAAAAAGAAGCTAAAAAAAATGCCGTCTATTGCATTAGAAAGCATTGTTGAACACGACGAGGTCGTTTCTGAAACATTGGCTGAAATTTTAGCGAGCCAAGGCTACCCACACAAAGCCATAGAAATGTATGAAAGATTAAAGTTGGTTTTTCCAGAAAAAAGTAGTTTCTTTGCAGCCAAAATAGAAAATCTTAAAAATTACTAATTATGCTCACAGCTTTGACTGTTTTGATTTCCTTGGTTTGCGTATTGTTGATGGGCGCTGTATTGATCCAAAACCCGAAAGGTGGCGGTGTTGATTCTACGTTTGGAGGTTCTCAAGCCAATCAAATGTTTGGTGCTGCCAAATCAACCGACTTCATCGAAAAAATCACTTGGTATCTTGCTGCGGCATTGTTTATTCTTTGCATCCTGACAACCCTCTTAACGGGTACTGTCGTAGAAGGCACAGAGCAGTTACTATCCCAATAGCATTTTGTTATTGATGAAATACAGGGGCTTTGGCAATTGCCGAGCCCCTTTCTGTTTTTCTTTTCGCGGATCTATTCCTATTGCCAAATTGGCAAATCCATTGCCCATTGTTTTTTTGCGCACTGCTGCTAACTGCAATATTGGCAGAAAAACAACTTTGGCACAAGGTGTGATGAGAGAAAGAGTGGAATCAGATTTTTTAACCAAACTAAATCATAAAGCTTGTAACTATGAGGCCCATTAATGACAGAGTAGTGGTCAAGCCTGCACCGGCAGAAGAAAAAACCAAAGGCGGTATTATCATCCCCGACACAGCTAAAGAAAAACCACAACGTGGCGAAGTTGTTGCGGTAGGTCCAGGTAAAGAAGGCAACCTAATGACCGTTCAGGTTGGCGATATTGTTCTTTATGGAAAATACGCAGGCCAGGAATTGAATTACGAAGGAGAAGATTATCTAATTATGCGTGAAGACGATATTTTGGTTATCCTGTAACCAAAATCGTTCTATTGACGCACCTTTTTTGAAAATCCTAAAAAAAACTTACTAATGGCTAAAGATATTAGCTTTGAGAGAATTGCCAGAGAAAAATTGCGTATTGGGGTAGATGCATTGGCCAACGCAGTTAAAGTAACCCTCGGCCCTAAAGGTCGTAATGTTGTAATTCAAAAGAGTTTTGGCGCTCCTCAAATTTCCAAAGACGGGGTAACCGTTGCCAAGGAAATAGAACTGGAGGATCCTGTTGAAAACATGGGTGCTCAAATGGTAAAAGAAGTCGCTTCCAAAACCGCAGATATTGCTGGTGATGGTACAACAACTGCTACTGTTTTGGCTCAAGCCATGATCAACGCGGGTTTAAAAAACGTCACCGCAGGCGCTAATCCGATGGATTTGAAGCGCGGTATTGACAAAGCGGTGAAAGCTGTAATCGAACAACTGGTACAACAATCAGAGTTGATCGGCGACAATATTGAAAAAATCAAGCAAGTTGCTGCCATTTCCGCCAATAACGATGAAGAAATTGGCGAGCTGATTGGCAACGCCATGGAACGCGTCTCCAAAGATGGTGTCATCACCGTTGAAGAAGCCAAGGGAACCGATACTTACGTAGAAGAAGTATTGGGTATGCAATTCGATCGGGGTTACTTGTCTCCTTACTTTGTCACCGATCCTGAAAACATGGTCACAGAGTATGAGCACCCTTATATCCTCATCACGGATAAGAAAATTTCCAACATGCAGGATATTGTTCCAATTTTGGAACAAGTTATCCAATCTGGCCGTGCACTCCTGATCATCAGCGAAGATATTGAAAGCCAAGCTTTGGGGGTTTTGGTAGTCAACCGTTTGCGGGCTCAACTCAAAGTGGTAGCCGTTAAAGCTCCCGGATTTGGCGACCGCCGCAAAGCTATGCTTGAAGACATTGCCATTTTGACAGGTGGTACTGTCATCAGCGAAGAAAAAGGCTATAAATTGGACAATGCAGGTATCGAGCACCTCGGTATGGCTGAAAAAATCCAAATCGACAAAGACAATACGACTATTGTCAACGGCGGTGGCTCTGAAGACGATATCAAAGCTCGCATCAACCAGATCAAGCAGCAAATCGATACAAGCACTTCTGACTACGACAAAGAAAAACTGCAAGAACGCCTGGCTAAATTGTCTGGTGGAGTGGCGGTTCTTTACGTCGGAGCACCTACCGAAGTGGAAATGAAGGAAAAGAAGGATCGTGTGGATGATGCCCTTCATGCCACCAGAGCAGCCGTAGAAGAAGGAATCGTTGCTGGAGGCGGTGTTGCCTTGATTCGCGCTATCCCGGTGCTGGATAAAATGAAAGGCAGCAACGAAGATGAAACCATCGGTATCCAGATAGTGAAAAAAGCACTCGAAGCGCCTTTACGCGCCATTGCCGATAATGCCGGCATGGAAGGTTCTGTTATTTTACAAAAAGTATTAACAGAGGGCGGTTCATTTGGCTACAACGCACGCACTAATGTTTTTGAAGACCTTAAAAAGGCCGGGGTGATTGACCCAACCAAGGTTACCCGTATCGCTCTTCAAAATGCAGGCTCTATTGCTGGCATGGTACTGACTACCGAATGCGTCATCAGTGACCGTCCAGAAAAGGATGCCCCTGCAATGGGTGGTATGCCCGGTGGCGGTATGCCTGGCATGATGTAAGCTCGATTTTTAAATCGTTTTCAATAAAAAGCCTTTCCCATCAAACGGAAAGGCTTTTTTTTCGTTACTACAAAATATGCTTAAAACCAAAAACTAATTTTCATGAAGTCTCTTCTCTATTTATCCCTCTACTTCATAGCTTTTAGTGCACTTTCTAGTTGTGTTTCTTATAGGAAATACGAAGATTTGCAAGCTAAGCAAAATCAGTTGGAAACAGACTTTAAAGCCAATAAAGAAGCTTTAGATGCCCAAAAAGCAGAAAACCTGCGCCAACTCAACGAAAACAAATCATTGGTCAAGGATATTCAGGAAGCCCAAGCGGATATTGCTGTTTGTAAAGAACGTTATGACCAATTGGATCGTACTAACAGGGATTTGATGGTTCGTTACGACAGAATGTTGGAACAAAATGAAAAAATGCTTTCTTCCTCTTCTGAAGAAAAGCAAAAATTGTTATTCGAACTCAATACCAAACAGCGGGAGTTGGAAACCCGCGCCTTTGAGCTGAATCAGCTGGAAACGGACATTAAACAAAAAGAAAAAGACGTCGAATTTCTTCAAAACAGCCTGATCGAACGAGAGGCCAAGGTCAAAGAATTGGAGGGAATCATTGCAGAAAACGATGCCCGCTTAAAAACCCTAAAAGCCAAAGTGAGTGAAGCCTTGCTTGGCTTTTCTAATACCGATTTGAATGTTCGGGAAGAGAATGGTAAAGTATATGTATCGCTGAGCCAAAATTTGCTGTTCGCATCTGGCAGCAAAACGATCAACTCCGCCGGAAAAGACGCCATTGCCAAATTGGCTGCCGTATTAAAGACCAGTCCGGAAATAAATATCACCGTTGAAGGGCATACGGATACCGATGGTGAGGCGGACTTCAACTGGGATCTGAGCGTCATGCGAGCCACTTCTGTTGTCAAAGAATTGACTAAAAATGGGGTTAATCCCAACCAAGTTACGGCTTCTGGCCGCGGAGAATTTTTCCCTGTTGCCAGCAATTCCAGCACCTCCGGAAAGGCCCAAAATCGCCGCACAGAAATCATTCTAAGCCCACAATTGGATGCCCTGATGAATATGATTAAAAATCAGTAATTACCGGCAATTGCCACAAGGGTTAGAATTTGTTTATAAATGGGAAAATAGCTGGCGAGCTGACTGCAAGGATTGCCCAAATGCCTTTTCGTCGATACCTATTGGAATGTTTTTTTCCAAAAAGTAGCTAACAACGTGTTCGGTAGGCATATTGCCGGTTAAATCGTCTTTAGCCATAGGACAGCCTCCATAACCCATGATGGCGCCATCAAATCGGAGGCATCCATGGTCGTAAGCTGCTTTTACTTTCTCCTCCCACTTATCGGGCAGCGTGTGCAGGTGTGCCCCTATTTCAATTTCAGGATAAGCAGGTATCAGGTTGCCAAATAGATAACTGATGCTTTCAGGAGTAGCCACGCCAATGGTATCTGAAAGCTGAATGATTTTTATGCCCATTTCTATGAGCTTATCCGCCCATCTCTTTACAATTTCTACATTCCAGGGATCACCGTATGGGTTGCCAAAGCCCATGGAAAT
This sequence comes from uncultured Saprospirales bacterium, assembly GCA_937864265.1. Taxonomy (GTDB): domain Bacteria; phylum Bacteroidota; class Bacteroidia; order Chitinophagales; family Saprospiraceae; genus CALMIR01. The sequence continues at coordinate 918 of CALMIR010000068.1, read as the reverse complement.
ATAGACGACCAACTCCTTGTTGTATTGAATACAGATTTCCTGAATGGTCTTCACCCGCTCCAGGGATGCTTCGATCGTAGCATTCGTATTCCTCAGCTGGAATGTCTCAGATATAGAGAATGGGTAGCCCAAATAATCAATAACGTCAAATGCAACCGCATCCTCTGCTCCTCTGCTGTTGGCCACAATCGCCAGCAACTTGCTTTTGCTGGAGCTTAAATCTAGTTGGGCGAGTACCTCAGCGGTATCTCTCATCTGCGGTATCGCCTTGGGCGACACAAAGCTTCCAAAATCAATCGTATCAAAACCAACCTGTAACAATTGGTTCAAATAATTAATTTTTTCTGCAGTTGGAATGAAAGTTTTTATGCCTTGCATAGCATCACGCGGGCATTCAATTATTTTTACGTCCTGGTTTGCTTTCATTACCAACTTCTTTTAGGAAGATAAACCATACTTTTCGCGCTGCGTTTTATAGCAGATCATCTATTTTCAGAGAAAATTATAATTTCTTCGACAATTATGAATAAGAACAGTGGCATTCTTTCTTTGGTTGGCTTCATTTTGGCTGGATTGGGTTTTTTGGCTATCATGCTTAGTATGATTGGTGTCCAATTTTCATTCCTGCTTTGGCTCAATCAATTGGGACAACTTTGGAGTTTCTTGATTAAAGTTCTCATGGTAATAGCTGGAATTATACTAGTCTATATTGCCCAAAGTGATTTTTCCGGCGAAGATTAGTCCCTTTTTTTGAAAAAAAGAGCCGACCAGTATATGAAAAACTGGTCGGCTCTTTTTTTACTGTAATAGAGACTTTTGAAGAAGGGTTGGCTTTAGTAAGGCCAAACCCTCTTCAACAAGTAGCTTATTCGATGATAATCATCTTCTTAGAAGCGGTGAACTCAGCAGTTTCGACGG
>CALMIR010000067.1 GCA_937864265.1 uncultured Saprospirales bacterium | reverse complement strand
GATAGCCCAATTCCAACTGAAAACGCCGATGTTCCAGATACACCATGGGGTAAAACTCCAGGGAGGATAGAGCAAAGCGTTCTGTGTGAAAAGAATATTCCCATCCATAAGGCCAGAGTTTTTTAATGATGCTAAAATTACTTACCAAGAAAATCTTTATACCCAGAACAAGCTCTTTTTTTTGTTTTAGCTCGGTACTTAATCCTAACATGGGCTGAATATGGTGTTTATGATAAGTTCCATTAAATAAAAATATGCGATTGTATGTATCATCAAAATAGCTCTGTGAAGTAGGCAAAGAATAATCATTGCTCAATATTGAGTACCCTATTCCGGCAATATATTGAATCTTTGAAGTCAGATTCTTTTCCATTAGTACTGCTAAAAAATACTCCTCATCCAAAGAAACCTCATCATTTTTTACAAATTCTACAACCTCTGGAGGATACTGCTCTTCCAAAAACGCATACCGCCTATCCGGCACGCCTTTGGCCAAGCCTACCTGAATAGAAAGGCCGTCTATAAAACGCTGCCCAATGGCCATGCCGAAAGAGGATAAAACAAAAATCAATCCAATTACAAATGCTTTCATGTTTTTTATGATTGATTAGAAGCTGGCAGGGGAGGCTTTCCCCCTGCCAGCTCATGCCTTATTCCACAATATCTACCGCAAAACGCCCGTTGCGAAACTCCACGTGTTTAGGATATAATAAATCGTTGTCCTATTCATCGGGATAATGTCGCTCAAACTGACAAATACCAAAAACTCCTTCTACCCTTTTGTTAAGCGTATCAACTAAAGTCAATTCCAGAAAGCCTTCAATACTTTCATCATTATGATAGGTGGCTATTATAGCATCGCCATCGCTTGTAAAGAGGCCATAAGCAGAACCGATAAAATTATCGTCATGATCATCAGGATCACCTTTGATAAGGTATTTACCCGTTTGAATAGGAATATCGTTTAAACCAAAGTTCTCTCTCTGATCACCGTATTCATTGTAGGTGACAAAACGTAATGCCAAAAATGCCCGACTTTGACCCATCAATCCATACCCCGTAGCCGTCCAGTCCTCACCATCCCTACTAGCCTCGGCCCAGCCGGTATCCTGTGGGCCTGCTTCGTAAATCGGGATGCGATAGCCCTCCTCTTCTTTGCGGCAACCCGCTCCAAATAGAAGCAGACCTGCGCAAAATAGTAGTACCTTTTTCATGGTTGTTGGTTTTGAATGTTCAACTTTATGGTCTCAATGCCGGATGAACCCACAAGTCGGAGCAGGTATAAACCCGGCGTAAGTTCACAAAAATATAGGCTTTTGTTGAGGTCTTCAAATACTCAACCCATAGACGTCACCCCACCAAGCTCACTCCTGCCGCCCCAGCCGATACCCCAGCCCCAGCCGCAACTTAGGCCGATTGTACCAATCTACCGCGAGGCCATTATTGGCCAGGGCATCATCCCGATACTTTGCATACAAAAGGCGATAGCCCAATTCCAACTGAAAACGCCGATGTTCCAGATACACCATGGGGTAAAATTCCAGGGAGGATAGGGCTATGCGCTCAGTGTAAAAAGAATAATCCCATCCATAAGGCCAGAGTTCTTTGATGATGCTTATATTTCCAAGGAATAATGCCTTAAAGCCAAATGAGCTATTCTCTTTTTGTGAGAGCGCTGTGCTTAAACCAATGGATGGTTGAATAGAGTGAATATGATAAACACCGTTGAAATAAAATATCCTAACCCCCTGATCGGCAAAATGATAAGGATGTATTGGTAATGTGAAGTCATTTACAAATAAAGCATAGCCAATTCCTGCAGTGTATCGAAATTTAGAAGTTAATTTTCCTTCGTATAATACGCTGATGAAATACTCCTCATCTAAAGAAACCTCATCATTTTTTACAAATTCTACAACCCCTGGAGGATACTGCTCTTCCAAAAACGCATACCGCCTATCCGGCACGCCTTTGGCCAAGCCTACCTGAATAGAAAGGCCGTCTATAAAACGCTGCCCAATGGCCATGCCGAAAGAGGATAAAACAAAAATCAATCCAATTACAAATGCTTTCATGTTTTTTATGATTGATTAGAAGCCCTGCTGACTTTTGAAAGGGTAGCAACAAGGCTTCTAATGGTTAGAAAATAGGAAAAAATCGCAAAGCGATAGGAGCGGTATGCGCTTAATGCACAATGACTACCTTCTCCAGAAACTCCTCCCCTTCAAACCTGACCTTGAGAAAGTAAACCCCCGTTTGCAATGAACCTATGTTCATGCTGTGGGACTGTCCAAAGAATTGTTCCCGAATCAGAGGTACCCCCAAATGATCGAATAATATGGCTGTGGCCGGAGTAAATTCGCCCGTACTATTGTCCTGTCCAGAAGTAGATACCAGTTCAAACACCAACTCATTTTGTGCCGGATTATTCAAATCCAACCTGCGACAGGGATTGCAGGCCCCGCTGACATCAAATTGGCCGTATCTCAGCGGGCTGGAGCCGCAACCGTTGGTGGTATAGACGCTGAAATTGCCCAGCCCTTCATATTCACCTATGTAGGTTTTGGCAGGCGTAGCAGGCCCTACTGAGGTAGAAACCGCCCCACTGGCCGCCCAATTGCCTAGTAGTGAAGTAGCCCCTAATGCAAGGGTGAGGTTGATGGTTTTGGGTTCGTCCACGCCAATTTCTATGGCTGGATTACCGGAGGGGTTAGTCAAAGGGGTTAGCGGCGCTCCTACCCAAATGGATTTAGTAATAGTCACATTAGAACAACCAGTAATAATGAGGGTGTAGGTCAAGGTAGCCGGTCCCGTAACAGAAGCATTGGCAGCACGCAAAGTTGCGGTAGCAGTCGTCCCCGCAGTAGCCGCTCCCGAAGTCGTAGCAAACATGGATGCCGGGGAAACACTCCATGTGATTACTCTGCCGGGTATGGCGTTTTGTAGGGTAAAGGTTTTATTAACTGTACTGCAAACTTCATTTGCCCCGCTTACCCAGGGTACTCGAATGGTGTTGGTGGTAGTAGGCGGATTGGAGGTACTGGCCAGCCAGGTACTGAGTTTCTCAGAAGGAGAAGAACCACCCGTCCAGGAACTGAAAAATTTGCCGTTAAAGTTATCACTTGACGTGCTATTACAACCTAAATCAAAATCTCCACCGTTGTGATGCCCGACCACTCTGTGGGAGCTATTGAATTGAGGACAACCCGAAGAGCCTGGTTCTAATACACCATAATCGCCATTGCTCCCTGGCGATAGGTCGAAAAAAAAGCCATTAGTACCCTGTAATGGAAAATTATTTGTATTCATTTGGGTACATGCTCCTGCGTCATAGGTTATCTTTTTGGCATCTCCTGCCGGGTGATGGATATAGGTCGAATTTGTGGGAAAAGTATTGCTCCTATCCCAGCCGGCCAAAGCCAAACTTGGCTGACCATTAATGGAGTTATTCAATTGCATCAGGGCAAAATCAGAATCTGCCCAAGCCGATTTGAAAGTAGCCCCGCTAAAAGTCACCCATTCTCCCATTGTTCCTGTGCTATTGCCAGGGCAAGTCGGGCTTCCTGCCTCGTATTTGAATCTAAAAGAATAGAGGCTTAAGTTCTGCTCGGCAGTTGTAAGCGCTCCATCATCATCATCATCTATGCAATGAAAAGCAGTTAGAAAATAAGGCGTTAAATCCTGGCATTGATTATTTACCAAAGCACCTGAACAAGTTTCTGTGCCATTTTTCACTATCACGGCCACCGCATCCCGCTCATTTTCCCAGCCACTGCCCTCTGAACAGTTGACATCGTAGTTGCAATCTAATGCATCCTGCCATGCCCTTGAACCTTTGGGTAAACCCTGGCATACCCCTATGATGCGAATGGAAAAATCGGTATAATTTTTTTCCGGTACGATGGCACTGATGATGACTTGTTGCGAGGCAATCAAGTCAGATGCATATTTTCCGTCGTGGACGTGTTCTGCCCGAATCGGGCCATGAATGATTTTTTTATCTGCTGAGTAAATATATACTTCTGCTTTGTCAGGCAGGCGAAAATCGTCTATCAGAAAATTCAGCGACGATGCCGGAAAAGCCTCAAAGGCAATCTGCCAAAGCATGAAGTCGCCAAAATCGTGCCATACCCCATTATCAACCGTGTAATCGGTTTCTACCCGTACCGCCACGCGGTATAAACTTTTCTTTTGCTTTTTGTCTTCTTCCAGCACCTTTTGAAAGTCCACCTCTGGTTGAGGATAGAACAAAGGCATTTCATTCACTTCCAGTGGTACATAATCCTGAAAGTTTTGATCCGCTCCCAATACCAGGGTATGGACTTGCGCAGATGATAATCCCGGCATCATAAATAGAAGGCTACCCGTTACCATCCAATAAATAAAGGCTGCGCCTGGTAGGGCTGCAAATCCAATGCCTGCCCCCGCCCGGGCAGGGCGACAGACAGAACTCGGTCGGGCAGGCGGATCCGTATGAGACGGGAATGAATGAATGAATGAATGAATGAATGAATGAATGAATGAATGAATGAATGAACTCACATTGTTAAAAAACGTTTTCATATTGTATGGTTTTAATGAATAAACAAGCTCTGCACCAAAAAGGGGCTACCCTTTTGGCGAACCAAAGTATTTTAGTGTTTGTCGTTTGGGTCAATAACAAATAACCAACTATGAAGGGAAACAAAGGGGAAGAAAACTCGCGTCGGTGATTTTGACTGCAATTTAAGTAGCATTGAGGAAAAAGTCAAGAGAGGAGGGCATTTTTTTTTTTGAGGATATCCGTTCAGATGAGAAAGCTTAGACATCGCCCCGCCGCTTCTTAGTCCCGCATCCCATAGAGTGCCTCAATTTCCTTGCTGAATTTTTGCTGTAGCACTTCCCGCTTGACTTTCAGGGTTTGGGTCAACTCTCCGCCGGCTACCGTCCAGGGTTCGTGCAGCAAGTGAAATTTGCGCAGCACTTTATAGCCGGGCAATTGTTCGTTCATCTCGCTGATGTGCTTATTGTAAAACTGGAGTACCTTGTTGTTGTGAATCATGTATTGCGGCGAGGTCCAATGAACGTTGTTTTCCCGACACCAAGCCTCCAATGCGGAAAAATCGGGTAAAATAAGCCCCACTACATAGGGGCGCTGGTAGCCCAACACCATCAAATCTTCTATAAAAGGCGAGGATCGGAAATAGCTTTCCAGTTCTTGCGGGGCGACATACTTCCCCGATGAGGTTTTGAATATATCCTTTTTGCGCCCTGTGATTTGCAAAAATCGTTTGTGGACAATTTTGCCAATATCACCCGTCTTGAACCAGCCGTCTTCTGTGAAAACGGCGGCTGTTGCCTCCGGTTTATTGTAGTAGCCCAGCATAACGTTGGGCCCTTTTACCCATATTTCGCCGTCTTCCTCGCCTTCTTGCTGGTTGATTTTGATGGCTACGCCTGGTATGGGGATGCCTACCGTGCCTAAACGCGTCCCTCCTGGTTCAAAACGATTGCAGGCCACAACGGGTGAGGTTTCTGTGAGGCCATAGCCTTCCTTAACAGGCATGCCCGCCGCCGTGAACAATCGCCCCAGCTTGGGCTGCAGAGCCGCAGAACCTACCACAATACCTTTTACGCGCCCACCTAGCTGTCTGCGCCAGAATTGATACACCAACACATCGGCCAGTTGGAGTTGCATCCAATATAGGGGATTGAGCGCACCCCGCAATTTGTAGCGCTCGCCAATACCTACCGCCCATAAAATGATTTTTTTTACAAATGTCGGTCGTTTGCGGGCATCGGCCAAAATACCATCGTGGAGTTTTTCTACAAACCGCGGTACTGCGGTAAAATAATGGGGGCGAACCTCTTTAAGGTTGGCCATGATCTTATCCTGCTGCTCGACAAAATACAGGCTAGCACCTACGCAAATGTACGTATAGGTGACCATCCTTTCAAAAATATGGCTGAGTGGCAAAAAGCTAAATGCCCTGTTTTGGTAGTCCATCGGTACGATGGCAATCGTTGCTTTTATATTGCTCACGATATTTTTGTGCGACAGCATAACGCCTTTTGGCTCACCCGTCGAGCCTGATGTATAAATAATAGTAGCCAAATCGTCTTCGTGAATGGCCGCTTTGTAAGCCTGCAACAATTCCAGGTGCCTGGAACTCGGCTCTTTAAGCAATTGTTCCCAAACGGGCCAAATGGAATCGCTGTAAAAGCTATAAATTCCTTTTATTCCCGGCACTTGGGGCATGATCTTTTCTATTTTATGCCCCAATTCTTCATTGGCTACAAAGCTGTATCTGACATCGGCATCCTGAAGCATGTAGGTGAGTTCCTGGGGGCTAGATGCCGCGTGAATGGGAACGGATACTACACCGATTTGTTGCAAGGCTAAGTCGATCAGCAGCCATTGTGGGCTGCCACTCATTGCCAGCAGCGCCACTTTATCTCCTTTTTTCAAGCCCAAATCTATCAAACCGGCACTGAGCTGATTCATCAAACGCAGACACTCCTGGGTGGAGTAGCTTTTCCAGTGTGTCCCCTCTTTGCCCAATAAGGCTGCTTTTTGCGGAAAGCGCGCCTGCTGGTAGGGAAAAATGTCGAATATCCTGCGAAAGTCCATAAGTAGGGAGGTTAGTTGGTCTCTGGTCTCTAGTTTCTGGTCTCTAGTTTAAAACGCCTATGGCTTGATTCTAGGTGAGGGTCATGCCCACACCTTGCATCCTTCCGTACAGTTGGTACAAATATCGATCTGGTTGCGCCCTTTTAGGAGTTGGCTTCTAAAGTTGCCGTAAACATTTCCGCGCCAAATTTCCCGAAAGGTCGTTGTTTTCAAATCGCCCATCCGGTAATCCGCATCTTTGTCGAAACAACAGGGCACCACTACTCCATCCCAGGTAATGACACAGGAATGCCAGAGTTTCCAACAATGATTGAGTAAATTGTTTTTAATTTGGTAAGAGCCATCCGCTTGACGGGCATAGCGGGAATAGCGCTCATCCTGGGGTATCAAATGATTGCCCTGTGCGTAGTCATACACTTGGGCGGTTTTGAGTTTTACCTCATCTATGCCGATTTCCTTGGCCAAGGCTTGCACGGCGCTGATTTGGTGTTCGTTGGGGCGCACTACCAAAAACTGGAAGATAACATGGGGGGTATTGGAACGAAGTTCCTTTTTCATAGCAATTATATTGCGTGCCCCTTGTAGTACCGTCTCCAATTTGCCGCCAATCCGGTATTGTTCATACACCTCCTGGGTGGTGCCGTCCACAGAAATGATGAGGCGATCTAGTCCAGATTCGATAGTTTTGCGGGCATTTTCCCGGTTCAGGAAATGGCCATTGGTAGAGGTAATTGTATAAATACCTTTATCGTGGGCATGTTTCACCATATCCAAAAACTGGGGATTGATATAGGGTTCGCCTTGAAAATAAAAGATCAGATAAAGGAGCCGACCTTGTAGCTCATCCAGTATCCGGCGGAAAAAATCGCCTTTCAAATTGCCCGTTGGCCGGGAAAAGGCGCGCAAGCCGCTGGGGCACTCCGGGCAACGCAGGTTGCAAGCGGTAGTAGGCTCAATTGACAAGGTAATGGGCAAACCCCATTGGATGGGGCGAGCCAGCCATTTACTGAGGTAGTACGAACTCAGCACCTGCGCGGCATTCCAAAGCCGAAGCAGGCGGAGCTTAGAAAAAAAATTCAATACGTCCCAAAGATACCAGACCTTCATATATTTACCAGTGAATATTGGAAAGCTTTACCGCATGCAAGATATAGTATCTTCTCTTATTTCCGAAGCTTTTGCGCTGAACTGGGTGGATTGGTTGGCTACGGTGACGGCCATTTTATACGTTTGGCTTGCAGCTAAAAACAATCCCTGGTGTTGGGGCTGGGGCATCATTAGTTGTAGCTTGTGGGCTTATGCTTCTTTCTTTTTTTATCAACTCTGGCTGGATGCGATGTTGCAAGTATTTTATGTAGCGATGGCATTCCGGGGATGGTACCAGTGGCGCTTGGGTAATCCGGATAAGACACCAAAAAAAATCAGCCGTTTGCCCATCTGGTGGCACGTCCCAATGTTGGTGTCAGGAGCTGTACTGAGCTTTATTTTTGGCTACTACTTTGCCGCCTATACTTCCGCAGCAGCGACTTATTGGGATGCTTTGACAACTGTATTTTCAGTGATTGCTACCTTTTTACTGGTGCAACGACTATTGGAAAATTGGCTGTACTGGATTGTAACAGATGCTTTGTATGTATGGCTATACGCCAGTAGAGAAGCCTGGTTATTTTCGCTGCTAATGGTGGTCTATACCCTCATTGCTGTTTGGGCGTTTTTGAACTGGCGACGGAAAGTCGTTTAGCCAACCTATTCCAGCACAAACCGAATGTATTTGATGGTTTTACCGGCAGCCAAGTGCATTTTTTCGTAATAAGTTTTTACCTCCAGCTCTGGAAAAGCCAGTGGTTCGGCATAAATATCGTCGTTGCAATATAAAATATTTGCGGCCACTTCGTCCTGTAGTACATCCATTGTAAAATCATACAGTACGGGTTCATCCGTCTTGAGATGCAACAGCCCACCCGGAATGATTATTTTTTGATACGCTTGTAAAAATCGAATCGACGTCAATCGGCGGTTCGATTTGCCTTTTTTTAGGAAAGGATCCGGGAAGGTGATCCAGATTTCGCTGACCTCGCCGGGATTAAAAAACTGGGAAATTTGCTCGATTCGGGTTCGGAGGAAAGCCACGTTTTGCAGGCACTCTTCCAAAGCATTTTTGGCGCCCCGCCAGATTCGCGCGCCTTTGATGTCCACACCAATAAAATTGCGATCCGGATAAAGCCGTGCCAGTCCAAGCGTGTATTCGCCCCGACCACAGGCCAACTCCAATGTGATGGGCAGGTCATTGCCAAAATGTTTTTCAGCCCATCGGCCTTTTAACGCCACTTTTTCACCGTGCAATCCGACTAAGGTAGGATCGGCGGGGTCAAAGTTCTCATAAGCGTTGGGGAAACTGGAAAGTTCAATGAATTTTTGAAGTTTATTCCGCTTGCTCATTACATTTTTATGCTTTCAAAAATTGCCCAATGTAGTGCAGGTAGCCTTTTTTAGATACTCAAAAATAAATTTTCAATTGCATTTTCCAATGCTTCGTTGGTATTTTCCTTAGTCGGTATGCCGCTGCGTTTGCGCGCCTCTTCGAGCCCTTTCACCAAGTCCAGTCCGTATTGGGGCTGAACGGCACAGTAGCCTTTGGCCTGAAAACGCTGTGCCAGGTATTCTTGCTCGGTTTGCCCGGGTGTCGGTATGAGCAGCGCTTTTTTACCTAAAACGCATAAATCCATCAGCGTGCTATAACCCGAACGGCAGACGACCAAATCCGCAGCGCAAACGGCATGGTTCAATTCATTCGCATTGAGGTGTGACCTGATATGTATTTTTTGATCTATAATCCGCCAGGTTTTTAACTCTGGCTTACCCTGCACGATAAGTACTTTACCCGGATATGCCGCCAACTGTTCCAAGAGCGACGCTTCCAAATAACTGCGCTGAGGCTCCGGACCAGAAAGCAGCACTAATGCATCCCATTCTCGAGCAAGTTGCTTAGGCTTGAATCGACTCAGTGGGCCTATATGCACGCTGTTTATCGCGGAAGACGCAACACTAAGTTTTCCAGCTAGGGCTGCATCACCCGGCCAGTCAGGTATCCAGCATTGCTGATATCGGCGAATGATCCAATGGTTCCAATAGTTGACCACTTGGGAAAGTGGCCAAAAAGGGATGTCAATATTCACCTGATGGGTAAGGAATACCGATGGGACTTTGGCGCTAAAACAGCCAAACCGATTGTCGGACATCAGGCCACCCAGTTGATATTGGTCGATCCATTGTTGAATCTGTCGGTGCTCTTTTCTCGCTGTGTGGAGTATTTTATTACCTTGCAGGGCGATATTCCAATACATATGACGACTGGGGTATCGGATGTCGTAGGCCGGCAATTCCAAATGGCGCAGGTATGGAAATTCATCCTTCAAAAGTGCCGCTGCTCGTCCACTGCTAGCCACCACGACTTCAATGTCTAAACGTTCAAGTGCCTGGATGATTGGAACACAGCGAGTGGCATGTCCAATCCCCCAGTCCATCGGTGCAATTAGCAAACGTTTAAGCATATTGTACAAAAGAGATGACTTCTACTAAAATACTTGGTTTTATATGCGACTATTCCATTTCACGCCCGGCAACTACTCGACTGCGGTCGTTATACCCTGCGCTTTGCTGCTTTTTGTTTTGCTGACTTCCAGCGCTTGCCGCACCCTCGACTGCGGCTGCCCCATGTCAGGCGAATCTCCTGAATTTAATTCAGGCGAATCTCATCGTCATTTTCATCAAAAAACTGGTATTTGGTCAAGTGATAGTCCGCGCTCGGCACAATCTGTAACCAGCGGAAATACTTGCGATACCACTGCATTTGAATGCTTTTGAGCCATCCTTTTTTCAAATATGCCTCCACATAAGGATGTACATACAGCTTTATCTTGGACTTTGGCCGTGATTGTATGATAAAGTTGTAATCCCTTTCAATTTCATCTACGATCAAAACCGAAGCATTGATCTTTCCTGTACCATTACAGGTAGGACATACTTCAGAGGTGTTGATTTTGATTTCAGGTCTAACGCGCTGACGGGTAATTTGCATCAAACCAAACTTGCTCAATGGCAAAATGGTGTGCTGCGCCCGGTCTTTTTTCATGTATTGGCGCATCTCTTTGAGTAGCTCCCGCTTGTGTTCCGGTTTCTTCATATCGATAAAGTCGATAAGAATGATACCGCCGATATCCCTAAGGCGCAGTTGCCGGGCTATTTCCTCCGCTGCTTCCAGGTTCACTTTGAGTACGGCATCGTCCTGGCTGGTGCTACCTATTTTGTGGCCGCTATTCACGTCGATGACGTGCATGGCCTCCGTATGTTCGATAACGATGTAGGCACCGCTGTTCATGGTAGCCGTTTTCCCAAAGGAGGCTTTGATCTGCTTGGTGACCCCAAAAGAATCAAAAATAGGTCGGTTGCCTTTGTGCATGTTGACAATTCTGACCTGATCGGGGGCAATAGAGGCGAGGTAGTTTTTGACATTTGCATACATCTGCTTGTCGTTGACGACGATTTTGTTGAAAGAATCGCTCAACAGATCGCGCAGAATGCTAGAAGTTTTATCCAGTTCGCTCAATAGCTTGGCCGGAGGCTTGGCTGTTGTGAGTTGTGAAAAAATATCTTCCCACTTACTGACGATAGACTGGATTTCTTCATTTAGGTCGGCTACCTTTTTACCCTCAGCAGCCGTACGTACGATGACTCCGAAATTCTTAGGGCGGATACTTTCTACCAGTACATGAAGCCTTTTCCGCTCCTCCGCATTGGCTATTTTTTTGGAAACAGCGATGATATTGGAAAACGGTGTCAGTACCAGATAGCGGCCAGGCAAGGTCAGTTCGCAGCTCAAACGAGGGCCTTTGGTAGAAATAGGCTCTTTGAGTACCTGCACCAAAATGGGTACTTTCTTATTAAAGACCTGATCTACTTTTCCTGTTTTAATGATGTCGGGTTCTATTTCAAAACGATCCAGTAGGTGGTTTTGAATACTGCCCGACATGGCTCCAGCCGTGAATTTGAGCAGGGAGCGCAACTTGGGACCCAGGTCGGTGTAATGGAGAAAGGCATCTTTCGGATGCCCAATGTCCACAAAAGCAGCGTTCAGCCCCGGCATTAAACGCTTGATTTTACCCACGAAGATATCGCCAACAGTGAAGTTATTGTTGGTCTTCTGGTAATGCAACTCTACCAACTTAGAGTCCTCCATTAAGGCGATCTCTACTTCCGTGGGGGTAGAATTGATGATAAGCTCTTTTTCCACAGAAATACCTTTTTTTAGCCCCGTCTATTGCGCAGTAAAGCCCTAATTTTCTACTTGTTTTTGCTTTACCAAGCGCATAAATAGCCCTGGGCATTTTTGATTTCAGGCAGTGAATAAGAAGTGGAACAAGAACTATTCCGACACCCCGATCAGTGTGCACCTAGACAAATGGCAGGAATAAGTGGCATTGGCGTTTAAACGCTTTACAAAACCAGGTTTTTTCACTAAAAATCCTGTCGTAAAATGCGTCAACCGTAGCCAGTTTTAATGCACAGGTGCTCCGAATGCAGGTGAAAATTGCACTACTTTCTCAGGTTCGGTATCCATATGTGGCATGAAATCTGATCCGGCGCAAAGTCTATTGATCGACAAAACAATCAGCAGGCCTCTATATTCTTCCGGAAAACACAGATTGAAGCCACATGTTGGCAGGTAGTAATAACTGATGAGCTAATGGCAAAACCAATTTTCTTGTTTCATCGAGCTCTTTGTGCTAAACCATTTTAGTTTTGCCAAAAACCTAAACATAAAGGCGCTTTCCGGGCTGTTGGAGGTCAAAAAGCATTTGGCTCGTAAAACCTTGCCATTTGAAACTGTTTTTTCTAGTACAAACAAAAACAAAGACCTGCTTTTTTATTCCTAGAAGACACCCAAAAAGTAATTTCTTTCATTCAACTTTGTTGATCACAAAAGCTATTACTAACCTGAATTCCGCCTATCCACAAGCTGTATCTAGATTCAGATAGATAGGTCGGCCAAACTTTTACTTGCTGTGGTGAGGAAAACCGATACAATGCCAAAATCAAAGCTCTAGTACAAGCTACCCACCGCCTAAAATCAGAATTGTTTTTTAACTGCCATCATACTTATCAGCACAATGGCAAAAGCAAAAGCCAGAACCAAGCAGTGAACTTGGTTCTGAGCGTTTTACTTATCTGTTCTTCTTCTTGTGCCGATTTTTGCGCAGTCGCTTTTTGCGCTTATGCGTGGCAATCTTATGTCTTTTTCTCTTTCTTCCACAAGGCATAATCCTGTTCTTTTTGAATTAAAAAATAGTATGTCACTTCCGCTGGCTGCCTTCCCGGCATTTTTGGTCAAAGGTTTGTGCCTTAGCCTGATTGCCGAGGCCATCATAAGCCTGAGCCAGCAAACAAATGGAATTCCAATTGTCAGGTTCCAATTCAATCGCTTTTTCCAATCGCTCTACGGCGCGTTCGTATTGGCCGGTTTGGAGCGCTAATCGAGCTAATGAATTGATGACCAATACATTATCAGGGTATTGATCGTTGAGTTCTCGCAGCAAAAGAATACCTTTCATGGGGTTATCTTTTGGCGGGTCGGCAGCGTAAGTCAGGCCCAAATTGACCCTGTGGCTGATCTCTGCCGGATTCATTGATATGGCATTTTCCAGCGCCTGAACGGCTTTTTCGCTGCAAAAAGCCCGAATTTTTTGTTCTTGCTCCCGTTGAAGACAAATGGTATAAGTCGTTCCTGCAATGGCCCAGCTTTCTTCCGTTTCGAGTTTCTCGGCTATACGCTGGGCATAATGCCCAGATATGGCTGGAAAGCCAGCTTCATACCACCATGCCGCCAACGCCTTTAAAGCGGTTACTTCGGCGGTATCCCCTTTGGCCGACTCCAATTGCGTTTCCTGCGCCAGCAACTGACTTTGTAAGCGTTCGTCCAACTGTTCGCGGGCACCTTTGATCAACGCACTAACGTCTGTACTGACCAGAGCCAAAGATCTCGACTTTTCGAGTTCGGCGATGGAACGCGGCTTGGTGCTACATCCAAAATAAAGGATGAAAAACAACAATACCGCCCCTGCTAGAGCAATCCACTGTTGGGTAGTCATTGGCCAAATTAATCGTCTTCGCCGTTATCGTCGGGAAGCGATGTGACTTTATCCTTCACTTGGTCAACAAATATTTTTGCTGGCTTAAATGAGGGAATAAAATGTTCCGGGATTTCAATTGCCTGGTTTTTCTTAATATGGCGTCCAACTTTTTTCGCGCGCTTTTTGATCACGAAAGAACCAAATCCCCGCACGTAAACATTCTCTCCTTCCGCCAGGGAATTTTTCACTTCTTTGAAAAAAGTCTCTAGGGTAACCAATACGTCAACCTTCGGAACTCCTGTTTTTTCGGAAATCGCTGTTACCAGATCAGCTTTTCTCATTCTTAGTTATTGGTTTATAGTAAGTTATAAAAGATTATATCAGTTTTGACAAATGAGACGCAAATTTCGGAATTTTATCCTGAAAAGAAAATAAAAGCGGGCATTATTTTATCTTTGCGCCTCACATAGCTAGCAAATTTCAATCGTATGTTGTTATCAATGACCGGTTATGGCCGGGTAGAGCGGGGCTTCAAAGACCAAACCATCGTCGTAGAATTGCGCTCCCTGAACAGTAAATTTTCAGATATGCGGGTTAAGATCCCCCAACGACTGAAAGAAAAAGAACCCGAATTGCGCCGGCTGGTGACAGAAAAGATTCAAAGGGGCAAAGTGGATTTGAGTATCGACGTGGGGTCGATGATGGGCGAGGAAGGCTACGCCTTTAATAAGGAGCTTTTTAAAAAGTATTTTCGAGAACTATCTGCATTGGCCGATGAGTTGGGCATAGATAAAGGCGACCTCATCAATACCATCGTCAGGATGCCCAACGTAGTAGCTACTGCACTCGAAAAAATAGATGAAGCAGAATGGCTGGCGGTGTTGTCTGCACTGGAAGATGCCATCGTCAAATTTGAAGCGTTTCGGGCAGCGGAAGGAGACGCGACGGAAATTGACATGCGTTTGCGGGTGAAAAACATCCTGGAGGCGCTGACTCAAGTCGATCCCTTCGAGGAACAACGCATCGTCGCTTTGCGGCAGCGTTTGAACCAAAACCTGGAAAACTACCTCGGCAAAGACAAAGTAGATGCCAATCGGTTTGAACAGGAAATCCTGTTTTACCTAGAAAAAATGGATGTCACGGAAGAAAAGGTACGACTGGAGCAGCACTGCAAGTTTTTCCTAGAGGAATTAAACAACAATGAAGTGCTCAAAGGGCGCAAATTGAGTTTTATCAGCCAAGAAATGGGGCGTGAAATCAACACGCTGGGCGCCAAGGCCTATTCGTCCGACATTCAGCGGCTAGTTGTGGCGATGAAGGACGAATTAGAGAAGATCAAAGAGCAAGTTGCCAATTTAGTATGAAGAAATTGCTTGTTTTTGCTGCACCTTCGGGCGCCGGAAAAACAACCATAGTCCGGCATTTGTTGACGGTATTCGATCAACTGGCTTTTTCTATTTCAGCAACAACAAGAGCGCCCCGACCCTACGAAACGCCCGGGAAAGATTACTACTTCATCCATCGGGAAGCATTTCAACAACTGATCGATCAAGATGCTTTTGTGGAATGGGAAGAGGTTTACGAAGGGATGTTTTATGGAACACTCCGCACAGAAATTGAGCGCTTGTGGGCAGCGGGCAAACATATTATTTTTGATATTGACGTAAAAGGTGCCATGAATATAAAGCAATCTTACCCTGAACAAACTCTTTGCGTGTTTGTGAAGCCGCCTTCGGTGGAAGCACTTCGCAAAAGACTGGAAGAAAGACTCACAGAAAACCCTGAGACCCTCAATCGGAGGATGGCACGCGTGATGGAAGAGCTGAACTACGAAAATAGGTTTGATGTAGTTTTAATGAATGACGATCTGACTAAGGCTCTAGCCGAAGCGGAAGCTATTGTAAAACGTTATATCAATCCACGCTGATGGAAACACTGATTACTAACGGTATCCGGGTTTCTGTCAGACCCAGTTATCAGGCTGAGCATTCTCAACCGCGAGCCGATAAGTACGTCTATTCTTACTATATTTTAATTGAAAATCTGGGGGATCAAACGGTGCAACTCCTGCGCCGACACTGGATCATCTGGGATTCTAATGGCAGCATCCGGGAAGTAGAGGGCGAAGGCGTTGTTGGGGAACAACCCGTTCTTGCGCCGGGTGAGCAACATGAATATTCGTCCTGGTGCGATTTTCAAACGTCAATCGGTTCGATGGCAGGTGCTTTTTTAATGCACAATTTGGAGGAAGAGCAGTTTTTTCATGTGGAAATCCCGCTTTTTCGGCTGATTGCCCCGGAAGTATTGAATTAAGCCTTTTCCAAGAAGCGAAAAACGGCATACTCCAATCCGCGCAGCTCTGCCAATCCCTTGAGTCGCCCAATGGCCGAATAGCCGGGGTAAGTCTTTTTGCCTAAATCATCCAGCATTTTGTGTCCGTGGTCGGGGCGCATGGGTATCCTGCGGCGCTCTTTTTGCATGAGATTCACTATTTCTAACATCAATCCATACATATCGGCATCGCCCTCCAGGTGATTGGCTTCCATGAAGTTGCCGAATTCATCGCGTTTTGTGTTGCGCAGGTGCAAAAAATAAATCCGAGCGCCCCATTGCCGAACCATTGCCAATAGATCATTGTCTGCTCTGGCGCCAAATGAGCCTGTACAAAAACAAAGTCCGTTTGCCATACTAGGCACGGCCTCCATGACGTCTTGAATGTCGGTTGCGGTGCTCATGATTCGGGGAAGCCCCAAAACGGAAAACGGCGGGTCGTCGGGATGTATGGCCATTTGCAGGCCCACTGCTTCTGCGGTTGGCGTGATTGCTTGTAAAAAATGAATCAGATTTTGTTTCAATTGTATCCGGCCAATATCGCTGTACTTTCTCAGTTGGGTCAACACTTCTTCCGGGGTGAAAGGAATGTCGCTGCCCGGCAATCCGAGCAAGACATTTTGAAACAAGTAACGGCGTTGGGGTTCTGTCATGCCGTGAAAGCGATCCTCTGCAGCTTGCAAATCTTCTGCACTATAATCATTTTCTGCTCCCGGGCGCTTCAACAGGAATAAATCGAAAACGGCATAATCCAATCGATTGAACAACAGGGCTTCTGATTGGTCGGGCAATACATGAGCAATATCCGTCCGCAGCCAATCGAGTATGGGCATAAAATTATAGGTGACTACTTTGATGCCACATGCCGCCAAGTTGATTAAACTTTGTTTGTAGTTTTCCAGCAATTGCAGGTAATTCGCACTTCTCGTCTTAATATCTTCATGAACGGGCAGACTTTCCACAACTGTCCAGCTCAGCCCGGCTTCCTCTATGCGTTTTTTATGCGTTTCGATAGCGGCAATTGTCCATACTTCTCCTACGGGTATGTGGTGCAGGGCAGATACGACGCCCGTACAGCCTGCCTGAGCGATATGAGCCAAAGGCACCGCATCATGCACACCATACCATCGCATGGTTTGTTCTAATGTATAAATGGTATTCATTTTATCTTGTTGTCATTAAAATCCGATCGCATTGCCTCCATCCACCCTCAAAATCTCGCCAGTGATGAATCTGGCCTGATCAGAAGCAAGGAAAAATACAGCATCTGCTACATCAGCCGGATCGCCCAAATGGCCTGCGGGGGTGCGAGACAGCACTTTTTGCTTGCGTTCCGGGTCGTTGTCCAGTGCTTTGGACGACATCGCCGTACGTATGAACCCAGGTGCTATACAGTTGACCCGAATGCCCATCGGTGATAACTCTACGGCCATCGCTGGGGTCATGCCTTCCAGCGCCGACTTGGTAGAGGTGTAAGCAATGACTTGCGGCAATCCGTAATGCGCCGCCATCGAACTGATGTGAATGATCACGCCTTTTTCCGGTTGATTGACCATCGCTTTGGCCACCTCTCTTGAAAGCACAAAAACCGCCGTTTGGTTGACTCTTACTATGCGTTCAAAATCTTCGTTGCTGACTTCTAAAATGGGTTTTTTCTGGTTGATGCCCGCATTATTAACCAGTACATCTATGCTGCCGTTTGCTTGAAGAATGCCTTGCACAAACTCAGGTATTTGATCCAGCCATTCCATATCGAATAATATGCCGTTGCACCCTTCCCCTAGTTCATCGACCGCTTTATCCAGTTTTTCTTTATTTCGGCCTGTTATAATTACTAGGAATTTTTCTTGTAAAAATCGCCTGGCTATGGCAAACCCTATTCCAGATGAGCCCCCTGTAACAAGGACTGTTTTCCTTTGTGGCATGTGTTAGCAATTTAGTTGATATTCATGGAAGCAATTTACCAACGGGGTCGAATTCCAGGGGCATAAGGAAAGCTCAAGGATTCATAAAATTCCAGTTCATGAGCTGGTTTTTCCAATCCATTGGGTACATCCCGTTTTGAAAATGACTGGAAATAGGCCAGGCAGGCGTCTCGCCACCATTTGGCTTCTTTTTCCTGTATTTCCAAATGCATTTGAACCTGTTGAAAACGTTCCGCATCGATGTATGGTTGAATCGCTTCCCAGTCCCCTTTCATCGCCGTTATGGCCACAACACCTTGATGGTACTGCCAGCAAAGTTCTTCCCAAACATCTCTTCCAGTTGCCAGCTTAAAATCCCAGGGTAAATGGTGGAACCAAAGCAGAAAAGGAAGCGGACATCGTTTTGGGTCAGCAAATTGTCGGCTAAAATCAGGATGGTACTGCGATAAAGCATCGCTACCCCTATCAGTTCGGTCAAATCCAATTCCTCCTTCGTCGGCCTTGTGATAATACACCGACGTCCAATCGGCACGTGGCATATCCTTGACCCAAGGGCCTGGCCCATAATGGTGCCCTGGCCCCATGATATGATGTAGGCCTATGGGCGTCATGTACTGTACGCAGGCCTCATAGGATTTCCGGAGAAGTTGAACGACTGTTTCCACCACTTTGGAATCCAAGCCAAAAGTAAGTTCGGACCATTCTATAAACATAGTCTCCGCCTTTAGATGGGGATTCCAGGCCAGGCGACCAAAGGCGTACCAATCGGCTTGCCCAAACAAATTACCGGTCCAATTGCGGGCTGTTCCAATATTGGCCACCCCAGCCATACCCGTCCGTTCATAACCGTGCAGCGAACCATCAATGACTTGGGCGACTGTCGAGCCAGTTCCTTTTACGTGAGTATCCGTTTGCAATACTTCTTCGTATAGATTGGCCAATCCAACCAAGTGGGTACCTTGCCCCAAATATTCCTTGGTAATCTGAAACTCCATCATCACCGGAGTGTTGGGCATAGCGCCAAATAAAGGATGTATAGGCTCTCGAGGCTGAAAATCAATCGGGCCATTCTTCACCTGAATGAGTACATTAGCTCGGAAGCTGCCATCGAGGGGTACAAATTCATGGTACGCTTGCTTGGAGCGGTCGTCTGGTACTTCGTGGCTATATACAAAAGCGCGCCACATGACGATGCCACCATAAGGAGCTAAGGCGTCGGCGAGCATATTAGCACCATCCGCATGGTTGCGGCCATAATCCTGCGGCCCCGGCTGGCCTTCTGAATTGGCTTTCACCAAAAATCCGCCAAAGTCGGGTATGTATTGATAAATCTCTTCCACTTTTTGTTTCCACCAATCCTGAACCTGTACATTCAACGGATCGGCGGTGGGCAAACCGCCCAATTCTATGGGTGCGCTAAAACGAGCAGTGAGGTACAATTTTATGCCGTAAGGGCGGAAAACATCGGCTAAGGCAGCGGCTTTTTGCAGGTAATCAGGCCTGAATACCAGCGAATTGGCATTGACATTGGTTACTACAGCGCCGTTTATCCCAATAGAAGCGTTGGCACGGGCATAGTCGGTGTATTGCGGATAAAGGAATTCTGGTAATTGGTGCCAATCCCAAATGGAGAAGCCGGCATAGCCTCTTTCAACCGTTCGATCCAGATTGTCCCAGTGGTTGAGAATGCGGTGCTGCACTTTGGGATAATCGTTTAGGTACAAGCCATCCAGGGGTTGACAACGTTGAAGCAATTGCAACAATCGAAATGTGCCATATAAAACACCTTGCTCATCCTTTCCCAGAACGAGGAGGTGTTTTTTTCCATCAATAGCTATTTGTTTCAGGATAAAGCCTTCTCTTTGAAGGGCATCTTTTTCTGCTTGGTTGATCTGCCCTTCTCCTGGGGTAGCCTGGTTTGCCATACCAAGTATGAGACTCCTTTTCTGGCTAATACTTGGTGCTTCTGGGATGAATTGCCCCAATAAACCCGCCAACCCAAGGGATAGTTCTTGACGAGCAGCAGACAATATCGGCCCATTGCCTACAATGACAATTTGCTCCAACTGTTCTAAATATGCCAAGCGGGTGGATTCATCGGCTATTTTATCATAGCGCAACCACAAGCGATAGCCGTCCTCTGCCAAAAGAGTGGCTTGAAAAAAGAAGCTTAGCGCCCAGAAGAGCAAGGTTGTTTTTTGATGGATTGCCATAGCTTTACCTAATAGTTGGTTGTACTAAGCTGGTGGAAAAGAGAAATAGTTTTGGGCGTTGTAATAACAAATGTCCTGTACCATTTTTCCTATCCAATTCATATCGTAGGGCAGTAGCCCATCTTCCATGTCTTGCCCAATTATTTGGCACAATATCCGCCGAAAGTATTCATGCCGGGGGTAAGACAAGAAACTCCTGGAATCGGTCACCATGCCCACGAAACGACTCAACAGCCCGATATGGGAAAGGGCATTGAGTTGTAGTTCGATGCCTTCTTTTTGATCCAAAAACCACCAGGCTGCACCATGCTGTATTTTCCCCGGAAAACTGCCGTCTTGAAAATTACCGGTCATGGCGGCGTATAAGTAGTTGTCGGCAGGATTACTATTGTATAGTATGGTTTTGGCCAACTGGTGCTGTGCGTCCAACTGACCTAAAAACCGAGCCAAAGCCGATGGATCCTGGCTTTTTCCAATACTATCAAATCCGGTATTGAGCCCTAGTTCCTTCTCTGAACGCGGATTGGTATTCCTCAGCGCGCCAACATGGAATTGCTGAGCCCAATCTTTTTCAAAATTCATCACAGCCAGATGATACATGATACCAGATTGGTAAGCAAGGACTTCATCCGGGGTAAGGGACTTTTTGGATCGCAACTTAGCAAAAATTGCTGCAAGCTGAGGCCGGGTAAAAGGATGAGCCAAAAAATGGTTCAACCCATGATCAGCCAAGCGGCAGCCCTGCTCGTTAAAAAAATCGTGCCGCTGCTGAATGGCTTGCAACAAATCATCAAAAGAGCGGATGTCGCTATTAGTCCTTTCCCCCAACTGCTCGACATACGCATTAAAAGTTAGTACATCCTCTATCGCTAGCAACCTATCCGGACGCCAAGTAGGCAATACGCTCACGCCAAAAGCCTGCTTTTTTAGGTTTTGATGATGTTTTAAGTCATCAATGGGGTCGTCAGAAGTACATACGACCTCTACTTGCATTTTTTGTAGCAGGGCTTGCGTGCAAAACGCAGGAGAAGCCAGGTATTCGTTGGCCTTTTGATATATGTCGCTTGCCGTTTTTGGACACAATATATCTTGGATGCCAAAATAGCGCTTCAGTTCCAGATGGGTCCAGTGATAGAGTGGATTGCGAAGCGTGTAGGGCACAGTTTCGGCCCAAGCCATAAATTTCTCTGCATCGCTTGCAGCTCCAGTAATGAATGCTTCTTTAACACCATTGGCACGCATCGCTCGCCATTTGTAATGGTCTCCTTCCAGCCAAATCGATGTTAGGTTGTTAAACTGGCGATTGCTGGCAATATCTTCTGGTGGAAGATGGCAATGGTAATCTATAATCGGACAGGAAGCGGCGTAGTCAAAGTACAATCGTACAGCGGCTTCGTTCTTTAGCAAGAAATGGTCTCCTAAAAACTGATTTTTCATTTTACGTGGCAAAGTAAATTGATTCCTGATAGCCTCTAATTATTTTTAGGGGCGATATTTTCGCCTTCCATCCAGTGCTGTAAATTTCCTTTCGCAAGTGCCGTAGCCATTAATCCGGGGAATTGGTCTGGCGTACAGGCAAAAGCCGTCAAATCCAATGCGGCCAACTGATCTCCCAAAGATCGGTTGAACGCCGGAGCACCACTATCACTCAATGCAAGTAAAAAAATCATTTGGACACCTGCTGCTTTCATATCCCTCACTTTTCGGAGGAAAACTGATTCTTGTCCCCCTTCAAAAAGGTCGCTGATGAGGATAAGCGTTGTGTCGTTAGGGTGTTGAACAAGCGTTTCGGCATAAGTCATCGCCTTGCCAATATCTGTGCCTCCGCCCAATTGCAAACCAAACAACACCTCGATGGGATCGGCTAATTCTGGGGTAAGATCAACCACTGCAGTATCGAAAACGATCAAATGGGTTTTTACGCTTTTCAGAGAAGCCATAATGCACGCCATGATACTTGCATATACCACAGAAGTAGCCATAGAACCGCTCTGGTCAACCAACAAGATCACCTTTTTTAGGCTCCTATTTTTGCGCCCATACCAATAAAATTTTTCTGGAATTAGTATTTGTAAATCGGGTTGATAGTGTTTGAGGTTGGCACGAATCGTTTTGCGCCAATCCAGTTCACCAGAGCGATTGTTCACCTTGCTACTAGCGCGATCAAAGCTCCCCGAAATGGCTTGTAATAGGCGGGTTGAAAGCCGGTTTTCCAGGTCTTTTACCAATCGGGATACGACGATGCGAGCAGATTCCCGGGTGCGCTCTGGCATAACTTTGTTGAGGGAAAGAATTGTTGCAACCAAGGAAGCATCCACTTCTATAGATTCCAGCAATTCCGGTTCTAGCAACATCCTTTCAATGCCCAAACGGTCGAGGGCATCTTTTTGCAACAATTGCACCAAGGGCGTCGGGAAAAAACGGCGAATATCGCCCAACCAGCGATTGATATTGGGTGCGGATTTGCCCAAGCTTCCTTTTCTGTCGCTTTCATATAGCGCTTCCAAAACCTGGTCAATGCCTTGCTGACTGGCATCAAGTGCTACGGTGTTTTCCTGGTCGGAGGCACTTCCCAGGATCATGCGCCACCGGGTCAGGGATTCGTTTTGTGATAAGTGTTCCAATGGTTTAATTCTAGCGCTTTTAGCAAACATTATTTTGGCAATTGAATAAAGGTAAGCGCTTTTCTCCTATTTTTGGCCAACTGAGCCAAGTAGAGATTGTATTTTTATAAAAAATGGTTCTTTGGCTATTCTTGTAACTTGAAGCAAAAGAATGATCAAAGAACAAAAAAACATTCTTCATTCAAGCGAATCGCGGCATGATCGAACCTCAAGACTTTGATGAATCATCCCTTTTAAGTACCCGGGAACAAGAAGATGTCCTGAAATCCATCCGGGTTTCCAGGATTATTGTTCCCATCTTATTGGGGATTGCAGCTGTCGGTTATCTGTTATGGCGACAATTCGATCCCGAAGAGTTTGCAGCGATTAACTGGACGAGTCATACCCTTTTTTGGGTATCCGCTAGTTTGATTATACTCATTACCAAACATTTGGCTTATGCTACTCGGCTTAGGGTGTTGTCGGAGGGGGCATTCAGTTGGCGCAAATGCATCGAATTAATTTTTATTTGGGAATTCAGTTCCGCGGTTTCTCCGACTAGTGTAGGAGGCTCAGCGGTGGCCTTTTTTGTGCTTGCGCAGGAAAAATTGCCCACTGCCAAAACAGCTACCATTGTTTTATACACCATTGTTTTGGACAGTCTGTTTTTTGTCAGTAGCCTACCCCTGTTGTATTTGTTTTTTGGAACAGAAATGATCCGTCCAAATATCCAGCGCCTGGAAGATATCGGGGGCTGGGGGTTTTATTTCCTGTTTGCTTATTCATTTATGGCTATATATGGCGCTATTTTTTACTATGGCTTGTTCATCAACCCCCAGCAAATAAGAAAAGTACTCAAGTGGGTCACTGGTATGCAGATTTTGAATAGATACCAACCCAAAGCTATAGAACTGGGCAATGATATGATTCTGGCTTCGCAGTCGCTCAAGCATCAAAATTTTAGTTTTCACTTGCGGGCATTTGTGGCTACTGCGACAGCCTGGTCTTGCCGGTTTCTGCTGCTCAATTGTCTGATCATTGCGTTTATTACTAGTATGCCCTTGGATTTCTGGACACAATTTGAGCTCTATGCCCGACTGGAAAGCATGTTTGTGATTATCGCTTTTAGCCCAACTCCAGGCGGTGCTGGTTTTATTGAAATCCTTTTTCGAGGTTTTCTGGTGGACTACGTCAGCAGCGCTACTTATGCTACTGTTATCTCAACCATCTGGCGCCTTTTTTCCTATTACGCTTATTTATTGGCCGGTGCCATTATTATTCCTAATTGGATAAGAACAGTAGTTAACGAACGGAGAAATCGTAAAAAAGAAGATTAAAGCTTTTTTTTGCCTCAAATTAATACAGGTCCTCCGTGAAATTTTCAGGAATTTATTTTATTTTTGTATCCTAAAGTTATCAAACCCGTTATATAGTATTGAATATAAACGGCACAGTTTCTTCCCAACACAATATAACTAACCCAAGCTTATTCTCACAAAACTACTTTATCTACATACAATAATCATGTAGGTATTGAGGCTATAATAGTTTGTAAAAATATCATGAAAACCTTTCTTTTAAACTCCAGTCTTTACATTTTGGGGTAAGGGTAATCTTTTCCCTCTTCATTCATACTGCCATTCCAAGCCCATTTTCTCTTTCTATTATACCTGTTCATTTCTCTTTGTGGAAAACATAGGGTCATACATTTCTTTTCGGCCTCTTTCTACAACAAACAAACACATGAACAACATGCACGACATTTGGGTAGGTGTATGGGTGTAACCCTCTTGCCAATAAGTTAGGTCGAGCGGCTCTCTTCCCTGCCCTTTTTTATAATCGATTGACACATTTTATAAATTCCCTTACTTATGAGTGTTTATCAGAGCTATTGCGTACTCCGTCCTGCCCGCACCATGGATGAAATTAAAACATTGTTCCACTTGAGGTATCAAGGTTACTTGAATAGTGACTGCGCAGCCTTAGTCAGACAAAACCCGCTGGGTTTTGAGATCGATGAATATGACCCTTATGCCCAGCATTTAGGTCTTTTTCAAGTGGTCGGAAAAAAGCAAGTTGCCATAGGCTATATGAGACAAGTGCAAGCTACAAAAACAGATTATGCACCAATGATTCAAGAATTGGCAAATGCTTACCCTGGTGCTGCAACCCGCCTCCACCTTGAGGTGCAGCACGAACTACCTTTGCTGGCTTGTTGCCAAAATATAGCTGAGGTTGAACATTTTTACCAAGTTATGACTGCCCGGGGTGCCCGCTTTGCGGAGGCTAGTCGCTTTGTATTTGCGCCCCACATTCGGGCGGCTGGCTATGCGCGTTTTGTCGTAGAAGGAAGCGCTGCTTTTGTTTTTGATCATTACGGCTACGACTATTCGATTATAGCGTGTCATCCTCACCATGCGCCATTCTACGAAAGCTATGGTTTCTTCAAGCTATTGGATGGTAATGCCAACGACTACAATGGGTTGAAAGCCTCCATTTTGGTATTGGACAACAAAGATCTGTCAGGAGAAAAAGGAGAAAGAATTAGGCAAATGGGTAGGGTATGTCAAAATATGAACGAGCTCTATTTGCTGCCAAATCAGAAAAATATTTTTTACCCGGAACAAGTTATTGCTGCCTAGTAGTGGGCAAAAATTACTTCCCAATTGATCAAAGTCCTTATCATAACGGTGTCCACTATGATAAGGACAGATCGGCAGCTTAATTTTTCTGTGGTACTAAAATGGTTCACTCTAAACAATATGTTTTATGGATAAATGGATAAATACTGCTGTTTTTTTACTGTTGGGCTATCTCCTGCCTTGCGTTGGAAAGCCCCAAATGCTAAGTGATTTTCGCTTGTGGCTGCTTATGCTGGCCTGCGTTGTTGTTTTTTTTACACAGCCAGGATTCAAGCGACAGGAAGCAAAAGTACACGAAGCGGAAGATAAAGCTTCTGTGTGGTTGATATTATTGCTTTCCCTGATAGCCATCATCGTTCCCATTCTGGAATGGCGGTTCTTTCATTTTGAACAACTGAATTACCCGGCTGTGGGGGTGGGTTTGCTCATCATATTGGCCGGTATTGGTATGCGGGTATGGGCCATAAACACTTTAGGAAAATTCTTTACCGCGACGGTAAACATCCAAAGCCAACATCGTCTGGTAACACACGGCCCTTACCAATTGGTGCGGCATCCCAGTTATTTAGGAGCTTTTATGGCTTTTATTGGTAGCGCTGTGGTGCTAGAATCCTGGTATGGGTTGATTTTTAGCATCATTGCTATGTTGCTGGCCTATCGTTACAGGATATCGCAAGAAGAAAAAGCCCTGATCAATGCTTTTGGCAGTGAGTACCGAACTTTCCAACAAAATACTAAAAAAATGATTCCTTACATTTGGTAAGCCTGCGTTACTACATTCAGGAAATATCCCTTCCTCCTATAAGTTCCGTCTGGTATTCGCGCAGCAAATTCCATTCGCCGGATTGGGCCAACTTGGCTTGCGTTGGCCAGGTAGAAGGATTATGTATTCGGAAGTTAGGGCCAGCAGCGTCGAGTATGGCTTCCAATTGCTCCACTGGTGCTTCGGCCAGGTCAGACCAGTTAAGGATGCCCGCTTCCTTGAGCAGCCCTTCAATTTTAGGGCCTATGCCCTCTACTATTTTTAAATCTTCCTGATCGGTAGGATGGATGGATGTCAGAAATGCATCCGGATTCTGGCGTTTTTGCTGCGCTAATTGTGCTGCTTGTGTCACCCACCCATCTCTTTCGATGCGCCCGTCAAAATAGGCAATGCTTTTGGTGATCCATTGTATTTTTTCTTGACCCCAAGCGGCAATTTGCTCATAGGTATAAATCCCCTGGTCGTTCAATTTCTTTTCAATAAAAGGCCCTATCCCATTAATTCTGGTCAGGTTGTCTTTTAGAGGCGCATCTTCCACTCCTATTTTCTGCACCAATATTTGTTTTTCAGGATTGATAAGGACATCTTGTTCTTTAGCTTCCTTATTTGCATCAGCCACTGGAGCACTTGATCCTTTTTCATCATCATCAACCTCTGCCAATACCACTACAGAATCCGCAACAACTTGGGTGCTTTGTTTTTTTACACCTTTTATTTCTTCTTTGAGCAACTCATTTTGTGCAATAATCTGATTCATCTTGGCCTCCAGGTCTTCCAGTCGGTTGCGGGTAGCGTTATACAAACTTTGCATTTGAGCCACGTTGTCCACTGTATCGTCTTCAGTTTGCATGGCAGCTTCTGAAAGTTGTATATTTTGGTTTTCCAAACCTTGTAATTGCTGTGTCAACTCATCAATAGCCAACAAATGGGTCTTATTGGATGATTGGAGTTGCTCGATCTCGCGGTTTAGGGTATAAATGTCTTTAAACAACTTGGCTTTGTCAGCCTCCAGGCGATCGGTTTTAGCTTCCGCTTCCTGCGCAGCAAATTCTGCCTTCTTGAGATCTGCTTCGCGAAAGCTCAACTGTTCTTTGAATCCTTCCAGCTCTGCTTGAAGGATGGTAATCTGTTTCATCTTTTCATTGAGCTCTTGCCTCAGTTGAGCAACCCTGCGGCCTCTTAAAATGTAGCCCAGCAACAAGCCGAATAAAAACGCGATCAGCATGATGAACAATATCGCGTAACTATCCTTGGAATTAAACTGATCGAAAAGTTGATTGATATCCATATTTGAAAGCTAAATGAATGAAAGTTATTCCGGTTGGGTTTCTATGATGAAATTGACTCGTCTGTTTTTCTGTCGCCCCTCCGGATTGTCCTTGCCTTTTGGGGTTGAATTGGGTGCCACTGGTCGCCTTTCACCTTCACTTTCCACGTTAATCGTCGCGTTGACATTCAAGCTATCGACAAAAAACTGCCGGGCGCTGATGGCGCGTTCCAAGCCCAGTTTGTCATTATAAGCATCCGAACCGATGCTGTCGGTGTGGCCCACAATAGTCAAGGAAGCATCCGCATTCAGACCTAAATACGTTTTCACGGAATCGGCATACAGGCGAAAGGCATCACCCGGCTTGAAAAGAGCAGAGTTGTATTCGTAATTGGCATCGGAAAAAGTCATGTTGGTAAAAGTAAACAATACCTTTTCAAAATCGTCTGGCAGGCTATTGGGGTCATATAGATCAAACAGCAGCGGTTCCTTCAGTTCTGTATCCTCACTAATGCCGTGATCGAGGGAAAAGCGGCTTTCAGCAATGCCTCGCTTCATTAGCAGCTTTCTAATTTGATCCGCTCGTTCCACCCCTAGGTTTTCAAAATATCCCTGTGTATTGTTTTGTTCGCTGTTTCCATAAAAAGCAGTAATGGTTAAATTCAGCCCAGCGTTCTTTTTTAAAATGGTGGCTACCGTATCCAGAAAGGCGTCGTTGTTGCTATTTAGGCGAGGTTCGATCGAATCGGGGGCAAAGACAAACTGATCATATCCTGACAATAGCACCTCATCCCCCTGCGTAAGTTTCAGGGTTTTGAGTCTGACTTCTTCCACTTTTTCACCGCATAACTGCCTGACTTCGCAGACAAAGTACCAACGGGCAAAAATGACGTAAACGCCAAATAATAAGAAAATCAAGAGGGCTAAAAACCTCATACTGTTCCATATTTAAGTAGCCTGGCAAATGTAAAAAACACTTACATAGGAATAAAAGTAGGCAAATAACCCTTTTTTACAAAATTTATCCTATTATCCACTGCTTATTTTTTTTGTTTCCACATTCTATATCGCGGAAAGCACCGCTCCTGAGAATAGTTTTCACTAATTTTGCCCGCAAAAAGCAAATAAGCTAATGATTTTTTTGCAACCCGTACCCGTTCAGCAAATTGCAGACCTCATCCAAGCGCGTGTCGTAGGAGATGATACTTTGATCGCAACTGGTATCAACGAAATACATCAGGTCAGAAAAGGAGACATTACTTTTGTTGACGTAGCCAAGTATTACGACAAAGCACTCCATTCAGAGGCCAGCATTATTCTTATTGACAAAGAAGTGAATTGCCCGAAAGGTAAAGCACTGCTGGTTTGTAACCACCCTTTTGAAGCTTACAACAATTTGGTACTCCAACACCGCCCGCTCCAACCCCTGAAACAGCTCATCCACGAAAGCGCCGTGATTCATCCTAGCGCCATCATAGAACCCAATGTAGTCATCGGGCCTCATGTCATCATTGGCCCCAATACCCATATACAGGCCAATGTGACCATTTATGAATACACAGAGATTGGCGAAGAGGTCAATATTCAGTCGGGTTGTATCATCGGCAGCGATGCTTTTTATTTTAAAAAAACGGACAAAGGTTACCAAAAATGGCGCTCTGGCGGTAGAGTAATCATTGAAAATCGGGTGGATATAGGCGCTGGATGCACCATCAACAAAGGCGTTTCAGGGGATACCATCATCGGAGAAGGCACCAAATTGGACTGTCAAATCCATATCGGCCACGATGTGGTCGTGGGTAAAAACTGCTTGTTTGCAGCACAGGTAGGGATCGGCGGCAATACCGTCATCGGCGATGAGGTCATCCTGTACGGCCAGGTAGGGGTTGCCCAAAACCTCAAGATCGGCAACCGCGTGATGGTTTCTGCCAAATCAGGGGTTTCCAAAAGCTTGGAGGAAGGCAAAGCTTATTTCGGCTACCCCGCCAACGAAGCGCGCACCATGTACCGCGAACTGGCCGCCCTGCGCCACCTGCCCCGCTTTTTTGCCGATTATTATAAGTTGTGAGTGACGGAAAACCCGTCAGGTGATGGTTTTTTATAAAAAACCCGCGCCAGCACTTGCAAATGTGATATTTTGTAAATATTTTTGTTCGACAATTTTGTTTATGCCTAAAATCGACCACGACACCAAACAAAAAATATTGGTGGCAGCGGAGAAAGTTTTTCACCAAAATGGGTTCAAAGGAACTCGAACCGCAATGATCGCGGAGGAAGCAGGCATCAGCCGAACAATGATGCATTACTATTTCAGTACTAAAGAGGCACTTTTTGAGGCGGTTTTAAACAGCACTCTTGCAAGTGTATTTGCCCACTTCAAACGCTTAAATGCCGAAACAAAAAGCTTGCATGATTTTATAAAAGACCTGGTTGGGGTCATAAGCGCTGTTTTAGAGGAAAAACCCCATTTGCCAAGCTTCATTGTCAATATTCTCAATGAAGCCCCGCAGTTGTTTATTTTGATGCCGATTGTTCAAGAAGACAACTTGCCTGCTCTGCTGGATAGACTGCTGGAAACCGCCAAGGCCAAAGGAGAGGTATCGGATCGCATAGATGCCGAAAACCTCGCACTCGATATTTACGGCTTGTGTGCCTTGAATTATCTGGTATCGCCTTATGTACAAATGAAAGAAAACCGGACTGAAACACAGATGATCCAATTCAATCGAGCCAGGAAGGAACATATTCTGGAGTTCGTATTTAAAGGCATAAAGCCATAAGCAACCAACTTAAACTTTGAGAAGATAACGATTCTTGTGGGTCAGGATCGTTTTTAAATAAAGCCAAAGGCTTTTTTTTTGACACCAAACAAACAATTTTGTCAAACTAAAAAGTAAAAATCTCGACTTATGCCTTCTAAAACCTATATGGGGTATCGCCAAGCCGACAGAGATATGCCCTATGCAGCATTTTTTAATGAAAAAATAGCGGCCATACCGGATTCGGTTTCAAGAGCGCTTGCCAGGTCGCCTTTTCCAAAAGGCACTTTTCCCGACTTAGAGCGTGTAACTGAGTTGCAAAACGCCGGATACGCGGCTGTAGAAAATGGATTCAGCCTCGAACAGGACGGCTCCCTGCGAGTAGCCGCCCTTACTCCAATGCACCGCGTAACGCCGCCTATGCTAGATTGGTGGTTTGGCTGGCACGGCAGTGCCAATAGCAGATACAAACTATGGCATCCTAAGGCCCATCGCAGTGCCCGCTGGCAAGATGGCTCCGACGACGACACTCATTACATTGGAAGAACCTCGATCATCGAAGAGTACATCGGGAAAAAAATGGAGAAGGCGGCCATCCGGTTTATAGCGCCAACTGAATTGGGATTGGCCATAGAAAACAAGGATCAGGCGGTGTACATCTGCGCCAGGGTGGGCTATGCCCATTTTCCCATAGATTTTGGATGGCTTGTACACCAAGTAAGACTTAGCGCAAATGGTGCGGAAATGCGTTCCCGATTTTGGATGGGAGGTCGCCACATCCAGGTTAGATGGAAATGGCTGCCCGGCATATTTTCTCTCTTGCTCCAAAAAGCCATCAAACTGCCCAAGCAGCAAGGCATAGACCTGCTTACCCACTGTGCAGAGGAAATGCAGCACTTGGCTGGTTTTCTGCCAGATATTTATGAAGCCTACCAGGCTTGAGCGGAAGCCCCTATTTCAAAACATCCAATAACTTAATTAACATGAATGATTTACGCATTAAAGGCCGTATCATCCGCCAAGGAGAAAAAGCATTCGACAAAGCAGTGCTCGCCACCAGTTTCAATCGCATCGACCCCGGTAGTCGCCCTGCCCTACTGGCTGAGCCACTTAACGTGGAAGACATCATTACGCTATTAAAATATGCCCAATCGAGGAATTTGAAAATCAGTGTTTGTTCCGGTGGCCACAGTTGGTCGCAGAACCATATTCGCGAAGGCAGCCTGCTCATCGATCTGTGTCACTTCAAGCAATATGCGATCGATAAGGAAAACATGCAGGCTACTGCCGGGCCGGCAGTTGGCGGCTCGGTGTTATTAATGGCGCTTTGGAAACAGGGGCTTTTTTTTCCCGCCGGGCATTGCAAAGGCGTATGCATAGGTGGCTATTTACTGCAAGGAGGCTTCGGCTGGAATAGCCGGCGCCTGGGAATGGCTTGTGAAAGTGTACTCGGATTGGATATCGTAACGGCAGATGGCCATTTGGTGCACGCCAGTGAAACCGAGAATACCGACTTGTGGTGGGCAGCGCGGGGCGCCGGAGCGGGATTCTTTGGGATCGTGGTGCGTTTTCACCTGCGCATTTACCCCAAGCCCAAATTCAGCGGCAACCTCATGCACGTTTTTTCATTTGAACACCTAGAAGAGGTGCTGCGATGGGCTTATACCCAGGGACCCAAGATACCAGAAACCGTAGAGTTTCAGATGCTAATGTCCAGGAAAACAGTTAGAATTCTGGGGCCAGGCATCGAGGCTGTGGCGCCTATATTTGCTGAAACCAAAGCAGAACTGGAAGAAGCACGGGCATTTATGGAAGATAGCCCGATTAAACACCTGGCGAGCTTTCGCACGCCTTATTTGCGCTCAGGCATGCGCCTGAAATACAATTTTGCTATGACTCATTATCCTAACAAACACGGTTGGGGCGTTGACAATATGTGGACGGGGGCATCGGTCGAAGAACTGATCCCCTTTTTTAAAGGAATGGTAGCAACACTGCCTCCACCGCCTGCTCATATCCTGTGGCTCAACTGGTACCCACCGCAACGCCGTACAGATATGGCATTTTCTATGGAAGACAACATTTACATCGCCCTGTACGGCGCCTGGAAATCGCCCAAAGACACGCCTCTTTACGGCCATTGGGCGTCAGATTGGATGAAGAAAATGGCTCACCTCGAATCGGGTATCCAACTCGCTGATGAGGGCTTGCACAAACGAACCTCCCATTTTGTAAAACCAGTAGTGCTCCAGCAACTTCAGGCAATCCGGCAGAAAAGGGATGCAGAAGGCCGCTTTTTTGAATGGCACAGTATGCCAACATTTTAGACATATACTGATCCGGCAGGTTTTGTAGTTCACAAAAACTGCCCTCACCTACTCATCAGCGGGATAATTGCTGATGAGTCAATCGTTTGTCTTCACACCGGGGCGGGATATTCGTCTCTGACATGGGTGATTACCCAACCCAGGGCATCTTCAAAATTGTCAAAAACCATATCCGGGGAAATGAGGTTCGGAATAAGATTAACCCGTTCCAACATGTAACGCGGCTGTTTGGGAATACCCGTCAGCAGCACTTTTTTACCGCTATTGGCCAAATCGATCAGGGCGTCCTCCATGGCGTACAGCCCCGACTGATCCATATATAATACATTTTTCATGCGAATGATGACAACCGATGCGGTAAGCGGGATTTGAGCAATTAATTGCTGGAACCCACTGGTCGATCCAAAAAATAAGGGGCCATTGATGTGTTTGATGAACACTTCTTCTTTTAATTGTTTGGGGAAACTCTTTTCATCCGGCCAGGCTTCGTCTTGCTCTAATGGCATAATTTTGGATTGTTCTTCCGTTAAATCACCAATCTTTTTCATAAACATGATGGAAGCGATGACCAACCCTATACCGACTGCGTAAACCAGATTCCAAATAGAAGACAATACCAAAACGATCAGCATAACCGCGACCTCAGAACGGGGCATATACGGAATGGCCCGCAAGCCCTTATAATCCATCACTCCAATACCTACTGTAATCAGAATGCCTGCAAGCACTGCCGCCGGAATCTGAGAGGCAGTAGGCCCCAGTACCAGAAGAATAAAAAACAAAAGTAAGCCTGCCATCATTCCGGAAAGTCGGGTCTTACCACCTGAATTGATGTTGACAACGGTGCGGATGGTAGCGCCTGCACCGGGGATTCCGCCAAAGAAAGCAGCCACGCCATTGCCTATGCCCTGGCCTATCAGCTCTTGATTGGGGTTGTGCTTGGTTTTTGTGAGGTTATCAGCTACCACAGAAGTCAGTAAGGAATCGATGGCCCCAAGCAGCGCCAGGGTTAGGGCTGTAAAAAAATAGGGCGAAACAGAT
This sequence comes from uncultured Saprospirales bacterium, assembly GCA_937864265.1. Taxonomy (GTDB): domain Bacteria; phylum Bacteroidota; class Bacteroidia; order Chitinophagales; family Saprospiraceae; genus CALMIR01. Next base: position 45,074 of record CALMIR010000067.1, on the reverse strand, counting down.
TCAATGCTAAAATCGGTGAATATGCCCAAATTGGGAATAGGTAAACCACTGGGAATGGCATCGATTGGGCGGTAATCCCAGCCCATGCCATAGGCAAAACCGGATACCGCCAACAAAGCTACCAGCGTACTGGGAATCTTTGTCGTCACCCGTTTGAACCCATAAATAATGATAATGGTAGCTAGGCACAACAGCAATTCCAACCAATTGATGTTTTGAAGGGCACGGGGTAACACTTTGATCGCACCAATCACGCCTGAAGCCTCTTTACCGGCTAATACTTGCGACTCTATCAAAATCTCCTCTCCAGAGATGTGTTCCGCTCTGTTGATGGTTTCCTTGAAGTCTTCCAATACTAGAATGCCTTCATCCGCTTCGTCTTTTAATATTTTTTCCAGGATTTTCTCTTCCGAAATGGCTTTGAATTGATTGACCAATCCCGCATCTTCTTTGGGGTAATACCCCACTGCGGGCAAAATCTGTGTGATAAGAATGATCAACCCGATGGCGGTCATGAAACCCGATACCACAGGCGATGGAATGTACTTGATATACTTACCTAATCCCAATACGCCGAGTAGTATTTGAAAAATACCAGCTAGTAAAAAAACAGTGAGGATGGCAGGTAAGGCTCGGCTCAAATCGCCTTCAAAACTGGCCAGGATACCCGCAACAATGACCATCGATACAGCCGTCATCGGAGCAGTCGGGCCGGAAATTTGTGTATTTGTGCCGCCGAATAATGCTGCAAAAAAACTGACGAATATGGCGCCATAAAGCCCCGCACTAGGCCCTAAGCCCGAACTGACTCCAAAGGCAAGCGCCAAAGGCAATGCTACGATGCCCGCCGTAAGGCCGCCAAAGAAATCTCCCCTGAGATGGGAGAAATCCAATCTTAAAAAATTTCGCATGGTGTACTGAGTGTTAAAAAACTGAGACTAAGGCTAATAATCTAACGGCTAATATACAAAATAGTTTTGCTATTAAAAAAATAGGCACAGCCATAAAAAAAAAGAGAGATAGTTTGCGATAACTACCTCTCTAAAAAGCCTCAGTCACCATGCTTATTCCGATTGCAGGATGCAAAAGGACACACACAGTCTTTTTTAATCAGTCAATTCAACCAGCTTACTAGGTTTTTCTGGTACGTATTTTGCTTTGTCTGATTTTAACTCAAAGGTCTCCGGGTCTAGTCCGATGATCTCCAGGTCAATGCCCTTGTACTTGGCATTCGTTTTGAAATCATTGAAAATATCGATCACATCGTAGTCTATATGGATACAATGAGAGGCATCTAGAATGACTTTACTGTTGGCGGGCAGTTTTTTGAGGGTCAGCATGATACTGGCCTTGTTCAAAAAGGATACGTCTTCCGAAAGGGTAATCACAATAGTTTCGCCTTCGTGGTGTTTGTCGCGCTGAAAGAAATATGGTGCGCGGTAGTTGTTGAGCAAGATGTAAAATATAGCTACCACCAAACCAATACCAATACCTACCAATAGGTCGGTTAACAAAATGGCAACTACCGTAGCCAAAAATGGCGCAAATTGCTTCCAACCCAAGCGATACATTTCTTTAAACAGGGAAGGCTTAGCCAGTTTGTAACCTACCATAATCAGAATTGCGGCCAAACTAGCTAGCGGAATCATGTTGAGGATATTTGGTATGAAAGCCACACAAACCAGTAAAAGTATGCCATGAAAAAATGCCGCCGCTTTGGTTTTTCCTCCAGATTGGATATTGGCCGAACTGCGCACAATCACCTGTGTAATTGGCAAACCACCGATCAAACCGGAGATCATATTGCCCAAACCTTGGGCTTTCAGTTCGGTGTTGGTGGGCGTAAAGCGTTTGTACGGATCTAATTTGTCCGTTGCTTCCACGCAGAGCAGCGTTTCCAAACTGGCTACAATCGCTAATGTAATAGCAGTAACATATACCTGGGTATTGAAAACTTGACTGAAATCGGGGAATGAAAACTGTGACAAGAAGCTGCTGAAATCGGAAGCTACGGGTAAACTTACCAAGTGCTCTGGCGCAATAGCTAAAGGTGTACCCCTAAAAATAACGTTCATCAGTATCCCAAGCACTACCACCACCAAGGGGCCTTGCACGATTTGAAACAACTTGATCCGCTTCATAAAAGGACGTTCCCATATAATGAGAATGGCCAAAGCGGATAAACTGATGATGACAGCGGCTGGGGTAAAAAGGCTCATCGCGTGGCTTAGAGCAGAGAAAGTATTGTCTCCATCGGCTTGCAAAAAAGCCAAATCGCCCTCATAGTCAGAGTCGTATCCGAGCGCATGGGGAATTTGCTTCAGGAAAATGATCAAACCAATGCCCGCCAGCATCCCCTTGATAACGGAAGAAGGGAAATAATAGCCAATGATACCCGCTTTCGCAAAACCCAGCAATAACTGAACCACCCCAGCAAAGAATACAGCGAGCAAAAAGGTTTCAAAACTGCCTAAATCTTGGATAGCAGTCAACACAATAACCGCTAACCCCGCCGCAGGGCCACTTACGCCCAAGGCCGAACCACTAGCCAGCGCTACGACCGTTCCCCCAATAATACCAGCGATAATCCCTGAAAACAAAGGTGCTCCAGAGGCTAGGGCAATACCCAAACACAAGGGGACAGCTACCAGAAATACAATTAATCCGGCAGGTAAATCACTTCTCCATTCTGCAAATAATTTTTTCATCGTGAGGCTTTTTTTGTAAAAAATTGTCAAACAAAACAAAAACAGCTTTCACGAAAAATTGTTTAGCTTTTTTTAAAAATAGTTTTGCTATTATTTCAAAAAACAGATAACAACTACCTTCTTTGGTTCAAAAAGTAAGCGCCAAAACAACTCTAAGTCCTTGAAAGTAAAGTACTAAGAAAATTCACTATAGATGGGCTGCTACTTTTACAGGTGTAAAAAAAAAATTTCTTTGACAAATGGTGTGAAAAAAGACTTAACTGAGGCGTTGATCACATTTCTAATATCAACAACTCCACCCGTTGATTAAGCCGCTGCCCTTCCGGGCTTTTAGGATCAGCTACATGCTCTGAATTGCCCAAGCCCTTATAACGGATACGCTGTTCAGGGATACCATGCCCGATCAGGTAATCGGCCAAAACTTCAGCTCGAATGGCAGTCAACCGAGCGGCATGGCTGTTTTCTAACTGACCACCAGCGTGTACACGTATTTCAGCAATAACGGATGGATTTGATTGAAAAAAGGAAAGCAAGTTTTCCAAAGCCTGATAAGAAGCGGCCTTTAGTGCCGATTTGTTGGCCTCGAAAACAATATCTTCCAATGGAATCAATTGCCCCTTTGCTAAGGAAAACAGCGCGATTTGTTGTTCAATTTCTTGGTATTGCGCCGGCGGGTTTTCTACTGGCTCCAAGGCGGATACATCATCAGATGGCAGGGCAATGTCTATTGTTTGCAAACGAGCCTCCCAGGTTTCCTGCAAGTCTTCTCGCTGTCCTTGTTTTAACCAATAAAGCATATCCACTTTCATGGCGTTTTTAACTTCTTTTTCTAATGCTTCCCAGCTTTCGGTATCGGTATTAATAGCCGCGCGCAAATCATTTCGCAGTTCAATCTCCCAATCGGCTTCCTGTGCGTTTCCCGAGGGAGCAGCCCCCTTGGCGACCCAATGGTTGGTTTCCTGCGATTGAAAAGATAAGCCCAGTTCCTGTTTAAATGCTTCGGCATTGGTTTGCATTTTGGCTTGCTCCTCTTTGCTGAGTTCCTGTTCTAATTCTTGACGAGCATTGGTGTAAAGGCTTTCGCGTAAACTGCTTTCCACTTCGTAGAGGATCTTTTCCGACCAGTTTTCCTGGTCAAGTGCGGTCTCTGCTGTAGGCGCCATAGGATCAAAATCTTCTTCCCAGATAAAATCTTCTTCTTGGGCTTCTTTTTCTCTTTGTTCTTGCAATTGCTTTTGATAGTCATAAAAGCGCTGAAAACGGGAAGTCATGTCTTCCAGTTCGTCGTAATCGGATGGCACCTCTAAGGGGCTATCCGGAATGGTATCTGTTTGGATTTGATGCAGGTATTGCTGGTATTTGTGCCGGAGTGCATCTAGTTTGGGGTCACTCATATCCAGAGAAAGCGCCCATTGGGTGCGAAGCTCCAGCGCTTCTGCCTTTTTTTGTTCGCGCAGTTCGTTCAACGCCATCAATTCTTCATCGAGTTGCTGCAATTGAAAACGCATGGTTTCCATTTCCTGTAAAACAGGCTTGTCGCGATAATCGGTACTTGCGATCAATTGAAAGGGATCGTAGTCCAATTCTTCTTCATCAACCGCTATCCCATCGGTTAAAGTTTTGGCCACCGGGAAATAGCCCGGAACCTGGGCAAAAAGAGCAATTTTATCCCTACCGGATAGTACCAGCGTGTGGATGCCTGAAGCGGGAATTTCTTGCACAGGTATGCTTACTTGCCCATCTTGAGACTTGAGGTCAATACTTGCCGGTACCAGCGCTTTTGATTGCGCATCAATGAGTTGGGTAGTCAACAACACAACGGGTATCGGCTGTTGGTCAACAGTTAATACGGTCTGATAAATATTGCTGTTTTCTTGAGGAATCTTGCGCATATAATAGAGTGGGTTGCCCGATGCTGGAACACTGGGCGAAAATTCGTCATAGGTGCTGTTGATATTTCCAGCAAGTGGCAAGGGTAGCGACCAGTTGTTCCAGCTTTCATCCAAGCGGCGGCTGTAGTAAAGGTCATAACCGCCTGCCCCTCCCGGCCTGTTCGAGGAAAAATACAGGGTCTTCTCATCGGCAGCCAGGAAGCCATCCCGTTCATCATAAGCCGTATTGATAGCCGCAGGCAAGTGAAGGGTATCTGACCAACCCTGATGCTCTATCGGTTTAAGGACATATAAATCGCGCTGCTCGTTGGCACTTTGTAGTAAAGAGAGCAGCATGATATTAGAAGAACCGATGTGCAATTGACTGCTTTGAGGAATAATCGGCAATGATGCTATCGCAATTGGATGCAATGCTGACCAAAGCCGACCGTCCTTTTCTACCCGAAAAACCTGACCCTGCTCTCGATAAAACAAATACAGTTGGGTATTCGATGCATTCATGCCTATGGCACGATTGGGAGAAGCATTATTAGCCGGGGTACCGAGATTAATAGCTGGCGACCACAGCCCATCGGTTTGCAAATGGCTGATCCAAACATCCTCCCTATCTTCAAATCCAATATTGCGAGGATGGCCTTTTCTAGTAAATAAAAGCGATTTTCCATCTGTACTAATCAAGGGATAGCTTTCATCGTAGGGGGAATTGATTTCCTCTGGAAGCAACTGAGGGGCAGAACCTTCTGGTTGTCCAGCGGTTCTGTTAGAAAGTACAACCAGCAGTAACAGGGGTAGTAAGCAATTTCTCATAGATCGTGCACTTGTTGCTATAGCATCGTTAATGGGCTATGGTTAGGTTGGTTATTTTTAGACGCTTTTATAAGCCAAAATATACTTCACTAAACGTCGGGGGATTCAATTTCTGATATTTCTGGCCAACGTTCTGTTACATCAATGACACTTTCCCGGCTTAGCGCAGCAAGCGGCAAAAAAGCTTTGCCATTCCATTCTCCAAATACATGTAAGACACCTCCCTGACTAATAGCCAACAGTTTCCACAAAACGTTTGGCGCGATATCTAAAGGTAAGCTATTTTGTGCAGTATCTAGTATAAAAGGCCGTTTATTATCCAAAATAATGACCACTTTTTCCAGCAGCCCTGGAAAAGAAGACACCCAGGGATTGCACCCCAAAGCCGCCGCATAAGCCTGTAAAAAAGATTCGAAAGAAGGATAAGAAAACAATCGCTCGATGGGGCTATAATCCAGCTTTATTTTTTTGACCAAAGCGCGCAAAGGGTAAGCGTCGGGGTAAAACACCAAGTCGCCAATCAGAGAAGTGCCTATTCGCCAATTCCACTCAAAGGCTTGTTGCCCCCAGGCATAGTCCAATATTAGTGCCATGCGTTCACTCTGAATCCCCATCAGCCAAGTTCTGCGATAACGCAGGGACTCTTCCGTACCTTCTGTATGGCCGATGACCAGCCACTTATCACTAATGGCTTTTTGCTGAGCCAGCAAGGTTTCCTTTTTTTGATTGACCCCGGCCAGCGACAAGATGGTTTCCTGCAAATCCGGCTCCAACTGTTCTATTTGCTTAAAACTTTGAACCAAAAGAAACAAAGCACCTATTTCTTCCAGCAGTAATCCGTGCCAGTCTGGGGCTTGCATCATATTAGGAAAGGATCGGATTCGGCGAGCTATACTCCCCAACTTAGCATCAACCATTTTTGATGCAAAATCATCCCAGAAGCTGTTGGGCTGGGCATAAGCTACCGACAAGCCCTGTCTGACCAAGTCTTTCAGCCAAAGCTCCAACTCCCCCATCCCGGAAAGCATGCGCTGCAATCGCTTTTGAGCATTTTCATCCTGTAAGAATGGAGGCTTAGCAATAGGGGAAGATAAATCTGGCGGGCGTTGAAGTTGGAGCTGAGCCGCAAATTCAGGCAATTGATCGTTCAAGGGAAAATGGTCGCTGTTTTTTAAAAGGAGCAACAAAAGTGCCAGGTTGTGGCGGCACGGACGGCCAGGTTTTGGGCAAGTACACCTGAACTCATTGCCTTGCAGTGGGCTAATGGTTTCATACAACTTTTCTCCACTGCTCTTACAACGCCCCCAAAGGTATTGCCCATTAGCGCCCATATCTGTCCAATGCCTTTTGCTGGCTATACTTTGGGCTTTTTCCAGCACCATCTGATTGGGTGCCAAGGCCGCTAATTTGCTGTGAGTCCATTCCATGGCTTAGCGGGTTGAGCTGCATGAAAAGTAGGGCAACAGGTCAGCTATCAATCTTCCTCTTCATAATCGCCATCGTCCGAAAGGATGCCCAACGCAACCATGGCTTTTTCAGAGGCTGTTTGCTCTGCGCTTTTTTTATTGTAATCGTCGGCGGTCGCCAAACGTTGTCCGTTTACCATAACGGCTACTTTGAACCGATCTCGTTTTTCAAACTTGTAGCGCGCCAGCAGCTTGTAATTGACCGATTGGCCATTTTTCTGACACCACTCCAGGAGCTGGCTTTTGTAATTGTCGTCAAAGCTTTCCAGTTCATGTACATTGACATAACTGCGCAAGATTTTATTGACAACAAAATTCCGGGTGCCAACATAACCTTTTTCCAGATAAACCGCCCCCACCAGTGCTTCAACGGCATTGCCGAGCATCGAACGGCTGAGCCTTGTAGCATTTTGCTCAGACAAAAGCATATCCAGCCCCATGCGATCACCAATTTTATTCAGCGTTTTGCGCTTGACGATTTTAGAACGCATTTTAGTCAGGAAACCTTCGTTGGAGTTGGGGTATTTTTTGAATAAATACTCCGCCACAATGGTTCCTAATACGGCATCGCCCAGGTATTCCAGCCTTTCGTTGTTTTGGATGGCATAGGCTTTTTCCGATACAGTTGATTTATGGGAAAACGCCAGTTTGAATATCGCCAGGTTAGCAGGTGTAAACCCCAGCAACTGACGCAAACGCCGAGAAAACTCTTTGTCAGTAGATAAGAACCGGTTATGTAAACGAAGTAATATACGCAACAAAGTACACGGTATTAGCGGAAACGCATCGAGTGCATCATCCAGGTTTAGTTAAAATGACAACGCTTAGTCTTGCAGTTTTTTTAATATGATAGTTGCATTATGACCTCCAAAACCAAACGTATTACTCAATACGGCGCGGACATTTCTTTGTTGCGCTTGATTCAGCGTCAAATTGAGCTTGGGGTCTATTTCAGGGTCATGGGTGACGTGATTGATGGTTGGGGGGATAAACTGGTGTTCAAGCGCTAAGACGCAAGCCAAGGCTTCTACAGCCCCCGCAGCCCCTAGCAAATGTCCTGTCATCGATTTGGTAGAACTGATGTTCAATCCATAAACAGCATCGCCGAATACTTTCTGGATGGCCTTCAACTCGGCCACATCGCCCAGAGGCGTTGATGTGCCATGTACATTGATATAATCAATATCTGTAATATCCAGGCCGCTTTCTTTTAATGCCAACTGCATCGCTTTTTGAGCACCCAGGCCATCGGGATGGGGCGCAGTTATGTGATGTGCATCGCCAGTAGCGCCCGTGCCTACCACTTCTGCATATATTTTTGCGCCTCGTTTGCGGGCATGCTCCAACTCTTCGAGCACAAGGCAAGCAGCACCCTCTCCCATAACAAAACCGTCTCTGTCGCGATCGAAAGGCCGGGAAGCGTGTTGATAATCCTCGTTTCTGGTGGACAACGCTTTCATAGAGCTAAAACCGCCTATGGCCGACTTGACCACCGAAGCCTCAGAGCCGCCAGTAATGACGATGTCGTTTCTACCCATACGAATGTAATCGAACGCCGACATAATAGAATGGGACGAGGAAGCACAAGCCGACACCGTCGCAAAGTTGGCACCCATGAAGCCATACTTGATGGAAATATGTCCGGCAACAATATCGGATATCATTTTAGGGATCAGGAAAGGGCTGTAACGAGGCGTTCCATCGCCCTGTATAAATTCCTCGATTTCACTTTCCACCGTGCGCAGGCCACCGATACCAGAAGCCCAGATGACGCCTACCCGATCCAATTCGAGTTGGTCGATCTTCAAGCCAGCATCAGCTATGGCTTCATCAGAAGCAACAATACCGTATATTGAAAATTCGTCCAATCGGCGGGCATCCCGCGCTGGCATGAACTCATCCGCATTAAAATCTTTGATCTCGCAAGCAAAGCGGGTTTTGAAATTGGTCGCATCAAATTTAGTGATCAAATTAGCACCACTCTTACCCACTTGCAAGCTGCTAAGAAAGTCATTTACAGTATTCCCAATCGGGGTGATGGCTCCTAATCCAGTGACAACAACTCTTTTCATGCGTAAGGCTTTTGAAATACTTGATTACCCCGGTAAAAACAAGCGCTTAACATCAGTAAGCTGCTTGCCCTCAGGAACGGATAGACGATTGTATTGGCATTTGCATCCTCCGCCATCATTGAACCGCTGTTCAAGTACCATTCCTGATTCGTTTTGTCTTGTTGCGATGGAGCTTGGGGGAGGAAGGTTTGTTAATCAATAACCACAAATCGGAGAACACTGTTAATGTTCCCCAATTTGTGGTGAGTAAGGTGTCAAAAGAAGTATTTAGCTTCCTGTTCGTAGGAGCTAATGTTGCTTCGAATGTTCTTTCAAATAGGCCACTGCTTGTCCGACCGTTTGGATGTTCTCCGCCTGATCGTCTGGAATAGCAATACCGAATTCCTTTTCAAATTCCATGATAAGCTCAACAGTATCGAGAGAATCTGCACCTAAATCATTGGTGAAACTTGCACGTGGGGTTACTTCAGATTCATCAACGCCAAGCTTATCGACAATGATTTTACTTACTCTTTCTGCAATGTTAGACATAATCAGTACACTTTAGTGGTTAAAATTGCCCTGCAAAGAAACATATTAGTCGATTGATAACCAAAGTTTTTAAAAAAAAAATGCGGCTAGTCAAGATGGGCAGGGATTTTTGGAAATGACTAAAGGGCGGGATCAATTAGGCGGAGGGAATGGTTTTTCAAATCGCTTTGCTCAACAGCCCGCTTACCGGGGCTTCTTGTGAGCCAATCAAGACACTTTGTTCAATTTCCCCAATCTCATCATAAACCAGGTTTCGTACACGGTGTAAATCAGATAAATCCCAAAAAAGGGAATGATGAATGCTTTGTTATCTGGTTGCATGATCTCATTATAACCCAATACAACAGCTATAGTTAGGAATAATTTGATCATAGTGAAGCCCATCACCACATTCGTGAATAAGTTTTTATTCTCATGCTGCGCAGCGCTTTTACCAAAGGCATACATGCCGATGCTTAAAAGCACAAAAGCGGCTAAACTGATCCATGAAACAAGCTGATAACCTTTGAAAGTGGGTGTTTGAAGTAGTAGGCAAAGCAGTGTTGCGACAACAGCGGTGAGGACACCTAATTGAATGAAGAAGGTTTTACGGCTCATATATTCAGGGCTTCTTGCCGATAAACAGGTCTTTTAATACGACATACAAGGCCGCAAAGATAGAAAATAAAGCCAGGAAAACCGTCCAGTACGGTTGTGAGGATTGAAAGTACTCATCCAGTTTTTGCCCGGCATAAGTCCCTACCAATATAATGATGCCCATTTGGAAAGCCATGCCCGAGTATTTCAGATAGGCATCGACTTTCCTCCGGTTTTTGTTTTTTGCATCGGCTGATTCGGCGGAGTTTTCAGACTCCTGCTGCCTTGGCTTCTTTGGCAACTCTTCCATTCTCCGTTGTTTTATTGAGATCGGCGTTGGACGACGGTAGTGGAATATGTTGCGCCTTATGGGTGCCTGATTGGATGCCTTTTGCCCCCATCGTACAAGAAACATTAAATGTAGCGCCTGATTGAACGATCAACTTTCCAGTGTGCACTTCGCCGCTTATTTTGGCTGTTTCCCGAACATTGAGCAATTCGCTGACTTCAAGCAGCCCTTCGAATCGACCTTCAATGACGGCGTTTTTACAGCGAATTTCCCCTTCTACAAAACCTGTAGCTCCTATAATAACTTTGGCATCGCAAAACAGCTTGCCACGAATGGAACCATCAACACGTATATCGTTCTCAGATTTTACGGTGCCTTCTACGATGGTCCCTTTAACCAAGCTGTTCAGCGCATGTGAACCGGATGAAGGTAATATACCGCCATTTTTGGTCTTATTTCCTTCGTTCTTGTTGTTATTGAACATGTTACTACACTTTTATGTGGTTAATGTTGCTGTTTTTGGGTTGAGTTGTCCCAAAACAATTGTTTTGAAACTAAAAAACAGGTTTGCTAAACTGGGGAGTTGTTGCTATAGATTTCCTAATCAAACGCTAATTTAGCTATTTTACGAAGCAATTGCAACTGGAAGAGGTGATAGATTGAAAATGCTTGATCGGAAATCAAGATGGAGAAAAGCGATGGGTACTCCACGGCATCCATCGCTTTTCTGAAATAGACGGTTGCTAGAAGTTGGGGCAATAGACACCACGGCGCTCCAGGCCGCATATTTTATAAACCAAAGCGAATTCAAAACCGCCATTGGAATTACTGGCAGCACGCAGTGGAGAAACGTTGATATCGTAGCTAAAGCCCAAACTGAAATTTTCGTAATCAAAACGGGTAGATAGGATCGCGGCATCGTTCAACACGCCGGTCTCAATTTTGTTGGAAATTCTCGTCCACAAACCAAGCTGGAAAGCTTGATACAGGCGTCTGCTGCCCAGCAAAAACTTGAAGCTGGTACCTGCATTGACCTCAAAAGAAGGCCCCTGGCTCATCACAATAACCCCAGGAACAAGGCCAAAACGATCGCCCATCAAGAATTCACCGCCCCCGTGGAAAGTGAAACGGCTGTACAGCAAATCTTCATCCTCGCTATTGAACGACTGATTGGAACGGTTCAAGTGGTGAAAAGATCCGCCAAAGTAAAGGCTGTTGTTTTCATCAAAAACAGAAAACCAAAGCAATCCGGCGGCCAAGTCAGCAAAAATGAAATTGTCGCGGTCGAAAACGTCGGCTTCGCCGCTATCGGCATCCGGGTTGTAGCCGCCATTGCCATCGTGTTGTAAGCCCCAGCGCAGCTTCAAGAAGTCGATGCTTCGCTGAGCGACGCCAGCTTCAGCGCCTACGACCAAATAATTGGCCTTGCTGCGATAGCCGCCCATACGCTTACTGTAAGAAGCGGAAAGTTTACCGGTGAGGGTAGAAAAATTGGCTTCCCCAGCGCGGTCACCCCAAAAAGTAGTGCCTACTCCAAAGTAATCATAGCGCCCAACCGGGATACGCTGGTCATAAGATACGGAATAAGTGTTGTAGGCATTAGACCGCAGTACACTGGCCCACTGATTTCTGTAGTTGGCCACCAAACGAATGTTACAGTTCATCACACCGGTCATAGCTGGATTGAGGTTCAGAGGGGACAGGTAGAACTGTGAAAAGTGAATATCCTGGGCGCTTACAGACAAAACTCCCAGAGCAATGAACAGACAGCTTAACAGCAATTTTGTACTTTTCATACGAACGTGATTTGTAGATTTCGTTCTTTTAAAACTCTTTTGTAACAAATAATAAGGTGGTCGCTGAGTTAGGACAAAAAATTGGAGTAGTTGTAAACAGCGCCCTATTTTCAGTATAACACTGAGACGCTCTTTTGCATTACGAACCACAATATTAGGGAATGTTCGGCAAACTATGGAAATATTTTCTGTTAAAAAGACTGGTTAAATACAAATTAATCGAAAGCTCCCTGATAAAATAGCCTGCAACAAGATATTACGTACTCAGGCGTTTTCGCTATGATGGGTCTTTTTATGGTCGGGCATGGCCGGTTCTCTTCCTTTCCAGGAATCCGGAACATGCTTGATACCTGGCTTCATTTTGGCAACGGCATGGAGTACGTCCACCCGGCTGATCTGCCCAATTAATTCCCCATTTTCCAATACGGGCAAGCGCTTTAGGCCGGAGTTGACAAACAAAAATGCAGCATCCAGTATGGTTTTTTCGCTGCTGATGGTTGTCACGTCGCCAGACATGTAGTCCCTGACGCAGACCAAGGTCTTAGCTGGCTCTTTGTTGTAGGGGCCATCCAATAGAATTCTCAGGCAATCTACTTCGGATAACATACCGATGAGTTTGCCTTTGTCGTCAACAACAGGGGCACCGGAAATTTTTTTCTTGAGTAGGACATCAATGGCCTCACGAATGTCCGCATCAGGCGTAAAAGTGATTAACTTGGTTGCCATAAATTTGGTAACTGCAGGATAATTCATTTGAATGTTATTTTGATTTGCTGAAAGTTAAAATATTTTTTGTTAATTATAGCGCTTTGCAGCTATTTTTTTTGTATTTAAACAAATGGCGAATTATTATTGTGCTCTGTTTCTCCAATTTTTATTCAGATAAAGAAATTTATAATCCGTTGCTGAAAATACTGTAACAAACCCAACACAACTGCGTTTTTATAATCGCTGCTTAAAAGCGGGCGTTAGCAAGTTAACATTATTCAAACCTACTGCATACATGAAACGTTTCTACTGGTCATTGGCAATCAGTTTGCCTATTCTGAGTTTTGTTTTTTTAGCACTTGAAGATCCTTTCAATACGCCGCCGATATTTGTCGCGCCCACCGACAGTCAGGTTAAAGCTTATACCGAACAAGATTTCGAATTACCCATCGAAGTAGAGGATATCGACCACGATATTGTAGAGGTAAATGCTTATGGTTTGCCGGAATGGATGCATTTTGATGCCTATCATTTGAAGCTTTATGGCCGTCCGGCTATGGAAGACAAGAATGAATATGTGATCACGATAAAAGCGACGGATGGTAAGGTACTACGCACGAAAATGCTGACCGTAGATGTTGATTATGGGCATTCTGTCCAACAACACTTCGAAGATGCTTTTCAGGTCTTGAGCAAGACCTATACCGATGATATCTTGAGTGCTTCAGCCGCAGTAGTCACACCTGAAGGTAAAATACATGCCACCACTTATGGACGCAGCGGTTACCGCAAATCGGCTACCCTGACAACAGACCATCAATTTCGCATAGCCAGCGTTTCCAAGCTATTTACGGCAACACTGATCTTGAAAATGGCAGAACAGGGCTACCTTGGTTTGGATGACAAAGCCATCGATTATATCGACATGGGTACCATCCCCAATAGGGCAGATATCACCATCCGGCAATTGTTGAGCCATACCGCCGGTATTGTAGATCACCTCAATCACAATGCTTTCTATCACGGCAACTGGAAAAGCAGGAAATGGACCGATCAGGACATCGTCAATTTCGCTGGTAAACGCAGCGCCCGGTTTGAGCCAGGCGAAGGCTATGCCTATTCCAATACAGGTTTTTATCTGCTAGGTATGATCATAGAAAGTGTGTTGAAAATGCCCTTAGAGGACGCCTTTGAACAGTGGATTTTCAAGCCTTTTCAGTTGGAAGATACCTTTTTTGATGACACCAGCACCCGGTCAAAACCCATTCCCATGTTGGCGGAAAATGCTCGAGCTTATGAATACCACCTCTCTTCTGTAGGTGCTGCCGGTGCTATTGTTTCTACGCCAACTGATATGGCTCGCTTTGGCCATGCGCTCTACAGCGGAGAAATCATTAGCCCGGAATGGCTCGATGTCATGATTGAAAATGAAGGCGACAAAAATGGAGGCGACGATTACGGCTTGGGAACGCGTTTGTGGGATGATTATGGTATCATTCACTACGGCCATACCGGGTTGTTGATGGGCTACCGCGCCATACTCCTTTATATGCCCGAATACAAGGTGACCATCGCCATGGCTTCCAATGATTTGCACGGGGGCTGGCACAATTTGGTCAATTCTGTAATGATGGAAATGGCAGAGTATTATCGTTAATACGGCTCAAACGTCGGCTAGAGTCGAAGTCAACCTGACGCTCCGCCGCATATTTTGTACATTGGCATTTAAAAAAAATCGCCCATCCACTAAAAGCGGATGGGCGATTTTTTTATCGTTAGCTGAGCCCTTTTTTTATCTAAGCAGGGTAACATCGCCTTTATAAAGCTTCACTTCCCCGTCAATGAACTCTACTTCTACATAATACACAAATACTGCGGCATTCAGGATCGAACCTCTATAGGTGCCATCCCAGCCATAATCCGGGTCATTGGGCTGGAAATCAAACACCGCAAAGACGCTTTCTCCCCAGCGGCTGAAAATCTGGAAAGATTTGATTGCTTTCACTGCATCGCCTGCCTGCACAAAGAACACATCGTTGCGGCCATCATCATTTGGCGAAAATACATTAGGCAAGAAAACAGGCCTGTTTTTTTCAACAATGATTGTCGTATTGTCAGAATCGCTGCAATTGTTGGCATCTGAGATGGTCACAGAAAAGCTAGAAGTTACCTCTGGGCTTACCCAAACTGAAGGCTCGTTGTTCAAACCAATGGAATCGGGCTGCCAAACAATAGACTGAATATCCAGACCAGGATTGAAAACAGCCGTCAATAAAATACTGTCGCCCAGTTGAATGACGTTTTCGCCCTCCAAATTGGTGCTCAGTACCACGACTACTTCTTCCGGTTCTTCCAGGTTGGCCATGATTTCCGTATTGCAGCCGTTTTGGTCGGTCACAATAATGGAATAATTGGCAGCACCAAGGCCGGTGAAGAAGGTTTGATTAGTCGGTGTACCGCCGTTGAGCGAGATGGAATACGGGGGAGTGCCTCCCGTAATATCATTGATGCTGATGGCGCCGTCATCGGCTTGAAAGCAAGAAATTTGAGACACTTCGATCGAGAAAGTAGGTATCTCCAAATTGGCCGTTACCGTCACTGCATCGCTGGCTGTACAACCTGCTGCATTTGTTACCGTTAGCGTAAACACACCCGGCTGGCCTACTTCGATAAAAGCTTGGTCAGGATTGACAATTACTGTACCGTCTGGGCCAATCCATTCATAACTAACACCGGTAGTAGTACCACTGCCCCCTAAAGACACCATGCCCATGTTACAAGTCAATTCCTGATCTGCCCCTGCATCGGCAACCGGGGTAGCAATCACGGTGACATTCACGATTTGTTCGTCTGTGGGACATACTCCGCCATTATCCGCCGTGTACGTAAAAGTATAGGTGCCGCCAGCTTGATTGACCGGATTAAATGTGCCTGCTGCTGCGTTGAAAGCGCCGCCAGTTGAAGGGGGAGTACTGCTTTCCGACCATAGTCCGCCAACATCTGCCCCACTCAACAAATCCGCCAAGTTGATAACGCTACCTGTTCCTTCGCAAAATGCAGGGCCAGGCAAAGCTGTACCGGCATTATTCGGTGCGTCTATCTGAACCGTCCAAGTGGCATTGCCTGGATAGATACAGCTCGGCAAACTATTGTCTATGACGGATTCAATAACAAGGGTCGTATTTGCGGAAACAGGCTCGTTGATGTTGATGACGGATGCTCCCGCTGGCGCGATGAGATCATTGGGCGCTCCATTTAAAGTATAAGTTACGGTAAATGGGCCTGCAGTGCTCGCATTGATGTTCAGATTGAAGCTCAAGTCGTCGCCGCTGCAAATGGCCGTAGGCCCGCTTACATCAACGGATAAACTGGGACAATCTTGGGCAATACAAGTGGCTGAGGAAGAACTATTCCCACAAGGGCCGCTTCCAATAGCCGTGACCATTATTTCTACTTCATCGCCAGGATTAAGTCCAGTAACTGTGTAAGTAGTACCGGACAAAGTACCCATCATGCCAGATAGTACATCTACCTGATAAGTAGTAGCGCCTGCAATGGGATTCCAGGAAAAAACAATAGAAGTACTGGTCGTTTCGCAACTGATAATTGGGGCATTAAGCGGGCTTTCCACCGTAACGGTTGCAGAACTTGGCGCCGGTGTACAGCCATTTTGTTCTACAACAAGGCTAATCGTCTGGACTCCAGCAGCACTCCAACTTACCTCATGTGGGCCAATCCCCGTGCCTGGAATGGCTGTTCCACCACCAAAGTTCCAGGTAAATATTGCAATTGAACCAGCATCACCAGTATAAGTGATAGTGGCCGGCTCATTAATGCACACCGGGCTTTCTACCGCAAACGATGATTCTGGAATGCCATTGACCGTAATGGTCGCGCTCTCTGTGAAAACGCAAACGCCTTCTGTATATTCTACGCTAACCGTATAGTCGCCTGGAGATGGCACCAATGCTGGATCGAAAGTATTCCCGACCACACCTACGCCCGACCAGGCAAATGTACCGCCGCCAACACCACCGCTGGCATTAGCTATCAAATTAACTGGGGCATCCCCAATACAAAGTGGGTTAATGGCGGATATATCTAGTACCACATCGGGGCAATCCAGCGCGATACAACTTTGTTCTGTACTGACGTTACCGCACAAATTGTCCGTTTCTGCTATAACCTGAATGGTGACTTCTGTGCCCGGGCTTAGGCCGGTAACGGTGTAGGTGGTGCCTGAAAGCACCCCTGTCGGCCCCGTAATATCCACCACCTGATAGGCAGTGGCGCCTGCTACAGGGTTCCAACTAAAGATGATGGAGGTGTTATCTGTTTCACAACTGACCACCGGAGCCTGTATTGGCGCTTGTACTTCTACAATCTGGCTAAGTGGCTCGGAAGCACAATCATTTTCTGTTACAACAAGGGTAATGGTTTTACTTCCGGCATTAGCCCAACTTACTTCATGAGGCCCTTCGCCTGTACCGGGATTGGCCACACCACCATTAAATTCCCAATCGAAAATTGCAGTGCCACCAGCATTTCCTGTAAAGGTGACAGTACTGCTTTCGGTGATACAAATTGGGCTGTCCACGGTAAAATCAGCCGTGGGCTGCGGGTTGACCACAATTGTGATACTGCTGTTGTAGGTACAGTTGCCTTCTTGATAGGTATAATTGATCGTATGCGTACCCGGGCCTGCTGCGTTGGGATCGAATAAGCCCATCGACGCATTCGTTATGCCGTTGCCCGACCAGGTTTCGCTTCCCGCACCGCTTGCGCCTGTCAGCACAGCTTCCAAATCGACTACTGCAGCCGTATTATCCAGGCAAATCGGATTTACCGGAGCAATATCAATCGTGATTGCCGGGCAGTCTTGAGCCGTACAAATTGCTGTCGCAAAACTACTGCCGCAAGCTCCTGTGCCAACGGCTTCCACTTCTATCTCCACCATATCGCCCGGCGTCAAACCGCTGACCAAATAGCTGTTGCCATTTAGTGTTCCCGTTGCGCCGCTGAGCACGACAACGTTGTAGGAAACAGCGCCCGGCACATCCATCCAAACAAACTCCACTGTAGAGGTGGTCGTATTGCAATTGATCATCGGATCAGCCAGTTCGGCTTCTACCAGCACCGATTGGGTGACTATTTCAGATGCACAGTTGTTCTCTGTGACGACTAAGGTAATATTTTTCGTACCTGTACTGCTCCAGCTCACTTCGTGGGGGCCAACTCCAACTCCAGGCATTGCCGTGCCGCCATCAAAAGTCCAGCTATAACTAGCAGTGCCACCAGCATTTCCTGTAAAGGTGACAGTACTGCTTTCGGTGATACAAATTGGGCTGTCCACGGTAAAATCAGCCGTGGGCTGCGGGTTGACCACAATTGTGATACTGCTGTTGTAGGTACAGTTGCCTTCTTGATAGGTATAATTGATCGTATGCGTACCCGGGCCTGCTGCGTTGGGATCGAATAAGCCCATCGACGCATTCGTTATGCCGTTGCCCGACCAGGTTTCGCTTCCCGCACCGCTTGCGCCTGTCAGCACAGCTTCCAAATCGACTACTGCAGCCGTATTATCCAGGCAAATCGGATTTACCGGAGCAATATCAATCGTGATTGCCGGGCAGTCTTGAGCCGTACAAATTGCTGTCGCAAAACTACTGCCGCAAGCTCCTGTGCCAACGGCTTCCACTTCTATCTCCACCATATCGCCCGGCGTCAAACCGCTGACCAAATAGCTGTTGCCATTTAGTGTTCCCGTTGCGCCGCTGAGCACGACAACGTTGTAGGAAACAGCGCCCGGCACATCCATCCAAACAAACTCCACTGTAGAGGTGGTCGTATTGCAATTGATCATCGGATCAGCCAGTTCGGCTTCTACCAGCACCGATTGGGTGACTATTTCAGATGCACAGTTGTTCTCTGTGACGACTAAGGTAATATTTTTCGTACCTGTACTGCTCCAGCTCACTTCGTGGGGGCCAACTCCAACTCCAGGCATTGCCGTGCCGCCATCAAAAGTCCAGCTATAACTAGCAGTGCCACCAGCATTTCCTGTAAAGGTGACAGTACTGCTTTCGGTGATACAAATTGGGCTGTCCACGGTAAAATCAGCCGTGGGCTGCGGGTTGACCACAATTGTGATACTGCTGTTGTAGGTACAGTTGCCTTCTTGATAGGTATAATTGATCGTATGCGTACCCGGGCCTGCTGCGTTGGGATCGAATAAGCCCATCGACGCATTCGTTATGCCGTTGCCCGACCAGGTTTCGCTTCCCGCACCGCTTGCGCCTGTTAGTGCAGCTTCCAAATCGATTACTGCAGCCGCCGCATTCAAACAAATCGGCACAACATTATCAATATCAATATTGACGGTCGGGCAATCCTGTGCCACGCAGTTAGCTGTCGCAAAACTGCTGCCACAAGGGCCTGTACCAACCGCTTCTACTTGAATTTCGACCATGTCGCCCGGATTTAAGCCGCTGACCAAGTAGCTATTGCCACTTAGTACACCAGCAGGGCCACTCAATACGGTGACGTTGTACGAAATTGCACCAGGCACATCTGCCCAGCTAAATTCCACTGTTGAAGTTGTGGTAGTACAAGTAATATCCGGTTCTATCAGTTCAGATTCTACCGTAACTGATTGGCTAAAAGGTTCTGACGTACAGTTGGCTTCGGTAACCGTCAGCGTAATGGTTTTGCCCCCCACGCTTGGCCAGCTTATTTCATGCGGCCCGACTCCTGCTCCGGGATTGCCAATGCCGCCGTCAAAATTCCAGGAATACATGGCTGCCGGACTAGCTCCACCCGTATAGGTCACCGTACTCGTTTGGGTAATACAAATTGGGCTATCCACTGTGATAGTGGCGTTGGGCTGTGGGTTTACTACGATATCGATGCTGCTGTCGTAACTACAGTTGTTTTCCTCATAACTGAAAGTAATGGTGTGGAAACCTGCACCAGCTATAATGGGATCAAATAATCCCGTTGCCATGTTGATGATGCCCGTTCCAGACCAGTTTTCACTTCCTGTACCCATTGATCCACTAACGGTGGCTTCCAGATCGATAACAGCTGCTGCACCATCCAAGCAGATAGGGTCTATAGGGTCAATTGTGATGGTGACATTAGGACAATCATCGGCGGTACAAATAGCTGTTGCGAAACTACTGCCGCAGGCGCCTGTGCCCACCGCTTCCACCTGAATTTCTACAGAAGTGCCTGGATTAAGGCCTGTAACCAAATAACTATTGCCACTCTGAATGCCACTCGGGCCGCTCAAAACTGTAACGTTGTAAGAACTGGCCCCTGTTACATTTGGCCAAGTAAATTCTACACTAGAAGTCGTTGTGTTACAACTGATACTGGGCGCCGCCAACTCTGGTTCTACTACCACAGTTTGGATAAATTCTTCTGATGCGCAGTTGCCTTGCGTAACGTTTAACACCAATGTCTTCGTGCCAGCCGTGGGCCAGTTAACTTCTTGTGGGCCAGGACCATTGCCGCCAGGCACAGCCGTACCACCACCAAAATCCCAGGAATAAAAAGCTGCAGGGCTGGCATTGCCTGTATAGACTAGGGTGCTGCTTTCCGTGATACAAATGGGGCTTTCCACAGAAAAACTAGCTATGGGCGTCAGCAAAACATTGATGGTGGTAGTAGCAGACGCCGAGCAAGCCCCTTCTGAATAGGTAAACGTTATGGTATGAGTGCCCAAACCAGCAGCGACCGGACTGAAAGTGCCTGCGCTGGCATTGATGATGCCTGGGCCACTCCATACGCCTGTGCCACCGCCTGCGCCACCTGTGACGCTTGCTGTAAGGGTAACATTGGGCGAAGTAGGTACCAGACAGATGTTATTTCCAACTGTAAAATCAGGAATTGTGATTTGGAATACCGGGCAATTGGCCGCATTGCAACTAAATGTAGCATTAGATGGACCGCATGGGCCTGAATTGAGTGCGGTCACCTGGATGGTCACCAATTCTCCTGGCATAAGCCCGGTCACGGTGTAGCTATTTCCAGCTTGGGTGCCACTTTGCCCGGTCAATACATTCACCGTATAACCTGTGGCTCCTGTAATGCTCGCCCAGTTGAAGGTAACGGATGAGGTCGTTGCTGTGCCACAACTGATCACAGGCGATGCTAATTCATCCTGAACCTGAACCATTTGGCTGGCAGTGGTGGAAGAACAGCCATTTTCGCTTACTGTTAAGGTAATGGTTTTACTACCCCCAGTAGTCCAGGTTACCGTGTGTGGGCCGATGCCTGTGCCAGGTACAGCCGTGCCGCCTCCGAAATTCCAGTTAAAATTGGCACCTGCACTGGCGTTGCCTGTATAAGTAACTGTCACAGATTCCGTTTCACAAATATCGGTATCATTGATGCTAAAGTTGGCTGTTGGTGTTTGGAATACCTGGATGACTAGATCATCGGTATAGGTGCACAGCCCTTCCGTGTAAGTAGCCGTAACGGTATGCGCACCTACGCCTGCTACATTAGGATCGAATGTACCTGTAGCCGTATTGGTGATACCTGTGCCACTCCAAGTGGTCGTTCCAGCCATTGTATTCCCCGCGATATTGGCGGTTAGATTGACTACGGGACTGCCCGCAGTGAGGCATATCGGCGCAACCGTGTTGATCGTAACCGTCACCGGAGGGCAGGATAAAGCATTGCAACTGAACGTAGTCGTCGGATTGGGACAGCTATTGGTTCCAACCGCCGTAACCTGGATCGTAACCAACTCTCCAGGGCTTAATCCATTTACCGTATAGGTCGTACCGCTTAGCGTACCGCCTTGGCTTGTAGTGACTACAACCTGATAAGCAGTAGCCCCTGTTACAGCCCCCCAGGTAAATTGCACAGAACTGGGCGTAACAGTACCGCATTGCACCACAGGCGCTGCTATGGGCTGGTCAACAAATACGGCCACTTCGGCTACTGCTCGACATTCGTTGGCGTCAGTGACGGTAACTTCGATAATATCCGAAGCCGCAGGTGTTATGGTGATCGTAGCCCCTGTTTGGCTGGTACTCCAGTCATAAAACAGGCCACCTGTTGCAGTAAGCTGGGTAGATTGACCGGCACAGACCGTTTCCGGATTGGCGCTTGCCATCGCTGCGGGTGGCGGGTTGACCAAAATGCTCCATTGCGCATCATCCATACAACCATTTAAGTCGGTAACGGTAACAGAATAGGACGCAATAGGCGCGTCCGCTGCGGTCAACGTAACGGCCTCAATGAAATCATCCCCACTTGTACTCCATTCAAAATCTACGCCGCCTACTGCCGTCAAAATGACTGTTTCATCCTGGCAAGCATCTGTTGGACCGATGATTTCGGCTTCTGGCAAGGGATTGACCAAAACCATGACTTCTTCCACGACATCGCAGCCTTGTGCGGTAGAAATGGTGACGGAATAAGTGATGGTTTGCGGAGAGGCCACGTTAGGAGCGAAAGTAGTTATAGAAGCGCCGATTCCTTCTGCGCCCCAATCATAAAATACCCCTCCGGAGGCTTGTAAATTAATAGGATCGCCGGCACATACCTCATCGGGATTGGCCAGTGCTGAAGTATTGGTTTGCACGTACTGCACATCAACCATATCTGGGGTTGCCGGGCAGCCGTCCACTGTTACATTCAATGTCCAAATGCCTGTAAAAGGCAGAATGGCGTCCTGGCCTTGTACGGTAATGCCTCCAGGGCCTGTCCAGGTATATATTTCTGTATCTCCGCTGAGGTCTGCACTGCCAAAAACCTGCAAGGGTTCACCAGGACAAACAGGTGTGTAGTTGGCTATTGCAAAAAAGGGCGGCTCAACGCCCAGATTAAATGTTTCTGAACGGGTACAGCCCGAAATGGCATTTACAGCTTGTATGGAATACGAGCCTGGGCAAAGCCCGGTCAGTGTTTGATAATCGGAAGAAGGGATATTGAAATTGCCTACAACATTATTGAATTGATCAAAAACCAGGTAAGTCCAAGAGTCCCCCGGCTGAGAATCACCACCTCCAATAAAGGTAATGCTGCCGTCGCAAGAAGCGGCGCAAGAGGATAGCTCAAAATCTGTCACCACAGGATCAAGGTCATCACAACAGATGGCAGAAGCTAGGAAATTATAGGAAGTACCAGAGTTACAGCCCACTTGCGTCCAAGATCCCGACTGGCCGTCGGAAAGCGGAAAGATGGTTACACTGAGGTCATTTCCGTTGAAATTACCACCCGATAAACAATCGGCTACCTGAACAGAAAAACAAAAGGTTTTTGGGGGAGCAGTCGATCCTATCGCCGCACAGGTACCGTTACCATCTCCCCAGTTGTTACCAGGATCCCCGTCTATAGGACTGCCTCCGCAACCAATGCCTGCCCCGGACTCATAGGCATAACCGGGTCCCCAGGTCTGCCCGGTTGCGCAACTGGTCCAACTGTCGAACCATAGCCAGATTCCAGTGCCATCGCAAGAAGGTGGCGCCATAGTCGGTGTCAGCGTAGAAGCATCCCAGCCTGGCCCCAATTGTACTTGTATGGCATGAAACCACTCCACGGTACCCGTAACGTCCCAATTCAGCATCGTATAGCAAAAATTGACGACCTGGTTGGAGGCATAAGTTCCATTTTGTGGCGGTGGCATGGGCACTAAAGCATCACCCGTCACACAAGGTGAACAATCCCTGGAGCTTTGTATCGAAATGGTGAAATTGCCCTGATCCGTCACATCTCCTCCGGATATGAGCATGTAATAAGTTGTTCCTGCTGTTACGCTGGCCGTTAGCGTCACCGTATTACCTGTACCTCTGGCGCAGACCTCGGGATTGAGTGCAAAGCAGTTAGGCCCGGTAAATAATACAATATTGGGTACGGCCAAGCCTCCGCTCACCGTGATGCTAATTTGGTTGGAGGTAGCTGTAAAAGTGTACCAAACTTCGGCAGCAGGCCCTGTAGTAGATCCCCCGGGATTACAGCCCGTAAACTGCGGATAGGGCACCGTTGAGGTCGCATTGATGTTGTTGCTCATGAAAGTATTGGTCACGGGAAAAGATAGCGGACAAGGCGACGGTGTACCTAGGTTTAAAGTTTGTGCGCCCGTACATTCGTCATTGGCAGGTTGCGCCAACAAGTTGCTATAGCATGCCAGGCACAAGATTAAGAGCGTAAATCTTACGTTCATAGTACGCAGTTTGTTTTTTTTTGAAACAAAAAATGGAATATCAGCTTGTGGTGGTGTTAGGGGTGTTCAATTTCATCAAAAATGAGCGGGTAGAATGAACCAAGAAAATTATTGTTTGAATAAATAGCTTGCTTTCATAAGGAATGGGACGCCTTCTCTAGTATTTGCATCTAAAGGCCGGAATCTGTTCTCACCAAATATTGTGTGGGCTTTATGGGCTGCAAGTTACAACTTTTTCAGAATTTTTAATCGAGCAGCTAATCTTATACTATTGTGCTAAATTTTTAATGGCAATATACCTGACATAACGTTGTTTTATTGCGTTTTTAACCTTCATTTTAACACTTCCCCTAGCCAAAAATGGTATTCCTTAAACTCCCGGATGTTCTTGTGATGCGCCCCTTCGATGGCAAAAAAATGGTCTTCCGCCAAATGTCTTGTAGCTAGTCGTTCTGCTAGAAAAAAGGGCACAATCTGGTCTTCAGTTGCCGCAAAAATATAGACGGGGCATTCGACCTTTTCCAAATAGGTATCGCTTGGAAAAGTGGATCGAATCAAGGGCCTCAATAAGGGCGAATAACGATAGCTTATGACATTAGGAAGGCGGTCATAGGGCGTTTCTAGCAGGAGCATTTTCGATTGTGGCGCTTCTGCAGCGAGCCAAGCCGCTACCCCGCTGCCCAGCGATCGGCCATAGATGGCGATATTTTCAGGCGCATACTGTTTTTCCAGCCATTGATACGCACTCAGGGCATCCTGATATAAGCCCTGCTCAGTTGGCTTGCCCGAACTTTTCCCATAACCCCTATAATCGATTACAAAAAGGCTGTATTGGTTTTTTAAAAAATCATCGTGGATGGCTCCCCAACGCTGCAAGTGTCCCCGATTACCATGTAGGTACAGGACAACGCCTTTTTCTTCCGAAGCAGGAAAAAACAAGCCCTGGATATTTTCGCCATCGCTGGTTTTCAGCCAAACTTCCTCAAATGGTGCTTTAAAATCAAATCGGTAATTCTTTTCCAGGCGGCTGGTTTGATAAATAAACCGGTTTTGAAATAGGTAGAAAACCGACAAAAGCAGCAGGAAAAGCAAGACAAATGAAAGCAAGATCACTCTTTTACTGTTACTGTTTATATACAAAAATGCCATACTCACTAAGTGATTTGGGGTTTATAGGAGTTTTTCACTACTTTTAAAGTTGGTAACTTCTACCGCCAAAATACAAGCAAAAATACGGATACATGAAATATTTATTGTTGCTGATTGTCATTCTTTATTCTTCGTTTGTCTGCGCCCAAAGCATTACCATTTCCGAACCATTGAACCTGCGCAGTGATGTTTCTTATGAAGTGGTCGGCGATCTGGAGGGGCAAGTATTGCTTTTTAGGGATCAGGCAACTAGTTTTAAAGTCACGGCTTTTGACCAGAATATGCGGCAAAAATGGGAAAAAGAACTGGAATTAGACAAAAGGCAACCCAAAGTGATCGGTTTGTTTGCGGATAAATCTGAATTTGTCCTTTTTTATTATTTCCGCTACAAATCCAAAACCCTTATTAAAGCCCATAAATACAACGCCGGAGCCAATTTGATCGATTCGGTCACGCTAAAAGACATGGGCTATTTGTTTTATACCCCCAATTTTGAATTGCTGCGTTCTGAGGATCGAACCAAGGTACTCCTTTTTCATTTGGAAAGGTCAGAACAGATCAACGCCCTTTCTTTTGATGTGCAAAACATGAAGCTGCTTTGGGAAAAAGCCATCATACCCCAGGATTTTAGCTATTACCAGGACTTTCGCCAGATATTGATCGACAACAACGGCGATATGCACCTGGTATTAGAACGAGACAACTTGCGACATAAACGGGATAAGCATCGATTCGAAATCATCACTTATTTTGGCAAAAACGACGAATTGCTGAGGTACGAGGTGCCGATGATTGATCGGCTGACCTACGATGTTGTGTTTGATTTTGACAACCGCAATCAAAACTTGATCGGAGCCGGATTGTATTCAGAGAAAAACTTAGGACGCGCCGATGGTTATTTTTACCTGAGTATTCCCGACCGAAAGCCGGAGTCTTTTCGTTTTGCCGCCCATGTCTTTGATGAAAATTTTATCAGTACCCTTTTGGGCAAAGAGGAGGATAAGGTAAACGGCGGCATCCCAGATGTCAGCGTGCAGGAAATTGTACTGAGGCGCGACGGCGGGGCGCTGATTATAGCCGAACGCAACCGGTTGTTGGAAAGACAGATAGGCGGTGGCAGCCGCTCAGTTTACGATGGTCGTTTTGCCATCGACTATTACTACGATGAACTATTTATTTTATCGGTACACCCAAGCGGAGAACCTCACTGGCAAACCATCCTCCATAAAAAGCAGTATTCACAGGATGACGATGGCGCCTATTCTTCCTATTTCCTTTTCAAAACGGTGGCCAATTTGCATTTTATATTCAATGATGAGATCAAATACGAGAATACGGTGAGTGAGTATGTGTTGCAAGGTACCGGCGCATTTGAGCGAAACAGCTTATTGAGTACCGCCAACCTTCAATTGCGCCTGCGCTTTAGGGATGCCCTGCAAATCAATAGTGCTGAAGTAATCATACCCAGCGAAAGGAGAAACCGCCTGCGGTTGGTAAGGATGAAATACGAGTAAGTCAATTCATCGAAAAATGCAGGATCATATCCGGCGAATTGAAAAACATCAATTCGGAAACAGAAGGGGTCAGGTAGGGGCCAAGCGGCATGCGGGCAACCATGTCCAAGACCCCAAACTCTGAATCGGCCACGAAAACAGCCCAAATCCGACTCCTGTCCATAGACAAAGCATAGGATTTCAACATTCCTTTGGCCAACATGGATTGAACCACCATGCGATGATTGGGAATCAAAGACATGAACTCTTCGCTAAAATGGTCAGGTAGCTCCAACTCTACCATAAATGATTTCGACATAAGCGGATGTTGATGACTAACTGGTCGTTGTAATGGACTTGATAACGCAGAAAAATTAACTTCCCATTTTTGTCCTTACCCTAGTGGGCTAAACGGTTCATTATAAGTGCTTCCGCAAGGGTAAGGACTTTGATGAATTGGCAAGTCATTTTTTGCACGCTACATTAATGTTATAATGCTTTGAGTTGGCGAATTGTTGTGTAAAAAGGGGTTCTGCCTTTAATCTTCAATATAAATCCCCATTTTCCCCATTTGGTAATCGCGCATCGCTTCCATGATCTCCGTTTGAGTGTTCATGACAAAAGGCCCCCATTGTGCCAGTGGTTCAGGGATGGGCGCTCCTGCCAATAACAACCCGCGGCTCTGCTGAACTCCTTTTAGCGCAATACTTTGGCCATCGTTTGAAAAATGCAGCAGGGTTTCCGCTTCATAAACGATGCCAGCCTCGTCAGCAACCGCACCGTCAAGCCAGTACAGCATGGTCTGAAACCCATCGGGGATATCGATATTCACTTCAGCGCCCGCTTGTAATTCCAGTTGCAAAGCCAAAATGGGCGTATGTGTTTTAGCAGGGCCTTTAAATTCCTGGTACTGACCTGCGACCAAACGAAAAGAAGCTTTTCCATCCGCGCTCTGCCAAGCAGGAATTTGGTCGGATTTAATATCCTGGTAAGTGGGTTGTATCATTTTATCTTTTGCGGGCAGGTTGATCCAAAGCTGTATCCCTTCCATGATGCCCCCTTGTTCTAAAAAAGTCTGACTCGCCCGCTCACTGTGGATAATGCCCATGCCCGCCGTCATCCATTGCACATCACCACCCGATAAAATGCCTTCGTTGCCTCTGCTGTCTTTGTGCCGAATGCCCCCGCTGTACAGGAAAGTCACGGGTTCAAAGCCCCGATGCGGGTGTGGGCCAACATCCAAAGGATCGCCCCCAATAGGTGCAAAAGTGGGGCCAAAGTGATGAAGCAGTAAAAAAGGGCTGATTTGCTGTACTTGAGCCGTGGGCAAGGCTTGCTTGACCACTGTAGCGCCCATGTTCATGCGTTCTCCTTTCCAGTTGCCGATAACTTGTTTGTTGGACATTAGACGTTAGAATTTAGATGTTACAATTTAGCTTTTGGATGTTGAATGCATGAATGGGGCACTTGATGTTCAAATTCAAATTATCATAGATTCAACATCCAAAATAAAAGCATCAATCATCCCACAAAATCCAGCCCTTTGTGTGTTCCATCGCAAAACGGCTTGTTGGCAGAAGCACCGCAACGGCAAAATGATGCCGCTTTTGTGCGCTTTTCGATCGTTCCGTCAGCCTTTTTCACCGACAAATTGCCATAAACCCGCAGCGGGCCATTTGGGATCACTTCAATAATGCATTCCTGCTCTTCGTTGGTGTTGTTGTTTTGTTCCATGCGTTATTACTCGATTGTTTTGTTCTTTAGGATTAACAAAAACTTTGCCATCCAGTTCACCTATGCTTAAAAAGAAGGGGTATGTAACCAAATCCCGGTTTTTTCGTTTCATTTTTATTAAAAAGGCCGCTATTGACCTGCCTTTCATATAATTTAGTATTAAAAATAATCGTTAAGTTGCCTGGCATATTTAACTTTGCAACATCAGCGCGAAATCAATTTAAGAGAAAAGCCAAGAACCGGCCAGGATGGTGCGGTGATTGAATGATTTATTCATCCTGGAAAAAATGAGACCATGAAAAAGACATTCTTTGCTATTGTTAGCCTGTTATTTTTTTATTCTATCAAAACACAAGCACAAGTCGGCTCC
Source organism: uncultured Saprospirales bacterium (assembly GCA_937864265.1). GTDB lineage: Bacteria > Bacteroidota > Bacteroidia > Chitinophagales > Saprospiraceae > CALMIR01. The sequence continues at coordinate 16,304 of CALMIR010000067.1, read as the reverse complement.
TATTATATGGTGCAAGTCGGCACTTTTATAGACGCCAAAGCGGAAGACTTCAAACCGCTACGTGAACTAGGGCTGGTACATGCGCAGAACGTAGGCGGCAATTTGCTGGAAGTGTATTTTGGTGGATACAGCGATAAAGCAGAAGCCCAAAAAGCCGCGACTAAAGTAAAAGAAGCGGGCTACGCCAATGCTTTTGTTCAGGAACGCCTACTCTCAGATGGCAACCCCGTGGCGGTCATTCAAATGGCTACCCGCCAGACCAGTAAGCCCATCGAGTGGGAAAAATTCATGGCTGCCGGCGATATATATGGTTTGCTGGAGAAGGATATGATCAAAGTGGTCACTGGTGTTTATGCCAGTACGGAAGCCGCCAAAGCAGACTTGGCCAGGGTGCAGAAATTGGGCTTTAAAGATGCTTTTGTCAAAAGCGTGAATTCAGTACAACTGCACCGCCTGACAGAATTTGAAACAGGCGTAAAAAAACCTCTGATCCCCATTGAATTCGACCAAACCGCGAAGCAATCGCCTTCGAATATTCCTTCCAACTACGAGGTGTTGACGCCTCGCGATCCGAACCAGACGACTACTAAAAAAACGGGGGAAAGCATCCCTTCCAGCTACGATTATTACGAAAAAGTAGGCACTTCTAAAACAGAAAGCTATCAAGCCACCCCTTTAAAGGCATCCATGCCCGCCATTAATGGCAAAATCAAGCGCACCTCTGCTCTGGATTTGCAAAAGCTATTGAAAGCAGAAGGTTCCTATACCAGCACATTAGATGGCTATTACGGAGCTGGTACTTTAAAAGCTTACGAAAAATCTTTCGGCGAAAACCGCACGATTCAGAAATACCAGGTTTTGTCGGAAAATATGAACATGGATGGTACGGTGCAACTCAATTCTGCCCTGCAAACAGCCATTGACAATCTTCCCGATGATTTGCAAGCACAGCGCTACATCGAAACCTCCAACGAGCCTTTGGCGCAAGCCTACCATGCTTATTTGGTTTTCATGCAAAAAGGTGCTGATCGCGAAGTAAATACCCTGATGAATGCAGCCATCCGCGGCGCTTTTAACGGTAAATCGATCAAAAATCTGTCTTTTGATCCCAACGCCACCTATGCCTACGAAAGGATGGAACAACTCATTTTGCACATCCACTACATCCACTGCGCTACACCGAGCAATAATGCCGTGCCCTGCTGGATGTATCAGAAACATACCCAGGAATCCGCGCTGGCTTATCAGGCTTGCTCTGATGCCGCTGGCGAAGGCTTGTTGCTTCAGACTTGCGGTCAATTCGAAAGCTGGTCGGAAATCAAAACCCTACTGGCGATCTCTGCTGATTTGAATACCGATAAAAAACTGGACAACCAGCGCATCGCAGAAGCGGCTTCCGAAAGGGCCAGACTTTACCTGGCACCCGCTGCGCTCGGCCCAAAAGAGAGCAAAGCCGTAGAGCAATGGAATACCAACCTCATCACTGGATTGGACGGCTGGGCCGATCGCGACCCGCTCAATAAAAGACTGGTCACGGCTTTCAAACTCCTTTACTACCAATCACAAGTCCGTTTGGAAGATTATTACATGACTAAGGGACTAAAGGCTGAAGAGGCCCGGGGACTGGCTTTGGCAACCCTCCATACGCTGGTGGCGTATCATTTGGAGCGGTTTGTGTAGTTTTAAGTTTCCCTGCCCGAACCGAGGTAAGAGGGGCGGGTGGTTTCCCTGCCCGGCTCAGACGGATGGTTTTTTACCCGGCTGATCCCGCGCAAAACGTGGGCGAAGACGGGCAAGATAGGCTTTAGCCCAAAACTCATTTGTTGAAATTTACATCCCTATAAATTTCCTGCATCGGCAATTCTGTTTTTATCGAATGAAAAACGATCCTACTTTTCAAATCTGTGTAGCGCGATATTTTCCATAAGTCTTCTTTTTTTTCATACACTTCAACCAAAATTTTATCTTGTTCAATCAATACATATTCTCGAAGCGATGGAATTTGCCGATAGAGGTGAAACTTATCCCCCCGATCGTAACTTGAGGTTGTTTTTGATAATACTTCTATGATCAAGGTGGGATTGGTAATGGCGTTTTTTTCTTCTTCTGAAACCAGAATTTCACCACAAATGACCATGCAATCTGGATAAACGAAAGTGTTTTCCGATTTTATGTATAATTTCACGTCTGAAGGAATTGCCTTACAATGCTCGGTAGCCTTCAAACTTGTTCTTAATTCTCCATAAACGTTTCCGCAAAGGAATCCATGCTGGATAGAACCCCCGGCCATCATAAAAAATGCTCCATCATGGTATTCATACCTTTGTTGGTTTTCTTGTTCTATGGCCAAATAGTCCCTGATAAGAAGTTTACCTGTTTTTTTTGCTTCCATCTCTCCTATTTTTACCACAATATAGCATTTTTTTAAGATTCAAATCTGCGGGCGAGTCATACAAGCGAGCCCCTCTTAAAAATAATCCTGCTATTACCAAAAAAAAGCGTACCTTTGCGGCTTCATTTGATTTAGTACCATAATATGAATTCATTCCAAGAGATTGGATTGAAGGAAACCATCCTTCAGGCAATCAAAGATTTGGGCTTTGAAACGCCCACCCCAATTCAAGCCAAAGCCATTCCACACCTTTTAGCCTCCAATCAGGATCTGATCGCTTCCGCTCAAACCGGTACAGGTAAAACAGCCGCCTTTGGCTTGCCTGCCATACACCGCACAGATGCTAGTGATAAAAGTACCCAAACGCTGGTACTGAGCCCTACGCGGGAGCTTTGTTTGCAAATCACCAACGACTTGATCAATTTTGCCAAATACTGTCCTGGCATCCAAGTTGTTCCGGTATATGGCGGCGCCAATATCAGCACCCAAATCAAAGCGCTGAGCCAAAAAGCACAGATCGTTGTCGCTACGCCTGGCCGAGCGCGCGATTTGATCAACCGCAAAAAGCTCCAACTAAACAATGTGTCTTGTGTAGTGCTGGATGAAGCCGATGAAATGCTTTCCATGGGTTTCAAGGAAGATTTGGAAGCCATACTGGCCGAAGTACCTGAAGAGCGCCAAACCGTGCTTTTCTCGGCCACGATGTCCAGAGAAGTAGCGGCCATCACCAAAAACTACATGACCACCCCCATAGAAATCTCTGTGGCTCCGGTCAATTCAGGCGCTGAAAATGTCAAGCACTTGTATTACCTGGTGCGGGCTGAAGATCGCTATGAACTGCTCAAACGCATTGCCGACATCAATCCTAATATATACGGTATCGTTTTTTGCCGTACCCGGCGGGAAACCAAGGAAATTGCCAACAAACTCATGCAAGACGGCTACAACGCCGATGCCCTGCATGGAGATTTGTCCCAAACCCAACGCGATGAAGTGATGAATCGCTTCCGTATCCAACACCTTCAATTGTTGGTAGCCACCGATGTGGCAGCACGCGGCTTGGACGTCAACGACCTGACCCATGTGATCAACTACAACCTGCCTGACGATTCCGAAGTGTATATCCACCGCAGTGGCCGAACAGGCCGGGCTGGTAAGAGCGGCGAATCTATCGCCATTATCCACAGTCGGGAAAAAGGCAAGATCAAAGAGATTGAAAAAAAGGCGGGCATCAGCTTCACTCGTGAAATGGCTCCTAGTGGTAAAGATATTTGCACCAAACAACTCTTTATCCTGATCGACAAGATTGAGAAGGTGCAGGTAGATGAACAACAGATTGGCCCGTTTTTGCCCACTATTTATAAAAAACTGGAATGGCTGAGCCGCGAAGACCTGATCAAGCACTTCGTTTCTGCTGAGTTCAACCGCTTTCTCGATTACTACAAAAACTCAAAAGACATCAACGTTGTTGAGCTGCAAAAAGGTGCTGCCAGGTCAGCAGATAAGCCTGCCGAAAGAAGGCGTGAAGATCGGGGCAAGGTCAGTTTCACCCGCTTGTACATCAACCTGGGATCTAAAAACGACATCAATCCCGCTCGTCTGATCGGCCTAATCAACGAGGCCATGGACTCCAAAGATGCCAAAATCGGAAAGATTGAAATCATGAAAAACTTTTCCATTTTTGGCATAGAAAACAGTATGGCCGTGTCGTTGATGCAGGCTTTGAAAGGCGCCAAATTTGGCTCGGTGGCAATAGAAACCGATTTTGCCAAGGATAAACCCGCCGATGCTTCCAACGCGAAGGAAGGGTTTAGCGGCTTCAAAAAGCCAAAAAAGAAAGCGGAAAAAAAGCCCTTCTCTTTTGAAGGCCGTAATAAAGGCAAAAAAAAGGGCAAAGTGTTTTAAGCGGCATATTCCTCTTCCAACTCATATTCCTCCATCAATTCGGGTGGAATATGGGCTTTTTTCCAGCATACTACTGAAAAATAGTATAAGGGTACGCCTTCAATGGACAATCGGTGGCGGTATCGCTCCAGATGATTGATGTTCATGTATTTGGAAAAAATCAATTCTCTGATCAAGCGAGAAAAACCGCTTTCGTCGGTCTCGTACAAGAAGGTTTCCTTGATGTTGAAGGCGACCCAACCTTGTTTCTGGATCAAATTAAATGCTTCGATGAATGCTTTGGGCGGGATATCGCCAAACCCCAACGCTGCAACGGTGGTCAGTGCATTCAGATTCCACGTTTTTATTTCATTTCGGTCTTCGTCTGTTAATTGGGTAAAATCTTTCACATAATATTCATCGTAAATACCCGGGCGGTCGCGGTTGGTAGCTGTTCTAGCTTCCTCAATAATATCCACGCCAACCAATCTGGCTATGCCAATTTTTTTCAGCTCTTCTCCCATCATGCCATTGCCGGCGCCAAAGTCCAATACTTTCATTTCTGAAAAATAGTTGTTATTTTCCTTAATGGCATGTTCCAGCGCTTCAGTAACTTGTCGGGGCGAATTGCATTTCAGGCGATCGTAAAAGAGTTGTTCATATAAGCCGGGAATGCTGTATATTTTATCGTATTCATGAAACAGAATTTTTTCTTTTTTACGGTCTCGGGTAAGATAAAAATATGCTTCATCTTGTGCCAAATGATTGGCGGCTAAGGGTGGAAATTGAATGTTGTGTCTTTTCACTTTGATTGGTATTTATGATGAAAAAAAGAATGGTCAAAGAACCCCAAATATTTGGCCAAAGCGGTATCTGGAGGCTTGGATATAAAACCAACCTAATATAAGACATTGTTTCGTGAAAGTCAACCTCCCCCTTGATTTAATTTCATAAGTCACTCACTATCAGTTTAATGAAAAAATAATAGCTTGATAAGGTTGTAGGTTCAGGCGATTGTTTGCTCGATCAACCGATGGATAATTATTGATCAATAGATCATTCAAGGTCAGGTTTTCTGGCAAATCAAGCGCTGTCGTTTGGGTAGAAAAATTGAGTAGAATCAGCATTTTATCTTCACCTAAAGTTCGAGTATAGGCATACAGCGACTCGTGGTCGGGAAGCAACAACTCATAGTCTCCATAAACCAGCACAGGGTTGTTTTTCCTCAGTTGCACCATCTTACGGAAGTAGTTCAAGCAACTGTTCGGGTCTTTCTGTTCTGTTTCCACATTGATAAAACTGTGGTTTTCATTCACGGGCAACCACGGTGTACCAGTAGTAAAACCAGCATGTTCAGTAGCATCCCACTGCATGGGGGTCCGGCCATTATCCCGCGACATGAAGTTTAGCGTTTTCATAAATAGATCCATATCCTCTCCCGCTGCCAGTGCTTTCTTATAGCCATTGATGGCCGCTATATCGCGGTATTGTTCGATACTATCGAAGTGGATATTGGTCATCCCCAACTCGTCGCCATAGTAGCAGTATGGGGTGCCACGCATACTCAAAATGAAAGTTTGCAGCATTTTGCTGGAGGCATCCCGAAATTCCGGGTTGTCATTGCCATACTTGCTGACCATCCGGGGTTGGTCGTGATTGGCCAGATAGATCGAAAGCCATCCCTTCTCGGCAAAGGACTGATCCCAACGGGTATAAACCTGTTTAAACTCGGACAAGGTGTAGCGATTCAGGCTAGACCCCACATCCATGCCTTCAAAATGATACGCCATTTGCAATTCTTTGCGGTCGGCATCCACCAAGGCGTGCGCGTCTTCAAAACTGCTGCCCGCTCCTTCGGAAACAGCAAAAACATCGTATTTACTCAATACCTGATCGTACATCTCGCGGAGATAGTCGTGCAAATGCGGCCCCATGCCGTAGTATTTGATGACATTTTTGACATCCTTTTCATAGCCTTCGGGCAAAGCAGGGAAGGTAGTATCCTTAGAAGCAAATTGAAAAGCATCCAAGCGGAAGCCATCCACGCCTTTTTCTGCCCAAAATTTCATAATGTCGTACACCTCTTGGCGGACTTTGGGGTTTTCCCAGTTGAGATCGGGTTGCTTTTGGGAGAAATAGTGCAGGTAATAGGCATTCGTGAGCGAATCGTATCTCCAGGCCTCTCCCTTTTCGTCGAAATAGCTCCAGCGATAAGGCGGTTGCCCTTTTTCGGCAGGCCACCAGTGATAATAGTCGCGGTAGGGGTTGTCGCGGGAACTTCTGGATTGCTTGAACCACTCGTGTTCATCGCTGCTGTGGTTGACCACCACGTCCATCACAAATTTGATTCCCCGGTCGTGTAAACCTTTAATCAACTCATCAAAATCAGCCATATTGCCAAATTCGGCCATAATATCTCGATAGTTGCTAATGTCGTATCCGTTGTCATCGTTGGGGGAGCTATATATGGGGTTCAGCCAAACCATATCCACTCCTAGGCTCTGGATATAATCCAGTTTTTCAATAATCCCTTTCAAATCACCCACCCCATCGCCATTGGTATCCTTGAAACTGCGCGGATAAATCTGGTAAATCACGGCTTCCTTCCACCAGGCAGGGTCGGGGACGGAAGCCACTTGGTCTGATTCGGAATGCTGGTTACAACTCATCATGGCTAAGAGGATCATCATGGATGCTGGAAAAAGTTTCATGGTTGCAGGTGTATGATAAATCGAAAGAAATTTTGAGCACATCAAAAATATAAAAAATGTAGGTCTAGGTATGTATCTTTTTTGAATGCTGAATTCGAGTAAGAAAAGATTTGTCTAAGAAGCCCTATTCTTTGCCCTGCTATTTTCCCTATCTTTACCCCCTACTATGCTTCGCTTTTTAAAAAAAACACCGGAGACAGAAAGCGATGAGGCATTGCTGACCCGCTACCGCGCCACTGAAGACATGCAGTGGCTAGCCTTGTTATTCAACCGCTACTTAGAACTGGTGTATGGGGTATGCCTGAAATACTTGGAAAACGAAGCTGAAGCCGAAGATGCCGCTATGGCTGTTTTTGAACAACTGGTTGAAAAAGTTAAAAAACACGAGATCTCCAACTTCAAAAGCTGGTTGCACGTACTGACAAAAAACCACTGCTTGATGCAATTGCGCAAGGCCGGCAGAAATTTAACCGTATCTTTTGAGCCTGCTTTTATGCATTCCATGGAAGTACCGCATCTTAATAGCGAAATCGAACAAGAAACGGATGCTTATAACGCCTTGCACCACTGCCTGGAACAACTGCCCGACAAACAAAAGCAGTGCATTCAATCGTTTTACTTGGACGGCAAATCCTACAAAGAAATTGCCGACACCTCGGACGAAGACGTTGGGCGCATTCGTTCATACATTCAAAATGGCAGAAGAAATTTGAAAATTTGCTTAGAAAAAGATCATTCTTGAACGGCAAACCAACATATCATCCACTACAAAGCCTCAGACGATGGCTCAGCGGCGACCTGACTGCCCGAGAAGAGGAGCAGCTCGATCAAGCTGCGGCCAATGACGAGTTCTTGGCTGATGCGCTGAAAGGCTATCGCGCTTTTCCGGAAGGGCAGCACGAAGTGGCCTTGGATCGGCTAAGGGCTGCTTTGCAGCCTGCAGCCCGCAAGCCGCGCAGCCTGGTGTTTTATGTATCTCGTATCGCCGCCGTCCTCGTGTTGGCGGTAGCCGTAAGTAGCGCCATCTTTTTATGGAATCTGGCCGAATCAGATCAAAATAATCTTGCCATTCAACAAACCGAAGCGGCACCTTTTGCCGATGAATCCAACTCAGCGGACACCTTCGAGGAAGAAGCGGCACAGCCACCGTTGGCCACTTTGGAAAAAGAAAGTAAGAACCGCTCAGCATCCAGAAAAAGGGAGCAAGAAGCCCCCTCAGCAATAACCCAACCTGAGGCTCCCGCTCAGGAACAACTCGCCATGAATGATGAGGCCATCGAGGAAAAAGCCTTTTCTGATGACTCCTTGAAGCCCGACCCTGCCCCAGATCTTTTTACCATCACTAGATCCAAAGAGGCCGCAAAGCAGGAAGCTGAGCTAAGTCCTCCCCAAGTGGAAGATGCTTTTATATCAAAATCCCAGCCGGGTCAAGCCAATGCAAAACCGAAAGGCCCGGTATCTGTGAGTGGTAAAGTACTGGATGAATTGGGGAATCCGCTCATCGGTGCCAATGTACGAATATTGGGTACTACCCAGGGAACGGTTACAGATGTGGAAGGTTTGTACAACCTCAATGTCTGGCCCGAACAGTCGCTTCAAATTGATTATGTTGGCTTTGAATCGCGTACACTGCCTGTGGATCAAGCTTTTGGAAAAGACATCGTGCTGAAAGAAAGCAGCGTAGTACTGGAAGAAGTAGCCGTTACTGGATTGCGTTCCAGAAAAACGGAATCCAAAATCAATAGTGTGACGAAAAGCGATGACGTTGCTGCCAAAAAAGCAGCCGATAGGGCCCCCGAACCTATTATCGGGTTTCGCAAATTCAACAAATACGTGCGCCAAAACCTGGTTTACCCTCCTGCGGCACAAAGCCAACAAGTGGAAGGCACTGTTATTTTGCGATTCCGTATCGATGCGATGGGTCATCCTGCTCAGATTACGGTCGTGCAATCCCTGGGGTTTGGCTGCGACGAAGAAGCCATTCGCCTGCTACAAGAAGGCCCCAAATGGCAAGGTATTGGCTTGGAAACAGAGCTGGAGGTTCTGTTTAAGGATTAATGGGTAGGAGTTCGCCTGCCCTGCTAGAAACCCAGCTTCGCTTTTGCTTATCTTGCCCGTCTTCTCCCGCGTTTTTCGCGGGCTCAGCCAGGTCAACTTGAAACTAGAGACTAGAAACTAGAAACTATCCCCGCCTCCTCATTCCTTCCTACCGTTTATACAAATAAAAAACCGCTGACACAATACGCCCCTATTTGTCAAAAAAAACCTTTAGCTTTGAGCCGGATCATACCCAAAAGCCCGCTAAAATGCAACGTTTTTTACTACTCCTCTTTTGTTCCTTTATGGCGCATCATGCACTTATCGCCCAGGAACCATTCAATCCCATCGTGGTAGAAACCTATCAACAAGCCGAGCAAGCTTTACTGGACGGGAAAGTGCCTCAAGCGCTGCGCTTGTTTGAAAAAACGCTGAAAATGCAGCCCGATATGAGTGCCGCGAAGCGCGGCATGGGTATTTGCTATGAATTGATGAAAGATTACCCAAAAGCGGCAGAACTGTATCAGAGCGTGTTGGCTTCCGACTCGATGTTTTCTCGGGTACTCTATTTCCAAACCGGAGAAGCGCTGTTTAAAGCAGGGAAGCCAGAGGAAGCCCTAGGCTATTTTCAGCAATACAAAGACTTTCTGAGCATCGAAGCCGATACTTTTAGCATGAATTCGGCGCGAGAAATAGAAATGGAGGACAAAAAGCGCTCGAAACTAGACGCTAATATCCGGGCCTGCGAAATTTCCCTCGATTCCAGCACATTTATCAATGTCAATGAAGTGGTCAATCTGGGTTCGGCCATCAACTCGGTCAACGACGACTATTTCCCTTTCCTGACCAACGACCAACAAACGCTCTACTTCACCCGCAAAACCCCCAAGGGGGAAGAGGATCTATATTTGGGCAAACGCAGCGCTGGAGAATGGAATGGCGTTGTGCCCGTTCGCGCCATCAATTCTTCGGAAAACGAAGGCATGTGTACCATCGTTCGAGACGGGCGAAAACTATTTTTTACGGCCTGCAACCGCGAGGACGTACTCGGTGTATGCGATATTTGGGAAGCTAATGTGGATGCCAATGGCAAAATAGCAGCGCCAACGGCCATGAGCGGCTATGCCAATTCTGAATATTGGGAATCAGAAGCTTCCGTGAGTTGCGATGGCAGCACTTTGTATTTTGCCAGTCAGCGGCCTGGTGGATTTGGCAAATCGGACATCTGGTTCTGTACACGCAATGCAGATGGCAGTTGGGGGCAACCGGTGAATCTTGGATCCAAAATCAATACCGACGACTACGAAGAAGCGCCCTTCATCACCGATGATGGGCAAACCTTGTATTTTTCTTCTTACGGGCATCCCGGGATGGGCGAGCAGGACATTTTCGTTTCCTGGAAAGATGCCAATGGGGAATGGACTACGCCAGTTGGGCTGGGGCCTCCGATCAATACCCCTTACCGCGAGTTGGGCTTTTTCCTCTCCGCCGACGGGCGCACGGGCTATTTTGCTTCTGACCGACCCGATGGCTACGGCCAAATGGATATTTACAAATTCCAATTGGGCGATGACCTGCACAGCCAACCCATCACTTTTGTAGAAGGGATCGTGAAGGACAGCGTATTGGAAGCACCGGTGGCTGCCCTCGTTGCCATTGAAGGGCGCAACGCCATCAATACCGCATCTGACGGGCGTTTCTTCCTCTGCGTGCCTGCTGGCGACACCCTGGACATTCGGGTAAATAAGCCCTACTTTCACGCCTACAACAACGCTTTCACCATCCCGCGCTGGGAAAATAAGCAGTTTTATACCATTGAAATCCTACTGCGCTCTACTTTCGATGATCTCCCGCCTCCCGAAGCACCTAAGGACAGTACAGATGTAACCCGCCCCAAAAAGGAAAAAGAGGTCGCCTACCAACACATCATGTACTTTGGTTTTGATAAAACCACCGTGGACATCAATGAATTGGATGCCTTGGATGCTTTTTTAAAACCCTTTAAAACCAGGCGGGTCAGCCGCATCGAAATCATCGGCTACGCGGACGACATAGGCGCCAACAGTTACAACCTCAAGCTGTCAGAGGCTCGCGCCAAAGAGATTGCCATCCACTTGATGAACAAAGGTTATATCGTCGATCAGATTTACCTGGAAGGCAAAGGATCCATCATCAATGACCGACCAAAGGACGAAAATCGGAAGGTGGAGCTGAAGTTTACGGTATGGGAGTGAAGGGGGTTAGCGCCCCGTAAGGAGGTTGGTTGAACGGATTTGGGCGGTGCCACCAACCGCATCTCCGCACTAAGATAAACTCAGAGGAATGAAAAAACAAGTAGAAAGGTGGCCAGCTAAAATGCAATGAACGCTCTGCACTAGGTTAGCTGTATATTTTCATTCTCGCTAATTATCAGAAAATAGTCATTATTAATTTCAAAATAACACTGAGTATTTGCATCGAATTTCTCTCTTGCATTTGTTTGCAAAGAATTTAGTAATTTTAAGTGAGATGTGCACATCACAAAGTATTTTCATTATGCTGCAATTGTTATTATGTTACCTGTCATAAGCAATTTTGCATAATTAAGACATGCTATAATATCTTCCTTTTCTAATTCTTGATGGTCATCTAGTATCTCAAGAATCGACATGCCAGATGAAAGCATATCAAGCACAACTTCTACTGGCCACCGCATATTGCGAATACATGGTTTTCCGTGACATACCTCTGGATTTATAGTTATTCTCTCTATATAGTTCATAGATTCAAGATTTTAAAGTTTCTACAAATTTACTAAATATTATTAAACCCATCAACTAATGCATGAGGCGATTCACTCGGGCGGTGCCACCGACTGCATCTCCGCACTAAGGTAAACCCAAAGGAATAAAAAACAAGTAGAAAGTAGGACAGATTAAAAAAATATGGTTGAAGGCGGCCTTTAATCCTGTAAGTGCTCTTTTTTAATGCAGAACAAGCCTTTTTTGCGCTCTAGGTAAGGTTATATTTGATGTTTATTGACGTGTAAGTGTTGGGGAGTACTTCATATGTTCAACGTCTGCATACACGCAGGCGGGGCGCATAGCCCCGCTTGCCGTGTATGCGTTGTTGTGCGCTTCGATTTTACTGCAATTCTCTATGGACAGGTGATTGGCAGGTCATCAATATTGTACTTCAACTTTTCCAAATTGTATCGAAGAAATAATATTTGGATTGTTGTTGAAGTCAATATAAAACCTTAAATAATAGTCGGCCATGAAGTCATAACCCTTTTGGCAATCAACAGCTAAATTGTACTGAAGTAAGTTTTTCTCCTTAGCATTCGGTTTGCCAAAAAGAGCAACAATTTCAGATGTGTCCCGCCCAACAAAACATTCCTCTGATTCCATGATTTCCTTTATCAACTTCTTGTTGTAATAGTAGCAATGAATATCCTCATGTACTGCCCAATGTTTATTGACTTTTCTATAAACATCATTGCATGTAACTTGTATTTCTGTTCCTGCTTTACCGTTAACTGCTTTGTATCCTTTTGGAATGGCGTTACACCCAAAGACTAATGCCACGGCAAGGAACACCAAGATTCGGAAGGAGTTAGGGCATCTCATTTCTTTACGATTTTTCCGATGGATGATTGTTCCCCTGACTCCAGTATCAGCGTCAAATTATATATCCCCGATGGCAAGCCTGTTAATTGGATACTGCCAGTGTTCAGTTCAATGTTCTGGACAGAAACTAATTTACCCTGAAAATCATGGACGAGGATTTTGCCAAAGATTCCGTGGTCTGCACTGAATTTCAATGTGACGTTATCAAGGGTCGGATTGGGAAAAACCATCAAAGCAACGGTGCTGCCATTTATTTCAACCACCGGGGTAATGTCGCATTCTTCCAATCCAATCAATTCCATCCCTGTTTTAGGACATTCGGCATCGTCCGTGCCGCTGCTCAACAGTGAGATATGGTTGCCTCCGTCCTCGTCGTCCATTGTCAATGTCCTTCTGTAATCATTTGGGCCGGGAGAAACCATCACGTTCGGTGAGTTGCATGTGTGGTTCAGTAGATGGGCATGGCCGAGTTCGTGAAGGGCAGTTGATTCCAGGTCGCCCTGGACCGTTCCGCTCGGCATCCCGTCCCAGTCAAGCGTTGGCATATTTGTCCCGGTGTGCCAATCAATGTCCTCATTGAACCTAATCAAAAAATTTGGCGCAAAGTAGAAATCTATATTGGGTTCATCTCCACATTTAACTGGGGCCAGTGATGTTCCACCCCTCGTGATTGAGGTAACCCCAATGGGTAACGGCCAGAACTCAATCAAGCAGTTCCCGTTTACATTACCACCCGGATATGGGTTTACCTCGTCAACGCTGAAATTGACACGGGTGGCACATCGCCATGTGGTCAATGCCCGTTTGAAGGCAGCAACCGCACCCGGGTAATCCTTGAACTCCTGCGTGAAATAAATCCGGTAGCCGCCTCCAACAAAATCCAGCAGGATATTCCTGACACTCTCTTTGTAGTTGTCGGCCCTCGTTTGGTAATTGTTCCGTGCGCAAAAAGGGATGTATAAATCCACAGGTGTATCATCATTCGTGCCGCAGGCAAAAAAACCATCTCGGCAGACCCTGATTTTCCCGGTACACGCAACGTCCGTATTGATATCCGAGATGATATCGTCGCTGTTGTTATCGTACCCAATGGAAGGCACTTTGACCAAAATCTCTGTATTGGACCAGGAAATATAGTCTCCTTCCAGTGGCGCAATCCAACCCCCGTCGACGGTATTGAACTTCACCCGGTACCCCTCCGGTATTTTCTCTCCGGGTGCAGGGTCTGAAAATCCGGTGCCCGTGATTTTTACCACACCAGGTATGGGCATTGGATTTGCCGACATCATACCAACCCCTGCTGCTGCTCTGGTAGGCTCAAGCCCTGTGACGTCAATCCCTCCTCCCTGTTCCTCGAAAATTACATCTGTACATTCGAACTCTTTTATCAAATTGGTCTGAGGGTCTATGTATTGGTTGGTGATTGTTGCATCGTTCGGGTCCCAGTCCAAGGGCGGCTCACTGGACCAGCCCAATATGTTGACCTCAATGGTAGCAATTTTCTTGTACTCTGTTCCAATTTCTTCCAGCAAGGCAATGTTGGCTGTGTTTGCATCTAATTTGACCTCTAATTGATTGCTCGAATAATCTATAAACGATAGGGAGTAACTTGATGTGACAAGTTCGCCACCTGTATAAGATAAATTGCCGGATGAAACTATATTCTGCCCAAAAATTTCCTCGCTGTATCCCACTACCAAGTTAGCCTTGTACAATGCATGAGAGCCTTCCTCTGCTTTTACAAAGACATCTGCCACTACTTTGGAAGATGATTGGAGGCCGGTCGGGATTCTGGGGACAATTTTATAGATGATGCAGTTTTTGTCCCGGTTTATGTATTTTGTGAATGTCCCATGTATGGCCGAATCTTCTATTCCCAATTTCTGATAAAATTCATTTGGGTCATCATACCAGTCAAATGGGCAGGCAACCCTGTAACTATTGTCATCCCGGAAAACCTGATAAAATCCCTGTGAACTTGAGTAGATTTCGTAGGCTTGTTGGCCGATTTCTCTTGTTGGTCTTCTGGTCTTGACCAAAAAGAAAACACCGTATTGATTGAGGTCAAGTTTGGCCAAATGAGTCCAGGTCACTTCATTCCCATTTATTTTGCCACCCATAGTGACGACCGTGGCTGTCTGCTCTTGTGTGCCGCCTTTGACTACGCTCAATATTTCAATCTCATTCTCCGTGTAGATTTCGCCATCCGGGGCGATGTAGGAAAGTTGGCCTGTTACCCTTCCTTCTACAATCAGCTCGGACTGTGCGATTTTTTGTTCCAACGGAATTGGAATCAACTGGGAGTAGGCTAACAGCACTTGGCTGACCAATAATACTGTGCAGAAAACTTTGGATAGTACTTTCATGATGAATGTGTTTTTGGTTATGAAATCGATTATCTGGTTTTGGTTTGTTTTGATTTTTTTTCTTTCGTTGCGCACAACGGGCGCGTTGACGAATACCGCCGCTTGTTGGGCTTTTGCGCGTGGGCTTTTAGCGGTGGTTTGCGTCAACGCTTTGTTAGCGGCTGCTTTTATTTTTCTAGTTTAAATTTTTCAAACTTTTCTCCATTTTGTTTGTAAACTCCGTCATTGTCAGTCCCAAGCCAAATTGTTCCCTTATTGTCTTGATACACAGATACTAGCAAGACATTTTCTGTGCCCTTTTTTACTTCAAGGTTTGTGAGCCTTGTTCCGTCATATTTCCAGAGTCCACCACCATAAGTAGTCATCCATAAATTACCATCCTCATCTGCTATTCCACCGTTGAAATAAAGTATTTTATCTTTGGTAATCTCCATAGGTAAATCAACTGCTTTTAGCCTTTCATAGCCATTGGGAAGGGCTGGGTCAATTTTGTATTTACTATAAAAATTACTTAACCAAAAATAACCGTTCTTATCTTGAATCATTGAACGAACACCAGGAACTCGTCCATCTGGAAGCGTTGAAAGTTCCTTTTCTCCAAACCATAAAAATGAATTGCCATCGTATCGAAATGCACCCGCGGTAGCCGTTCCAAACCAAATATTACCACCTTTGTCTTTGTTAACTCCGAAAACGGCATAAGGGGTATTGTTGAGTCCTTTAAATGGAACTCCTTCGGGTTCTATTCCAAAGGCTTTTTTTAAGTCTTTACGTGGTAAATTTAATTCAAAAAGAGCATCTCCATCATAACGATATACATCGTTTGCATTGTACCCAAACCACAAGTCGGTAGGATTCAGTTTCCATTGATTATTAGACGATTTAATTACCTTTAAAGTAGCGAATTGCTTTCCGTCAAATTTGCTTATTCCTTCGGGTGTTTCAACGTATATATTTCCGTTAATATCTTCTTGAATACCACGTATGGAATTGTCCACTAATCCGTCTATTGTTGTAAAAAGTTTTAAATTGTTTCCCTCTAAATAATAGACACCTCTTCCATTACTCCCAAACCAATATTTTCCTTTTGAGTCTTGAAATATTTTCCAAATTTGATTATCAAGTTCAGAAACTGTCTTGCCGATTTCGAGTGTTTTTGTTTCAGCCTGTTTGTGTTCTGATTTCACTTGTCCATTGCAAGAAAGGAAGTTACTTGATACAAAAATTAGTAATACTGTTTTTATTAAGTTAATTAGAGTTTATTAAGATCAAAAAGTTAAACGCACGCTCACACGTTGCGCGCCAC
>CALMIR010000066.1 GCA_937864265.1 uncultured Saprospirales bacterium | reverse complement strand
AAATAGGATTGGTTCTTTGACAAATGGCGTGATTAAAGCAATGCCGTACTTAAAGCAGGTTTTAGGATAAACAAACCTACTTTAAGTACGGCAGCGAAAATCATTGTTTACCCTGTTTTCCGCTAAGTCTTATCCCACACAACTTGTCAAAGAAAGATATGATTTATATCAATTGAAAAATTCGGCCAAAAGTAGGGAGAAATATTATTTTTGGGCACATTTCTTAGTTCCCTGACCAATACAACCAACTCAATCATGAAATCTGACATCGAAATTGCGCAATCGGCCCAGATGAAAGACATTCGGGAAATTGCCGCCCAACTTTCCATTGCCGAAGATGATTTATTCCGTTACGGCAAATACAAAGCCAAGTTGCCCTTATCGCTCTTAAATCCCGATCGGGCCAAAAAGAGCAAACTCATATTGGTTTCTGCCATTTCTCCTACTCCGGCTGGAGAAGGCAAAACCACTACTTCCATTGGTCTTACCCAAGCAATGGTCAAATTGGGCAAAAAGGCTACCGTTGTGCTTCGCGAGCCTTCACTAGGGCCTGTATTTGGCATCAAAGGCGGCGCAACTGGGGGTGGTTGGGCGCAGGTACTGCCCATGGAAGACATCAACTTGCACTTTACCGGCGATTTTGCAGCCATCGAAAAGGCTCATAACCTATTGGCGGCGCTAATTGACAATAATCTCCAAAATAAAACCAATAACCTGGGCATAGATCCGCGCACCGTTTTGTGGAAACGGGTGATGGACATGAACGACCGGGCATTGCGCCAAATCGTCATCGGATTGGGCGGTGCAGGTGGCGGTATTCCCCGCGAGACGGGGTTTGACATCACAGCGGCTTCCGAGATCATGGCGATCTTTTGCCTGAGCGAAGGGCTGGCGGACTTGAAAAGGCGTTTGGGCAATATTTTTGTGGGCTTTACCTATGATAAAAAGCCGGTTTACGCACGTGATCTGCAAGCTTCAGGTGCTATGACGGCCTTGCTGCGCGATGCCATCCAACCGAATTTGGTACAGACCTTAGAAGGGAGTCCTGCGATTATCCACGGTGGGCCATTTGCCAATATTGCTCAGGGTACCAATTCCATTTTGGCTACCCGCATGGGCATGAGCTTATCCGATTATGTGGTGACGGAGGCTGGTTTTGGTTTTGACCTGGGAGCGGAGAAATTTTTTGACATCAAGTGCCAAAGCGCCGGATTTTCGCCAAGTGCGGTGGTATTGGTGGCTACGGTAAGGGCCTTGAAATACCACGGTGGCGCTTCATTGAAAAATTTAAAAGACCCCGACCCCGATGCAGTGGCAAGAGGGATAGAAAACATGGAAAAGCATTTGGAAAACATCAAACTATTCGGCGTACCCGCAGTAGTTGCGCTCAATCGGTTTAGTTCTGACTCGGAGGAAGAGCTGCAGGTAATCCGCGAGCGTTGCGAGGCTAAGGGGGTAGCTGTTTACCTGTCGGAAGTTTGGGAAAAAGGCGGCGAAGGGGCTTTGGAGTTGGCGGAAGCTGTTGCCAAAATGGCCGATGACTTTGATGGCGCTTTCCGGCCTTTGTACGATTGGAACCAGCCCGTGGAGGAGAAAATCAAAACCATTGCTACTAAAATTTACGGCGCTTCGGCCATCGACTACATGCCTAAGGCCAAACGCGACTTGAGAAAAATAGCTGATTTGGGGCTGGGCAATTTGCCTGTTTGCATCGCTAAAACGCAAAAATCGCTTTCAGATAATCCGGCATTGCTGGGCAGGCCCAAAGATTTTATCGTCACTGTTCGGGAAATAGAGATCGCTGCCGGAGCGGGTTTCTTGGTACCTATTACAGGCGAGATCATGCGCATGCCGGGATTGCCCGAGCATCCCTCTGCTGAAGGAATAGATGTGGACGAAAAGGGGACTATTACGGGGTTGTTCTAGGGCGATAAAAGTTTTTCGTCAAAAAGTGTCTTGAAAACATTGGGTACACAAAAAAATACTATTTTTACAGTGATACGTATTTAGCCAACATAAAATAGTCACCTAATGGAAGACATACTTGACGATTTGATGGGGGAAGACCGCCCAACAAAGGAGTATAAAGACGCCAATAAAAACAAGCGCTTTATCAACCACATCATAGATATGTTGGGGTATATGGTCTTTTCATTTATTATTGGAGCTTTATTGGGCCCCCTCTCTGTTCTTTTTAGCATGGAAGACGCCTATGTCCAATGGGCGAATTCAGATTCTAATCCAATTGAAGATTGGTTATTTGGCATTTTTGTGGTTATGCTATATTATACGGGCTTGGAATACCTGCTAAAGGGCAAAACCCTGGGCAAGTTCATTACCAAAACGAGAGCGGTTACGTTGGAGGATGAAGAGATGAATTTTTCCACCACGTTGATAAGAAGCCTCTGCCGAATTGTACCGTTTGAAGCTTTTTCTTTTTTGGGCGATGATCCGGGCGGTTGGCACGACAAGTGGTCGCGCACACGGGTTATTGATGATGAAAACTGGGTGTCAGGTAGAAAAAACACGCTTAGATATAGGTGATAAAGGAATCATTCTCCCAACAAGCGCGCTAATTTTCCTTGAACGACAACATCATCCGGGCGAAGCTTCAAAGCTTTTTGATAGCTTTCGATGGCGGCTGCTCTTTTGTTATTGATGGCCATGGCGTCGCCGCGTTGGGTATATCGCAGGAAAAGCTCGTCTTTTTGACGGGTTGTTTCTACAATGATATTTTTGATATTGGCATCCGTGCTGATACTGTCTGCGCGGCTGTAGTAGGAAATAGCGCCGAGCAAATCTTCTTCGGCTGCAATTTTTTGTCCCATGTTCATGTATGCTTTTACCTGAGTCCATTGCTCAATCAGCGTTTGTACTTTTTGCCCTTCCGATGCTTCAAGCAGTGGCGTCCAGGTCAGCGCTTGATGGAGTTCCGTTAGGGCAGCCTCGTATTCGCCCTGCACTTTGAGCACTTCGGCCGATTTCAATTGGGTTTCAAAAGCGGCTTGGGCTATTTTTATTTTAGCTCGATTGGCTTCCTGGTATTGCCACCAAGCCGCGAGCGCTGCCATAGAAGTCAGCGCAGCCAGCAAGAGGCCAACTACGGCTATACGTCTGGCTTTTTTCCTTTTTTGTCGTTCTTCTCGAAGTTCCGCCTGTTCCTGTGCCTCCACAGCCTGGTAACTCTGTTCGATGAAGCGCTTGATGTTTTGATCCAATTCGCCCTGCAATTCGGGCAATACTTCTTCTATTCCGGCCAATTGCCCCCGGCTGAGCCATTGCCCCGAGGCTTGGTATTCTGCATAAGCGTTTTTGAGCCGGCGGCGTACTAGGTTCAGGCGTCGTTGCTCATCGCTGCGCCTTTGGTCAATGATAGCGGCCAGGCTATCGTGGGCCAATTCAAATACCCCATCGTTGTCGCGGAGGAGTCGGCTGCTTTCCATGCTTTGCAGGCATAAACTGAGGGCTTCATCCGATACATCGGCAATACCGGAAAAATAGGATCGATCCACCAGCAATTGATCGCCTTTGGTATCAAATGGAATGGGGCGTTTAGTGCCTTCTTCACTGACAAAAGCATCCAGGATTTGGACTACGCTATGTTGTGTTGGCTGATTAAAACGGGATTTGAGGAGCAGTTGGATTTGTAGCAATTGCTCATCCAGGAAGCGATCCAACACGTTTTCGATGGCGCCAAAAGCGGCAATTTCGTTGGTAGAGAACTCCAGCGGGGGCAGTTCGTTGTCTTTTCTTTCCCGCCCATACGTATCGAGAAAATCTTGTTGGTACAGCATATCCAGATAGACCTGGAGGTAGGGTAGGGCAATACCCGATTTTCCGGCGCTTAGGTTGTCGATAATTTGCTCGGGGTTGTGTTCGGGGCTTTCAAAATGGATATTGAATTGATGGCAAGAATTGACTATGACTTCCCTGACTTCATTCCTACCCAATGGTTCTACCCGAAGACGGCGGGTGAACAGTCGGGGGATGATTTTCTCAAAAGCGTACAAATGGGCCAGGTATTCTTCTCGTATGATGAATATGATCCGGCAGGGTTGCTGTGCTTCGGCAATTTGAGCAATTGTGTGGGCAAAAGTAGCTTGTTCTTCCGGGCTGCCTAAAATAACCAATTCTTCCAATTGGTCAAAAATCAGATATACCGGGCGCAGGTATTCCATGTATATTTCTTCTATCGCCTGGTTGGGGTTTTCGTAGGGTATATTGCCCAGGGCTTGCTGAAAAGCCTGCCGGATCGATTGGTTGAGGTCGCTTTGCCGCCGCACGAATAAGGGATACCAGTCGGTCGCGTCAAACCGGGCTGCTAAGCCGCATTGAACTAGGCTTGTTTTGCCGGTTCCGGAGGCGCCATAGATCAGGATCAACCGATTTTTGGTCGCCATTTCGTGGAGGGCGTCGGTTTCTTGGCTGCGGCCAAAAAACAAGGCTTTGTCCTGCCTGGTATATGCATCCAGAAATTTGAATGGGCTTTTCATTCTGAGGCAAGGGTGGTTTGATGAGCAGCAAGCAATTCGTAAAAGGCATCCAATTGATCTTTAACAATGCTCAGATGATGATCAGAAACTTCGAGTAGTGGTTCATCAGGTTTGTACGTTCGGTAGTAGTAATAGCATGCTTTCTCAGCATCATAATGGCTGAAAAAATAGATGTTGCTGACTTCGTTGCTATTGGCATCTTCCTCAAAAGCATTTCGATCAATGATAAAAGGCGAGAGATTGAGTTCGCTGAGTTTTTCTTTGTTTTCTGCATCTCTGATGAGCAGAATGGAGCGGTTGTCTGTAAATCGCTCCAACACCATATCCGTTTGATCCAGGCCCCCCAGTAAGTCAATCAGTTTGACAATGCGGTGCTTAAAGGCAGGGGATTTCAGGTGCTTGAATTTCTGGATGTCGATGTTGTTGATGGAGGCCAAGGTGTAATTGGCGATGAATCCCAAGTGGCTCAATACGGTGCTCAGGCTTTCTTCGGCGCGGATACACAATTGGGGGATTTCTTCATCCAGGATGCCCTCCATTTGTAAGCGCTGTTGAGCGGTGTGCAGGAAAAAATTAGCCGACATAAAGGCGCTGTCGGTATAAGGCAACTCTTTCAATATGCCCATCTCTGGAACGAAATATGGGATTCCTTTACCGGATAAGTCAAAAACCTGACGGATACAGCGAATCAGCCGAGTATAATCGTAGTGGATCAGATCGCGTTCGGAACGCTGGAGAAAGGCCAGTATCGTTGCTGCCAGCTCATCGGCAATTTTTTCATTCGGGCTTTCTACCAATATTTCCCACATTTGAGCCAGCATGGTGTAAACCAGCAACTCGATGGTAATCTGGTAGGTACGGCACAATTGTCGAAGCCGGGCTTCACTGATTTTATCAAACCCCTCGTTTTCTTCATTAATTGGGGAGATGAGTTTTCGAAGGTGTTCGGCTATTGGGGCAGGAAGTCCATTCAGAATGGCCATCCTTTTTCGAGCCAGACTGATACTTTTTCCTTTGCGCTCTTCCATGAGCAGCAGTTGCAGCTCAAAACTGTGTTCTTTTAAGGTTTGGATCAGGGTGTCCAGCAATAGCTTATTGGGTTGGTAGTCTTTTGGAATAGCAAAGCTGGCTTTTTGCGGAAGCTGGACTTTCAAACTTGCTTCCGATGGATAATAGATGCCCCAATTAGGCGCGTCATTGGCTTGGCTGCTGCGCAGTACAGGGCCGCGGTCAACACCTTCGAGGGGGTGGCTTAAACGGACTGCCCCGATGCCTGCTTCAAAGGCTTGTCCCATATTTTCGCCTTGGCTGAGCGATTGAAAAAAGGCAATGGCAAAAAGCTTGGCTTTTTCATCGTTGACGGGTGCAGCAGTAGCAATGACTAAAGGAATCTGTTGTTGCAATAGTTGCTCAACCTGCCCCAAGGTGGAACAGCCGTTGAGCAGCACGGCCTTTAGATTGGGGCATTGACCAAGTAGCTCGGCTAAGCCTTCTGAACGGGCTTCACCGTCTGTTACGAGCAACATATCTTTACCGGCGTGTCCGCTATAAGCAAAAAGGAAGATGTGGTCGCGGTACAAGATTAAAAATTCTCGAATTTTTTCGCGGGTAGCGTAGGCGTCTCGATGAATGATGAAATGCTGTTGCAGTGCTCTGGGCGTCAATGTTTTATACACATTGTCGTTCTCTTCCTGTAAGGCAGCCAGGGGAGATAAGTGATCATTCGCATAGGCTAAAAACAGTACATCCATTGAGATAAATGATATAAGACCTTGTCAAATATAGGGAATATTGGAACAGAAAATTGTATCTTGAAGCCAAAATACCCTATTTTTTTGAAACAAAAACCTCCCTTCGGGTTATCAAGTATGAAAAAAGGACGACTCATAGACGATGCGGCCTTGTTCCAGGGAATTCAAATGAGCAAAGATGCACGTGCTTTTGATGTGACCTGGCAACATTATCGGGCTGCATTCATTGATTTTTTTGTACAGCATTTGGATTATGAGCCATTGAAAGCGGGTGCTTTATACGATAGAACTGTGTTTCCCGTTTTTTTTGATCAAATCAAAAGTCGTGTCATTCGTTTGCCGCTGAGTCTGCAGTTTTTTGGCTTGTTATTGGCGCTCGGATTGGAATTGGAAGGGAATAAGCGGCAACATGTAGAGCGGCTTCGGCAAAGAGGCCACCAGTATATAGAAGCCAATTTGCTTTTGACGATGATTGGCCAGGAAGTTCCAGGCTTTCTGTCGGCCATCGATCAGCAATTTAAACCCCAAGCGACGCTGTTTCTGGCGACCCAATACCCCATCCAGGAAACAGACGGCCATCAAATATGCAATAAGGCATTGGAATCCCTGCATCGGAATGTGCAAAATGGTACGCTGATGCCGCCCATGAAGTCCACCTTGTTTACTTATTTTACCAGTGTAGTAAAAAACCTGTCCCGTAACTTTCTGAGAAGCCATGAAAAAGAAGTGTCGCTCGATCCGGAGGATATGAGGCAGTACGATGTTGAACCCATTGAGGAGGCTTCTATTTTTGAAGTGATCTGGCAACAGCTCAAAGAATCGGTGCGCTTGTACCAATTCAACGACCGGGAGGATTTGCTGACTTATTTGCTGGAGCAATTGAATGGTAAACAAGTGGAAGTGGTGAAGCTATTTTATCTGGAAAATTATTCGCATAAGGAAATTGCCGAAAAGTTGGATATTTCTGAGGCGGCTTCCCGGAAAAGGTTGTATGACGGCATGGAGGTGATGCGGGAGGTGTTGAAGCGAGTGATGAAATGAAGTTGGGTGAGAGTGAGAGTGAGGGTGTGATTTGCAACACTAAGAAAGTAAGGTACTAAGAACACTTAGGTGTTGGGTGGGTGTGAGCATGGCTAGGCTCATACTTCGATTCTTCAAAAGCCTTGCTTGAACCTAGCGATCGATTCCTCAAGTTGAGGG
>CALMIR010000065.1 GCA_937864265.1 uncultured Saprospirales bacterium | reverse complement strand
CCCGTCTGAGCCGGGCAGGAAAACCCCCCGCCCCTCGTACCTCGGTTCGGGCAGGAAAACCTGAAACCCTACTGCCCCATCAACACCTCCAGCAACTGAATAGCCGCCTGGCTGATTTTAGTGCCAGGACCAAAAATCCCCACTACGCCCTGTTCATAAAGAAAATCATAGTCCTGCGCCGGAATAACTCCGCCGACCACCACCATGATGTCGCCGCGTCCCAATTGCTCCAGGGCTTGTATGGTTTGGGGCACCAGCGTTTTATGCCCGGCGGCCAGGGAAGAAATGCCAAGCAGGTGTACATCGTTTTCAGCGGCTTGCCGGGCGGCCTCTTCCGGTGTTTGAAACAGCGGGCCGATGTCCACATCGAAGCCCAGGTCGGCGAAGCTGGTCGCAATGACTTTGGCGCCCCGGTCGTGTCCGTCTTGTCCGAGTTTGGCGACCATAATACGCGGGCGGCGACCTTCCTGTTCTGCAAAGCGGTCGGCTAAATCGCGGGCTTGCTGAAAGGTGCTATCCTGGCTGATTTCCCCGGAATAAACCCCGGATACGATTTTCGTTTGAGCGGTATAGCGGCCAAACTGTTTTTCCATGGCATCGGATATTTCGCCCAGTGTTGCCCGAAGCCGGGCAGCATTCACGGCTTTTTCCAACAAATTGCCCTCGCCCGAAGCGGCGCATTCGTACAAGTCCTGCAAAGCCTGCTGCACCGCCGCTTCATCGCGCCGGGCTTTTACTGCTTGCAGGCGCTTGATTTGGGCTTCCCGCACCAGCGTGTTGTCCACTTCTAATATGTCGATGGGGGCTTCATTTTCCTGGCGGAAGATGTTGACACCCACGATCTGGTCTTTGCCGCTGTCTATGCGGGCCTGCTTGCGGGCTGCGGCTTCTTCAATCCGCAATTTCGGCAAACCCGCCTCGATGGCTTTGGCCATGCCCCCGAGCGCCTCCACTTCCTGGATCAATTCCCAGGCACGGCGCGCCAATTGATCCGTTAGGTACTCCACATAATAGGAACCCGCCCAGGGATCCACGGCTTTGGTGACATCGGTTTCATTTTGGATGTAAAGCTGTGTATCTCTGGCGATTTTAGCGGAAAAATCAGTAGGCAGTGCAATGGCCTCGTCCAGCGAATTGGTGTGGAGCGATTGTGTGCCGCCCAACACCGCCGCCATGGCCTCGATACAGGTCCTGGCCACGTTATTGAAAGGATCCTGTGCTGTCAGACTCCAGCCAGAGGTTTGGCAATGGGTGCGCAGCGCCATGGATACCGCCTTTTTGGGCTGAAAAGAGCGGACGATTTTGGCCCAAAGCAATCGCCCGGCGCGCATTTTGGCGATTTCCATGAAATGGTTCATGCCAATGGCCCAGAAAAAAGAAAGGCGGGGTGCAAAATCATCGATGTCCAAGCCGGCTTTGATACCGGCTCGCAGGTATTCCAGGCCATCGGCCAGGGTGTAGGCCAATTCCAGATCGGCAGTTGCCCCAGCCTCCTGCATGTGGTAGCCGCTGATGCTGATGGAGTTGAAACGGGGCATCAAGCGGGCGGTATAGTCAAAAATATCGGCGATGATGCGCATAGACGGCGCTGGCGGGTAGATGTAGGTATTGCGCACCATGAACTCCTTGAGGATGTCGTTTTGAATGGTGCCGCTGAGTTGCTCCGGCTTGACCCCTTGTTCTTCGGCGGCGACAATAAAAAAGGCCATAATGGGTATCACCGCCCCATTCATGGTCATAGAAACCGACATTTCCGCCAAAGGAATCTGATCGAAGAGGATTTTCATGTCCTCTACGGTGTCAATGGCTACGCCTGCTTTGCCGACATCGCCCTGCACGCGCTCGTGATCAGAGTCGTAACCCCGATGGGTAGCCAGGTCGAAGGCGACCGATAAGCCTTTTTGGCCCTGAGCCAGGTTGCGCCGATAAAAAGCATTGCTTTCTTCTGCTGTTGAAAAACCCGCGTATTGCCGAATGGTCCAGGGGCGCACGGCGTACATCGAGCTATAAGGCCCGCGCAAAAAAGGCGGAATACCTGCCGCGTAGGACAGGTGTTCCGCCTTTTCCAAATCAGCCGCCGAAAAAACAGCCTTGATCTTAATTTTTTCCGGTGTTTCCCATTCCTCGGACGCTGCCGGAGTAGCTATTTCCGGGTATAAATTAAGGGTTTTCAGGCGGAAATCTGGTCGCATGATTTATTTTTTTGGTCTATCTCAGGCGCACACTGGATGCTCCGAGCATGCCAATATCGGTAAAAATGGCGACACGGTAATACCCGGCATCCAATTTTTCTTCCAAATCGTAGGTAAATGACAGGCGTTGGTTGGCGGTAATGTCCACATCGGTCGCTTTTACCGCGATGATGTCCATGGTTTGGTTATTCACCACGGTTTGTGCCTTGATGGGATTGAGCGCCTTGATGGGCGTACCTTTTTCATCGGCAATCGTGAGGTATAGCGTTTTTAAACCCTGGTATTGGGCGGGTACGTCGGTCAGGTCGAAGCTCACTTTGATTTTGCGGGCGCGACGAGCCTTAGCGGTTACCTTTTCTTTATTTTGCTCGATGTCCACCTGAAAGGCGGAGGCTTTGAAGTTAGACAGGGTCAGGCGATTCACTTCGTCCTGGATGGAGCGGTTCAGGTTGCTCAGTGCCTCATTTTCTGCGCGGGCAGCCCCCAGATCCACTTCCAGGGTACCCGTGACTACTTTGAGCGAATCATTTTCCGATTGCAGGGCCGATATATTGCCCTCCAACTGGGTTTTCAATTCGATCAGTCGCTGTATTTCTGCCCTCAGGTTGTTGATTTCGGAATTGGAGCGGGTTTTCTCGTTGCGAACGGCGGCCTCTTTTTCGGCTACGGTTTGCTGGGCTTCGGCCAAAGAGCCTTGCAAGGCTTCGTTTTCCAAAGCCAGGTCGCTGTATGCATTTTGCAAGCTATCTACTTCGCTGGCCAGTTGTGCCCGAAGGTCTTCCATTTCTTGCAAATCGCCCGTTATCTTTTCATTTTCTTTGATGAGTTGATTTTTCGACTGGTTGGTAGAATAAGCCCACCAGGCACAAATCAGCAGCAGTAATGCTAAAATAACGGCAATAATGGTTGAAACTTGTTTTGAGTTCATGTCGGTAATTTTTTTCCATAGAACGTTTCGGCGGAGGGAAAAATGTTGAGAAAGGGCTAAAAACTTAAAAATGTAATCACATTGATTTGATCTCGGCTTTGGTTGTTCAAAAATTGATTCATGTAGCCCAGTTCAAATCTGGCTGTATTATTTAGTTTGTAGCCCAAGCCCAAAAACAACCTGT
Source organism: uncultured Saprospirales bacterium (assembly GCA_937864265.1). GTDB lineage: Bacteria > Bacteroidota > Bacteroidia > Chitinophagales > Saprospiraceae > CALMIR01. The sequence goes on along the minus strand of CALMIR010000065.1, from coordinate 4,138 downwards.
TGCGGTCGAAAATGACGTTTTTGGTGTTGAGGAATACTTCATTATAGACGGATGCGTAAAAGGTCTTATCCGCCATCTCCGGGTGATTGATGGGGATGTTCAAGGACAGAAAATACCTGAATCGGTATTTAATCGGTTGCTTTTCGATCCAGCGTTGTTCAAAGCGATAGCGGTGCTGCACGCTTACCCTGCCGATCGATTGCCGGGTGATGAATTGCTGATAAACGCGGTGCTCATTGGTTCTCAGCGTTTCATCGGAATTGTTGAGGTAGTTTTGGCTGAGGATGTAGCCGTAGCCCAAGTGTAAGTTGTTGTTGTTCTCGCTTAGGTTGTAGCCGATCCCGGTTCTGAGCAGTAATTGCTCCAAATCGCCAATGGCGTTGTAGTTTCGGTATTGAACTTCGTGGTGCCAGTTCCATTTAGCATCTATTTTTTTATTGCCAAAATAAATCCACCAGTTCCCCAAATTACTCTCCTGGCAAAAGCAGAACATGGGAAAAAACAGGCCAATCAGCACAAAGATCTGTTTCATTTTTTAGAAGTACTTTTTTGTGAGCAATTGCGAAATCAGGGCAAGACTAACTGCCCTGATGGGGCATAAAGGTACACCTTAATCTGGATTTGGGGCGTTCCTGCTAATTGCCTATGGCTGATCAGGTAAGTGTGGGAAAGTTTTTAGCGGGGACTAAGGAGGCGCTTGATAATGCCCCAAGAAAGTACAGGATCATTTGGATTTGAAGGCGAGGGGTATATGAAAAAGGTTTTATAACCGTTTTTTGCGTTGTTTTGGCTAGTATAATTGTTGCTGGTGGGACACCCCCCCCTACACCCGTCCCCACACCAAAAACGCCTCCTCCACGTACTGCTTCAATGCCTCCACGTCATCGAAGCGGTCGAATAGCAGTTCCAGGCTGCGTTCCAGGGGGGCTTCGGTGGGCAACACATAATTCAGCACATCCTCATAGCTGATCGTTTCCCGGCTCAGGATGACCAGGCGTTCTACCACATTGCGCAGCTCTCGGATATTGCCTGTCCAGTTGACCATTTGGAGCTTTTCCAGAGCCTCCTCGGCGATGCCTTTAGGGGCGATGCCGTATTCCTCGCATATTTGGCGGATGAAGTGGCGGGTAAGCTCGGGAATATCCTCCCGGCGATCGTTCAATGCCGGTACTTGTATGATGATGACGGCCAAGCGGTGGTAGAGGTCTTCGCGGAAGCGGCCTTCGCGGATTTCCTGGCGCAAGTCTTTATTGGTGGCAGCTACTACCCGCACTTGGACGGGCAATTCCTTTTCACCGCCAACGCGGGTGATCCGGTTTTCCTGCAAGGCCCGCAGCACTTTGGCCTGGGCCGACAAGCTCATATCGCCGATTTCATCCAAAAATAAGGTGCCGCCATTGGCCTGCTCGAATTTGCCGATGCGCAGCTTGTGGGCGGAGGTGAAGGAGCCTTTTTCGTGGCCAAACAACTCACTTTCTATTAGTTCGGAGGGGATAGCGGCGCAGTTGACCTCTACTAGGGGCTGATCCTTGCGGGCACTGTATTCGTGTAGCCATCGGGCCACCAATTCTTTGCCGGTTCCGTTTGGCCCCAGCACCAATACCCGCGCATCGGTGGGGCCTACCCGTTCTATGGTGGCTTTTACCTGTTGGATGGCCGCCGATTCGCCGATGATCTCTTGTATATTGTTGCGGTTGACTTTGCGCTTGAGCGCTTTGGTTTCGACAATCAGGTTGGACTTATCCAGTGCATTGCGCAGGGTGATGAGCAGGCGGTTCAGGTCGGGCGGCTTGGACACAAAGTCAAAAGCCCCTTTTTTCACGGCCTCTACGGCAGTATCGATATTGGCATGCCCCGATATGATGACCACCGGCGTATCGGGACTGATCTCCTGAATGCGTTCGAGCGCCTCCAGCCCATCCATTTTGGGCATCTTGATGTCCATGATGACCACATCGAATTTGCCCTGCTTGATCTTTACCAGGCATTCCATGCCATCGGCTGCCTCTTCCACCTCGTATTGCTCAAATTCGAGGATATCCCTCAGCGTTTTGCGGATGCTTTTCTCGTCATCAACAATAAGTACTCTAGCCATAAACCGTGCCATTTATGTGTAGTTATAGTCTGTCAAGATTATACGGAAAGGCAATGCTGATGTTTCAAATCATTGTCGTGTGGAGAGTATTTGCGCCATTTTTTCTAAAATTTCCCGGTTTCTACCTTGGTATTTCCCCATTCGATGCCAAAAATCGTCGGAATGAGTCAGCGCGAGCAGGGCAAAATTATCGGCCAAAATTTCATCGGGGTGGATGATGTAATCGGTGTTGGTGCCGATTTGCGCATAAAAATCATCGGGAATGCGTAGTAGGGCTTCATCTTTGGCATCCAGGTACAGTCGGCCGTCCTGCTCTTGGAGGGCAAAAAGTTGAAAGTTTAGGTAGTCAAAATAAGTGCGCGGAAATTGGGAGGGCCGCAAATAAAAGGTTAAGGGCACAGCCCGAACCACAGTATCTGAAGGTATTTTTAAGCGGATACACCAATGATAATCAATGCCATCAGGATTGAGTAGCAGGGAAGCATCCAAACACCCCAGCCATTCAGGCGCCTGTTCCAATGGATAAAACCCGATGAGTTCGTACAGAGATTTTCGTTGCGGCGGGTGGTAGCGCGAGTAGATGTGGAACAACTCGTGTAGCAACACCCTCCTGAGGGTCGCATCAGAGGCCGTTTGCAATTCCTCCTCCGGGATGACGATGTTTTTTTCGCGGGTATAATAAACGGCATCGCCATAGTAGCGGCCTCGCGTTTTGATCAGTCCTATACTGTCATTTTGGAAAAGGCTTGGATCAATAGCCCGGCAAAGCTGAAGCGTTTCTGTAAAAAGAAGCTCCAGGCGATTTTTTTCCTTATCAGTAAAATTCAGCAAGTCTTGTTGGAGGAACAGGCGATAATCGGCGATCAAACTGTCTCGCGAAGTGGAACACCGATGCGGTTGCCCCAACTGAAGCGCCATGTCCAGGGCGTTTATTTTTTCAAAAAACCCTTCCTGTCGGTCTTGTACCACGCGGGAGGCAGCCGCTGTGCTGTCGAGCAAGATTACGGCAACAGTATCGGCAGTGGGTTCAAGGGCGGTATGGTTGCGACAATTGGCAAGGCATACCAACACCAGGCTACACCAACATACCCATTGGAATGATGAGCGGAATTGCATGAATCTGGCCATTTGCGTAAAAATACCATTTTCGGCCAGAATAGGAGGGGCAAAATGAAAATGGGAAGCGAACGAGTAAACGATGCTTCCCATTTTTCTCTGTGATCTGTTTTCGGTGATTACGATGCTTTGTTCAATAAATCGTAATTGAACAACAACAGCACCAGTACGAGGATGCCGAGAATGATCATGGGACATCAATTTTGGTTAAAAAAAATGGGTTAATTAGCCGCCTCTCAGTGAAAAGGATCCTCGATAGTGTTTGATTGGATAGGTTAATGCCAGATCCTCTTCTTTTGGTATGCTTGTAGATTTTTTCCAGATTTTAAAAGTTAGAAAATAGGCATTTATAGAACTATGTTTCTATATCTATTTAAAATCATACAGCAAATTAGCACAAAATTCCACTCGACGCAAGTCATGGGCGGTAAAATGTCGGGAATAGGCTGTTAAAGTTTTCTTAAATATCATAGTTCTTGTCTTACCATTCAGCAGGGCACTCGAAGTGACCTGCTGAAGTCTCAGCATTTAGCAGGGTACTCGAAGTAGCCCCTTAGGCCGCTCAACAAAAAGAAAAGCTGGATGGACAAGTTTGCCTGAAGAAAAATGGAAAATCTGACTGGTGCTTTTTGCCCCCTGTTACGGGGTCACTTTAGAGTGCCCCCGTAACTTTAGCCCAATTCAGCAGGGCACTCGAAGTGACCTGCTGAAGTCTCAGCATTTAGCAGGGTACTCGAAGTAGCCCCTTAGGCCGCTCAACAAAAAGAAAAGCTGGATGGACAAGTTTGCCTGAAGAAAAATGGAAAATCTGACTGGTGCTTTTTGCCCCCTGTTACGGGGTCACTTTAGAGTGCCCCCGTAACTTTAGCCCAATTCAGCAGGGCACTCGAAGTGACCTGCTGAAGTCTCAGCATTTAGCAGGGTACT
>CALMIR010000064.1 GCA_937864265.1 uncultured Saprospirales bacterium | reverse complement strand
AACTTCGCCGTTTTTTTCTCAAGCGGAGCTTGAAAAAAGTGTACGGCTATCAATTTCCATCACACAATATTTATATCACCATGACTACAAGCATCAAAAGCATTTTTACACGTACTTGCTTATTGATTCTATTTCTGATCACCCAATTGGGGCTTTATGCCACTGAAGGCATGTGGTTGCCTTTGTTGCTGCAACAGCTCAACGAAGCGGAGATGCAGCAAATGGGCATGAAAATGAGTGCAGAAGATATTTACAGTGTCAACAAAGGAAGCCTGAAAGACGCCATCGTGCATTTTGGTGGCTTTTGCACGGGAGAAGTCATTTCTGATCAGGGACTGGTACTCACCAACCACCACTGCGGCTACGGACAGATACAAAACCATTCCAGTCTGGAAAACAATTACCTGGACAATGGTTTTTGGGCGATGAACAAGGGGGAAGAATTGCCCAACCCCGGGTTGTTTGTCACTTTCATTGTCCGTATCGAGGATGTGACCAAAGCTATCTTTGAGGGCATAACAGCGGATACCCATCCCAAGGAAAAGGAGGCCATCATCAAGCGCAACCTGGAAACTGTGAAACGGGATATGCGCCGGGAAAGCTGGCAGGATGTGATGGTTCGCGATTTTTTTGCTGGCAACCAGTATTTCCTTTTTGTGACAGAAACTTATACCGACATCCGACTTGTAGGTGCGCCACCTTCTTCCATCGGCAAATTTGGCGCCGATACCGACAACTGGGTTTGGCCGCGCCACACTGGCGATTTTTCACTGTTTCGCATTTACGCTGGCCCTGATAATAAGCCAGCCGATTATTCGCCCGATAATGTGCCGTTTAAGCCCCGGCATTATCTGCCAGTGTCTCTTGATGGGGTGGCAGCCGATGATTTTACTATGGTTTTTGGTTTTCCCGGCAGGACAGACGAGTACTTGCCAGCCGTAGCCGTTACGCAACGGGTAGAGGTATTGAATCCTATCCGCATCGGTATCCGCGATAAGGTGCTGGGCGTGATCAATGAAGGCATGCGTACTAACCCCGAAATACGCATTCAGTATGCCTCTAAGCAGGCGAGCATTGCTAATGCCTGGAAAAAATGGATTGGCGAAAGCCAGGGGGTGAAAGCTACGGATGGGGTAGGGCGCAAGTTGCGCTATGAAGCGGAGTTTGCCAAACGGCTTTCAGAAAATACGGAATGGACTAAGGCTTATGGACACATACTACCCCGATTCGATGCCCTTTACAAAGAAATTGAGCCTTACGCCAAAACGCGGGACTATCTGGGCGAAATAGCCGGGCGCAATATCGAATTATATGCCCTAGCCAACACGTTGAACGGATTGGTAAAGCTGTACGACGAAAAAGGTGCAGAAGCGGTTTCAGACCGCAAAGATCGATTGATGGCCTATTTGGATGATTTTTTTAAGGACTACAACAAGGATATAGACCAGCAAGTATTTACCCAATTGATGGCCATTTATTACGATCAGGTGCATCCCGACCACCAGTCCCCATTTGCCATTGAGCAGTTTGTGAGTGCCCAAAAAAATGCAGAGACACTGGCGCAGATCGTTTATTCCAAAACCAGCCTTTTGCAAAAAGACAAGCTGGCTAAGGCTTTTGAAACCAGTCCTGAAGCCTTCGTCGAATTGGTTCGGAAAGATTATGCCGCACGTTTATTGACAGAAATCAAGGCGGTCAGCGATGACAAAGTGAATGCAGCGTACAAGCGCATACAAGACGAGATCAATGAATTGCAAAGCCTGTACATGAAGGCGCAAATGGAAGTATTTGCTGAAAAACGCTTTTATCCCGATGCCAATAGTACCCTGCGTGTGACTTACGGACAGGTAAAGGGGTATAAACCGCGCGATGCGGTGGCCTACACGCCTGTCACTTACCTGGATGGCGTGATGGAAAAGTATGTACCAGGCGATTATGAATTTGATGTGCCGGAAAAATTGAGGAAATTGTACCAAAACAAAGATTATGGGCCCTATGCTGAAAATGGCCAATTGCCGATTTGCTTTATTGGCACCAACCACACCACTGGTGGCAATTCGGGCAGCCCGGCTATTGATGCACATGGCAATTTGATTGGCTTAAATTTCGATCGGGTTTGGGAAGGCACCATGAGCGACATTAATTACGATGCGTCCATTTGTCGCAACATCATGGTGGATGTGCGCTATATCCTGTTTGTCATTGACAAATATGCCGGCGCAGGCCATTTGGTACAGGAAATGAAGCTGGTGCATCCCAAAAAGTAGCCATTATCTGATGCAAAAGATAACGGAACAGCCATCTCCCTACCGAAACCTCGAGCAAATGCCCGTTGAAGACATTCTGCGAAACATCAACGCAGAGGATAAAAAAGTAGCTTTTGCGGTGGAGCAGGCTATTCCCCTTATTGCAGCATTGGTGGAAGCCATCATTGCCCGAATGAAAGAAGGTGGTCGCCTGTTTTATATTGGCGCTGGCACCAGTGGTCGTTTGGGCATATTAGATGCCTCGGAATGCCCGCCTACCTATGGTGTGCCAGAAGACTGGGTTATCGGGATCATTGCAGGTGGCGAAACGGCTATTCGGCGACCCGTGGAAGCTGCCGAAGATAGCCCTACCCAGGCATGGCTCGACTTACAAACTTATTACGTCAACACACAGGATGTCGTACTGGGCATTGCTGCTTCTGGTACGACACCCTATGTGGAAGGCGGGCTAAGGGCTTGCCGGGAAAACGGCATCCTGACGGCTTCGCTGACTTGCAATCCGGACTCTCCAGTTGCCGCACAGGCCGATTATGCCATTGAAGTGGTGGTGGGGCCTGAATTCGTTACAGGAAGCACCCGCATGAAGTCGGGTACCGCTCAGAAAATGGTATTGAATATGATCAGTACAGGGGTGATGATCGGCATGGGGCGGGTACTGGACAACCGAATGGTGGACATGCAACTGAGCAATCAAAAATTAGTGGATCGGGGCGCTAAAATGTTGGTCAATATGCTGGGTTTGCCCTACCAGGAGGCTCGGCAGCAACTGCTTGAATTGGGCAGTGTTAGAGCAGTATTGGATGGGTATGGTGCAGAAAAATAGTGGATTTTTAAAAGAAAATGTTTTATATTTGTAAAAAAAACATAGAATTTAAAACAAGAAAACCCGCTTATAAGACCACCGGGAAATAAAATTGACCGTTAAAAGAGTAGCTATGTATGCACCATTTGTAATATCAGGAATTCTTTGGCACGAAATTGGAGAAAAAGTAGCTTTTGTTAATACCAACAAGCTGGAAGATGCTTTGGAGGATAACTTATCCCTATCCGACTACGGTACGGGCATCACAGCCATTGCATTTATATACATAGTAGTGCAGCCTACCAACATCATTCACGAAGAAGAAATGCGCTATCGGCGCAAAAAGAAAGAAGTATATATACAAAAGAAAATGCCAATTGAACTGGTAGAACAATACGAACGCCCGCAGGTACTACAATTGATGGCGGCTACTTACCTCAGTACCGTTCGCGATTTGCGCCAGCTAAAAATACCCGATTTTGACCACGCCCGCTTCGAGCATGCTGTCGAAAGCTTGTTCCGCCAGGAAGGTTGGCTGGTAGCAGAAGGAGCGGTTTAGGGTATTTGGAATAGGGGTTGGTGCTGAGGTTCGATCAAATCCCAGTAATTGCCATAAAGGTCTTCAAATACGGCCACTTTTCCATATGCCTCCTCCACTGGCGGGCGCACTATTTTAACGCCTTGCACCATCAGATTTTGATAATCCCGTTCAAAATGATCGGTATATAAAAATAAGAAAACTCGGCCTCCGGTTTGGTTGCCGATGCGACTGGCCTGTTCGGCATTGACGGCTTTGGCCAATAATAAGGCACAACCCATGCTCCCTGGTGGTCGAATCAAAACCCAGCGTTTGTGTTCATCAATCTGGGTGTCTTCCAATAACTCGAAGCTCAACTTTTGGGTGTAAAATTCGATGGCCTCATCGTAATCTTTCACAATCAGGGCGATATGGGCTATTTGCTGTTTCATTTTTTGTCATATTTGCAGCCTGAAAATTAAGACCTACAGGGCTTATTCAGGGCACAATAGTTACATTGGTTTTAAATATTTTATAAATTGGCTGAAAATCAACAGAATACAGCAGTATTGCTCATGCATTGCCCCGATCAGAAGGGATTGGTAGCGGCAGTCACCGATTTTTTACATAAAAACAATGGGAATATCCTAAGTTTGGATCAGCATGTGGATGCCCAAGCCGGGCGTTTTTTCATGCGGGTAGCATGGGAATTGAAGGGCTTTAGCATCCCGGAAGAGAAAATTGATGATTATTTTGGTACGCTAATCGGCTATAAATTCCAGATGGAGTGGCAATTGTATTTCACTAACCGCAAGCCCAGAATGGCCGTTTTTGTAACCAAAATGTCGCATTGCTTGTATGACATTTTGCAGCGGTATAAGTCGGGCGAATGGGCGGTTGAAATCCCGGTCATCATCAGCAACCACGACTTTTTGAGCAAAGTAGCAGAGCGTTTCGATATTCCGTTTGAAGTTTTCCCCATCAACAAGGAGAACAAGGTCGAAATGGAGCAGCGCGAACTGGAAAGGCTGAAAGAACTGGATGTCGATTTCATTGTGCTGGCGCGCTACATGCAAATTCTTTCCGACCAATTGATAGATGCCTATCCCAACAAGATCATCAATATCCACCATTCGTTTTTACCTGCTTTTAAAGGCGCGAAACCTTACCACTCCGCTTTCAATCGGGGGGTGAAAATCATAGGTGCTACCAGCCATTATGTAACTGCCGATTTGGACGAAGGGCCGATCATCGAGCAGGATGTACGCCGCATTTCGCACAAAGACAGCGTAGAAGACCTAGTTCGCATTGGCAAAGACTTGGAAAAGGTGGTGTTATCGCGGGCCATTTGGCTAGAATGCCAGCATAAAATATTGCCTTATCGGAATAAAACTATTGTATTTGACTAGTCTTTAGAACTCAAACTTATACCCAACGCCTCGTATGGAGTGGAAGTAAACCGGGTTTTTGGGATCCACCTCAAAATACTTCCGGAAGGAAAGGATAAAATTATCTATGGTACGAGTGGAGGGATAAACGTCGTACCCCCACACAGATTGGAGTATTTGCTGTCGGGAAACAACCTGTCCTTTTCGGTCGATGAGTAATTTTAAAAGCATGGCTTCTTTTTTAGTCAGGGCAATGGACTGGTCGCCGGATTTGGCCTGATAGGTCGCAAAGTTAACCTCATTCGGACCAAAAGTATAGATCTCCGGTGTGTTTTCCGGGCTTTTGCTGGTTCTTTTGATGAGGTTTTGTACACGCAGTAGCAGTTCTTCCAGGTTGAAAGGTTTAGTGAGGTAATCATCGGCGCCCATCTTGAGGCCAGCGATGCGATCTTGGGCCGTATCTTTTGCCGTAAGGAATAAAATGGGTACCTCCAGATTGGTCAGGCGCACTTGCTCGCAGATCTGAAAACCATCAATTTCCGGCAGCATAACGTCCAGAATGAGCAGGTCAAAATGTTGCTCCTTGATGTAACGTAGGGCCGTTTTGCCGTTGCTGGCAGCTACTACTTCATAGCCCTCCAATTCCAGGTTAAGTTTAACTACTTCGCGGATGTTTTCTTCATCTTCCACCAACAACAGTCTGATCATAAGCCATTTTGTTTACAGGAATAGGTAATTTTATTTGAAAGCGCACTCCTTGAGGCGTATTATCGCTTATCTGAATTTTTCCTTGATGCGCCAGAATAATTTGTTTAACGATGTATAAACCCAGTCCAGTACCTTTTGTTTTGCGGGTATCCTCGTTGCCCACCCGGTAAAACTTATCGAAAATGCGCGACTTTTCCCGGTCGGGGATACCAATGCCCTGGTCGGCGATGTCAATTTCCAAAAAATGGCTGCTTGGTTGGATGACAATCTCAATTTGAGCAGGGGCAGGGGAGTATTTGAGGGCATTTTCCAGCAGGTTGCTAAAAACAGAGGTCAGTCCATCCACATCGCCCCGAATAAAGGGCGTATCCCCCGTTTCCGTGAGCTGCCATTGCGCTTCCGGGTATTTGATGGCGAGTTTGTCCATCATTTCTTCCAGCATGGAAACCAGATCAATGGCGGTCTCATGGACTTGATAGGTCGTTTCCAACTTAGCAGATAGGAGCAAATCATTGACCAACTTATTGAGTCGATCCACTTCCTGCAAAGCGCTTTTATTGAATTTTTCAAGCTGTTCCTCCGGCAATTTACGCTTTTGAAAAGTTTCCAGAATGAGCCGGATAGAGGCTAAGGGCGATTTCAGCTCGTGGGTGATGGACAACAAAAAATTGCGCCTTTGTTGAGCGGCCAGCATCTCTTTGTTGTAGCCCCGATTGATCAGCCACACGCCAATGGCTAGGCTGATCACGAATACCACGGCTTCACCAAGGATCATCATTTCCTGTCGCTGATACTGCTGTTGGAGTTCCTTATAGACTTCCGATTTAAAAAAGACCTCATCCGTTTGGACGCCCATTTCGGCAGCCATAATGAGGCGCAGCTTATCCCTTTTGGCCAAAAAAGCGTCTTCATTTTTGGTAAACAGCAAAATCGTCCACCACGCAAAAGCCATCATCATGTAGGCTATCACGACATAAGACAACAAACGCAGTTGGATACTTTGCCGCTTTTCCATATTTGCTTATTGAAACACCAAATCCAGGGCTTCGTTTATTTTTCCTGCCGCCCCCTCTAAATCTTCCTGCGTATGGGCTGTTGAAACAAACCCCACCTCATAAGCAGATGGCCCCAGGTAAATACAGCGTTGCAGCAACTCGTGGTGCAGTATTTTGAATTTTTCTGTGGCATCGGCGCCAATCTGGTCTGCGCGGCGGATGGTGCGGCGACTGAACGTCGGCCAGAAAATAGAACCAATTTGCACCATCTGGAAATCGTAGCCTTTCCGGTCAGCATGCGCTTGCACCCATTGGCAAAGGTGCTGCGTTTTTTGTTCCAGCGATTCGTAAAATCCGGGTTCTAGCAATTGCCTCAGTGCGGCATATCCTGCAGCCATAGCCACCGGATTGGCCGATAGCGTACCTGCCTGATAAACCGGGCCGTCGGGCGCAACGTGGCTCATAATGGCGGCGCTAGCGGCATAAGCACCAACGGGCATGCCCCCGCCAATGATTTTACCATAAGTGACGATGTCGGGTTGGATGTTGTAATACCCTGCGGCTCCTTCAAATCCTAAGCGGAAGCCGGAAATGACCTCGTCAAAAATCAGCAGAATGCCATACTGGTCACATTGCTGGCGCAGGTACTCCAGAAAAGAACGCTCCTGGAGCAAAAGGCCGTTATTGGCGGGTACCGGCTCGATGATGACACAAGCGATATCGCTGCCATGTGTCTCCAAACATTGGCTCAAAGATTTCCGGTCATCGAGCGGAAGTACGAGGGTAGCCTGGGCAAATGCTTCTGGAATACCGGCAGATGTGCTGACGCCAAAAGTGGCCAGCCCGGAACCTGCCTTGACCAACAGCGCATCGACATGACCGTGGTAACAACCCTCAAATTTGAGTATTTTTTTCCTGCCGGTCACCCCGCGCGCCAGGCGTATGGCCGACATCACGGCTTCGGTACCAGAGCTGACAAAGCGCATTTTTTCCACAAAGCGGTTGTTACTCAGGATCAATTGACCGAGTTGGTTGCCCAATTTATTGGGGGTACCAAAAGAAGTGCCCTTCGATACGGTTTCAATTATCATTTCCCGGACGGCAGCGTTGTTGTGGCCGAGGATGAGCGGCCCCCAGGAGCAGCAAAAATCCAGCAAGGTATTGTCGTCTTCATCGGTGATGTGCGCACCGTTGCCGGATTGGATGAATAGGGGAGGGCCGGAAACAGATTTGAAGGCCCGTACCGGAGAATTTACCCCTCCCGGGAAATAGTGTTTGGCTTCTTCAAACAAGGCAGCCGATCGCGAACGAGGAATCAATTTATCCATTTGATGTTTAGCGTAAAGTCGTATTGATGCGGCTGCAAAGTTACAGAAACGCTTTCAATGGCGTGTCAGAGGAAGGTCAGTTTTGGTTGCTGTCTGTTGGATGCTGAATTTTTGATGCTTGTTCCCGCCTCCAACCTTGACGGATTCGGGCAAGCGGTATCTGCCGGATTGAATTTCAGGCTTCGGAAGAACTATTTTTCTTTGTAAAAGGGCTATATTTGGACAACCTCTTAGTTGTTGTTAGCTTTACTACCGCAGAAAAATTAACTTCCCGATTTTGTCCTTACCCTAGTGGGCTTTCAAGTGAGTCAACTCTGGTTAGGACTTTGAAAAGACGAGCCGCACACTACGTAGGATAAATGTAAAAAAAAATCTCGAAGCAAATGGTATTTACCTCGAGATTAAACGCCGATTTGTCGGCTATGCTATTTCAATGGTTTGTTCTTAAATTTAGGCATGCTGGAAGTTGTTCCAGTATTCCTTGTGCTTTGGATACTCCTTGTGGAATTCGTACTTGAGTACATCGTGGGTGGTAATAATGCCCACCAACTCGCCTTGATCATTGACAATAGGCATTCCGTGAAAAAGGTTTTCCAAAAACACTTCAGCAGCAGCGCCTATTTTATTATGCGGCTCTAAGGTAGCGACCTTTGTAGTCATAATGTCTTTGACCAAAATGTGCTCGTATTCGTCAAAACTTTTACCCAGTTTTACCAAGTCGTAGGATGTGATGATGCCAACCAATTTCTTGCCCTTCACCACTGGCAAATGGTGCAAGTGCCTGGAAAAAAGTATGTCTTTTACAACAGAGAGTGTATCGTCGGGCTGTACGGTAATGACATTTCTTGTCATGATACTGGAGATAGGTTCATTCATCATAGGGCGTGGCTTTTATTGTATGTTTTGCTAACAGCATATAAATTAAGTAAATGTTTCTCTAATTTAAAAATAAAAAGAAGTAAATTTTTATTTTTTGTAAAAAATCGAAACATGCTACAAGTTTGATGGCGGGCTTAAAGCTATGCTTTTCCCGCCTCCCGCTTTTAGCGGAATTCGCCCGCCCGGACGATCCCGCTGAGGCCGATACGCTCAGCGGGATCGTCCGGGGGCGGGGAGTAATTGAGGGCTAGGCTTAAAGCTATACTTTTGAGTATAACGCTAAAGCGTCACAAGTTTGAGGGGAGGATGGTGGCTAGGCTAAGCCCTGCTCACACTTCGATTGCTCGATTCCTAAGTATTGCAGTACACTCACACCCACACCCAATTTCTTCTTACTACCTTACTCCCTCAGTGTTCTTAGTGTTGCAGCACACCCACACCCTCACTTCTCACTGAATTTCCGCTTACTACCTTACTATCTTCCCGCCCGGATGCCCGGTCGGACGGGAGTGCTCTAAGTGTTGCAGTACACTCACACCCACACCCAATTTCTTCTTACTACCTTACTCCCTCAGTGTTCTTAGTGTTGCAGCACACCCACACCCTCACTTCTCACTGAATTTCCGCTTACTACCTTACT
>CALMIR010000063.1 GCA_937864265.1 uncultured Saprospirales bacterium | reverse complement strand
GCTCCAATAGCCTCGTTGCTCCGCAGCGGGGCTGTTTGCGTTTTCGGGGGATTGGGTAAATAATTTGCCGCCTGCCAAAGAATCTAAGTTTGAATTTTTTGATAGTTGTTAAAATTTGTAACTTTCTCAAAAATTTGCGTCAAACTTAGGTGCATTATGAGAACCAGAAAATCATCGTAATACACCATCTAAAAACCAAAAAAATTGGAAAAAGGATGTAACAAAGCAATGAGAGATGCCGAGGTCATCCACAGTTACCTCTCTACTCAGGCGACTCGTTGTTTTGACTTATTATACAGCAGATATGCCACAAAAATCTACAGCAAATGCATCTCCTTGCTGAAAGATGAAGCCTTAGCTCAAGATGCAACACAGGAAATATTTATGAAAATTTTCCTCAACTTGTCCAAGTTTGGAGAAAAGGCTCAGTTTTCGACATGGATTTATTCTATCACTTATAACTACTGCATCGATTTCCTTCGGCGCAAGAAAAAGCAAACAGACCTTTTTTCTGACGAGATGGAAAAAACGCCTGACCTGGAAGATGAGGTGGAAGATAAAGCCCTACTGGAAATGGAGATCAATCAATTGAAAGTAGTATTGGAAAATATACCCACCGGTGATAAAGCGATTTTATTGATGAAATACCAGGATGACATGTCAATCAAAGACATTGCCGATACCCTAGACAAGACGGAAAGCGCTGTAAAAATGAAATTAAAACGGGCAAAAGCAAAAGCACAGATGATACGGGATGAAATCTTTCAAGCGGAAATGGCATAACCATGAGCAACACTATCAACAACTTTAAGAAATTACAAGAAGAAGAGGAAGAACGGCTGTTGCGTTCTCAAAAACCCAAAATCCAAAAAGTACAAAACGGTATTTGGCAAAGCCTAGGCGTTTTCAAATTTGTAGGACAATTGATAGAAGTCTATCTACCTGCAATGGTGGAAGTCTTGCTGTTTTCAGCAGGAGGAAATGACACCCAACGCAAGGCGCCCAATATGGGTGGCGTGGATGATGTACCCCCTGATGTAACGCCCACACCTCCAGATCAACCAATTTCTCGAAGATAATAAAAGCATTTGTTATGATCGCGCTGTTTCAAGATACTTCCAAATTGAATATTTGGAAAATAATTGAGGATTTAATTACCAATTTTTTATCCTTTTTGCCCAATTTTATTGGTGCTATACTGGTCTTCTTAATCGGGTGGATTGTAGCCCGGATGCTTTCCAAATTGGTCAAAAAATTACTGCAAACAGTAGGGGTCGATCGCTTGGCCGAGAAACTCAACCAATTGGAGCTTTTTTATAAGAACAATATCAAAATTGTTCCCAGCCAGGTTTTTTCCAAAGTCCTCTACTATTTCCTACTGGTTATTTTTGCGGTAGCCGCTACAGATATTTTGAACATGGAGGTCGTGTCGCAACTCATGGGCGACCTGCTGAATTACATACCAGTCCTTATTTCTGCTGTTATTATCTTTTTGATTGGCCTGGTCGTTGCGGATTTTATTAAAGATCTGGTGAAATCCACCTGCGATTCTCTTGGTATACCTGCGGGCAGCATTATTTCAAATGCTGTGTTTTATTTCATCTTCCTCAATATTACCATGATCACGCTGTCGCAGGCAGGCATAGATACAGAGTTCATACAGGACAACCTATCTATTGTTTTGGCAGGTATTGTTTTTGCTTTTGCCATTGGTTATGGGATAGCATCGCGCAATATTGTAGCCAACTACTTATCTGGTTACTACAATAAAGGGAAAGTAAATGTTGGTGACGTCATTGCCATTGAAGGGGTGAAAGGGCAGGTGATCGATGTGACTACTTCCAATATCGTGCTTCATACAGGCGATCGCGATGTGATTTTTCCTCTGAGCAAATTGACCAGTGAGAAAGTTGAAATCTTTTCCCGCAACAGTACCATCGTTGAAGACGAATAAATACTAGTTTTAATAACAATCCAATCAACAATGAATCAGAAATTTACCCTATTTACCTTAACCTTTTGTCTGTTATTTTCGAGTTGGAATACGCAGGCTCAGGAAAATGCAGAAGTAGCGGAAACACCAAAGACATGGGAGACAGGAGCTGGATTAGGGCTGGATTTTGCCCAGCTTTTTCAGTTTAACCCCAAGCAAGGAGCAGGTCAGAACCGTTTAGGCCTGGGCGGCGCCATTAATATTTTTGCCAAGTATAAAAAAAATCGCCTGGCTTGGGACAATCTAGGTTCTTGGCAGTTTGGCGTGCAGCGCTTAGGTACCGGTGTGATTGCACAAGGATCGACTGAAAAAATCCCTTTTCAAAAAGCGATTGATGAACTCCGATTGAATTCCAAATTGGGATACCAAACTTCTGAAACATCTAAGTTTTTCTACGCAGTTGATTTTTCTTTTCTGAGTCAGATTACGCCGACCTATGAAGGAACGCCGACTTATGCCGGTTTTTTTCTTTCGGATATCAGCGGCCAAAATCAAGATCCTTTGTCTCAATTGTTTGCTCCTGCAACGATTACCTTATCACTGGGGATTGACTACAAGCCCAACGACCATTGGACCTTCTACTACTCCCCTCTAGGCTCTAAATACATTATAGTGACAAATGATGCTATTGCCAGCAGAGGGGTACATGGTAACCCAGTAGAAGGAGAAGTAAATCCCTTAACCAATCGATATGATGTATTTGAAAATGTAGATGCCCAATTGGGGTCCCTTTTCCGCGCTAACTATGCCAACAAATTTTGGGAAGAAAGAATGGCTTACACCTCAGCTTTGACGCTGTTTTCCAACTACTTGCGCGATCCGCAAAATGTGGACTTGGACTGGACGAACGAACTGGCGATCCAAGTATTTAAAGGACTTCAACTGTCTTTTCTGGTCAATGCCTTTTATGACCACGACGTGAAAGTACAGGTGACAGACTATGATTTTCCAGGCGGTGTGAAGCTGGATGAAAACGGAAATATTGAAACCCTACGCCGTTTAAGTCTTACCCAACAGATATTGATCAAATACGCTGTCGTGTTTTAAACAAAACTAAAAATACCCTTTTGTGAGGGCAATAGCCATTGAATATGCTTTTCAATGGCTATTGTTGTTTTCGGATAAAACGGTATGGGCAGCGAGGCACATTTTTTCCAACTCGATCAGGTTGCCATGAAAAACATTAAAATCAACGTGGCCGTCAATACCTTTTAGGGTACCCCGATTGCCGTACTGCCAAAATTGCCAGTCGCGGCCGCAAGCCAAGCGGGGCTCTTTATTATTGTAACGGGCGATCCAGATAGGATGATCGTCAAAATGTCCAGCCAGGTATTTGTTGTAAAATTTGAGATTAGTGTATAAAATAGGCTTCATACTATACTGAATTTCAGCTAAGTATAACCAAGTTCGAATGCCTGTTATCAATTCGTATTTGGAAGCGCCATCCAGGGTTTCAACATCCAGTACAGGCGGTAAATCGCCGTCTTGGAGCGTAACGACAGAAAAGAAATTATAAGCTTGTTCGTAAGCCGGACTACTGGGGCGAAAAAAATGATAAGCGCTCCGTCTGATCCCCACCCTTTTCATCTCTTGCCAATTGTGGCAAAACAAGCTATCCGCATGCGAAACGCCTTCTGTTGCTTTGACAAATGCAAAATGGATTTCCTGATCCATGACGGTATCCCAATTGATTCTGGATTGATAGTGCGAAACATCAATACCATGCACTTCGTATGTTTCCATCCGTATGGTTTCCGTCTGACAAGAAAAGACGAGAATCCCCAATAATAAACATAAGCTGACCAGCTTTCTCATAATTTCGCTGTTTACTTCTGATCTGTCTGCTTTTCGTGTTCTGAAAGGGAGGTAAAGTCACTCGGTATTAAGTGTTCAAGTAAAAATAGGGTATTAAATAGTGTACAAAAAATTACTTCCCGATTGATCAACATTCTTACAATAGTGGGCACACTTAAAGTGAACCGTTCAGCCTGTTAGAATAAGGATAAATGAGGAACTTAATTTTTCTGCGTTACTAAAAATAAAACGTATAAAGTTTTAAAAAGATACAATTATGTTCGTTTTCTAATTGACGGCCAAAGAACAGTTTTATCAAAAAATAGACCATGCTTACACAACGCCAACTTTTTTTGAAGCACCTGGCACAAACCAGCCCCTCACCGTTGCTGCTGGAAATAGAACGCGCCGAAGGGTTATTTTTGTATGATCGGCAAGGAAAGGCTTATATGGATTTAATTGCAGGAATCGGGGTCAGTAGTCTGGGGCATAGGCATCCAAGAGTCATAGCAGCCATTCGCGAGCAGTTGGATTGCTACTTGCACACGATGGTTTATGGAGAGTATGTGCTATCGCCCCAAGTCAAGCTGGCGCAAAAACTGTGTGAGCAATTACCAGAAAGCCTGAATAGTGTGTATCTGGTTAATTCGGGTACAGAAGCCACAGAAGGTGCTATGAAATTGGCCAAGCGCTATACTGGTCGGGCAGAAATGATTGCCTGTAAAAATGCCTACCACGGCAGCACGCAAGGAGCAGCAAGCTTAATGTGGCCCACCGACTTTACCCAGGCGTACCATCCGCTTTTGCCGGGAATTAAACACATAGACTTTAATTGTGAAAAATGCCTGGAAAAAATTTCAACCCATACTGCTGCCGTCATTATTGAACCCATTCAGGCAGAAAGTGGCGTGAATAAGCCCTCTTCCGATTATCTGCGAAAGCTGCGTGCACGTTGTACGGAAGTTGGGGCTTTGTTGGTTTTTGATGAAATCCAAACTGGATTTGGACGCACAGGCTCCTTGTTCGCTTTTGAACAATATGATGTCGTACCAGATGTGTTGCTCCTCGCCAAAGGAATGGGAGGGGGCATGCCCATAGGTGCATTTGTTGCCTCCCAAAACCTGATGGAGCACTTCACCCATCACCCTGTCTTAGGGCATATCACCACATTTGGCGGCCATCCGCTCAGCAGCGCCGCCGCACTGGCTACTTTGGAAACCTTGCTTGAAGGCGACTGGATACAACAAGTGAAAGAAAAAGAAGCCTGGTTTTTGCATTTGTTGCAGCATCCTTCGATTGTCGCTATTCGCAGCGCCGGATTGTGGCTGGCGCTTGAATTGGAAAGTTTTGACCGCGTATTGCAAGTCGTACAAACGTGTATTCAAAAAGGTGTGATTACCGACTGGTTTTTGTTCAACAACCGTTCCTTGCGCATCGCACCGCCCCTTATCATCGAAAAAGAACAAATCGAATGGGCTTGTAGTGTGATTTTGGAGAGCCTGGAAGGGGGGGGAGTTTCTAGTTTTTTACCCGGCTGATCCCGCGAAAAACGCGGGAGAAGACGGGCTAGTCTCCTTGCCCGGCTCAGACGGGTAGTTTCAAGTTTACCACGCCTTTGGCGTGTGCTAGGCTAAAGCTAGGTGTAGTTTTCCTGCCCGGCTCAGACGGGTAGTTTCAGGACAGATCAACCAGAAACCAAGCTCAGCTTTTGGCCTGCCCAAACTCCTTTACAGTTCCTTCCTCAATCGGGCTACCGGAATATTGAGCTGCTCCCGGTATTTTGCAACAGTACGGCGGGCGATGTTGTAGCCGCGTTCCTGCAGTATGTCTTTCAAATGCTCATCAGAGAGCGGCTTGCGTTTGTCCTCTTTGCCGATGACTTCTTCCAGTATTTTTTTCACTTCCAATGTAGAGACTTCTTCCCCATCCTGGGTAGAAAGCGATTCCGAGAAAAACGCTTTCAGACTATGGGTGCCAAACTCTGTTTGCACAAATTTGCTGTTTACTACCCTGGATACGGTGGAAATATCCAGCCCCGTAATTTCTGCAATATCCTTGAGAATCATAGGGCGCATTTTTTTGGGATCGCCGCTCAGGAAATAATCGTACTGGTATTGCAATATGGCGTACATCGTATGGTACATGGTATCCTGCCGCTGGCGGATGGCATCAATGAACCATTTGGCAGAATCAATCTTTTGCTTGATGAACATCACGGCCTCTTTATCTTGCCGGGTAGCTTTGTTTTTTTGCGCACTCTTCTTATAGTCGCGCAGCATTTCCCGGTAATAGTCGCTTACGCGCAAATCGGGGGCATTCCGGGTATTGAGGGTCAGTTCCAGTTCCCCATCCCGATTTAGAATGATGAAATCAGGAACAACATACTGCGTAGCCTGGCTATAACTGCCAACAAATCCGCTGGCCGGTTTAGGATTGAGCTTGGTTATTTCATCTATCGCTTCCTTGAGGTCATCTTCCGGTACTTCCAGCTTTTTTTGAAGCCGATCATAATGTTTTTTAGAAAAAGCGTCAAAGTTTTTCTCTACGATTTCAATCGCCAACAATAGAATGTGCTGATCGCCCAGACTGAGCTTGGTCTCTTCCTGCTCCTGCTTCAATTTCAACTGGATGCAAAGGCATTCCTGCAAATCGCGGGCACCCACACCGGGCGGGTCAAAGCGCTGTATTTTTTTCAAAACAGCCAGTACCTCATCTTCTGTGGCCATGATGTTTTGGAGAAACATCAAATCGTCAATGATGGCGGAAGGTTCCCTCCTCAGATAGCCATCTTCGTCAATACTGCCGATGATTTGATGGGCAATAATGGCTTCTTTTTCGCTTTCCATTGGCCATAAGCCCAGTTGCTGCTCCAGGTTATCGTGAAAAGTTTGCTCCACAGCAATGGGTGTGCTTTTATCCTCCTCATCGCCGCCGTAATTATCGTCTTTGTACTTATAGGAAGGCTCATCATCGTCCATGTAGTTGTTCAGATAGTCCCCTTCCATCTCGAATTTATCCTCCGGTGGAGCTACGGCGTCATCGTATTCGCTATCTGTCGCAGTATTCTCGTTGTTGTTGGCATCAAAATCAGGGTTATCATCTGAGTTGCCGCCCTCTTCCAATGCCGGATTGATTTCCAGTTCCTCTTTGATCCGTTGCTCCAGAATACCCGTTGGCAATTGCAGTAGCTTCATCAGCTGGATTTGCTGAGGCGACAGCTTTTGCAACATTTTCTGGCTTAAACTCTGTCTTAGCATTTTCAGGACTTTTTGGTAGCCAAGTAATACTGAAAAATTAATTGACCGATTGACCCTTACAATAGCGGGCTAAACGGTTCACTTCAAGTGTGTCGGCTATTGTAAGAATGTGGATAAATCGGAAAGTAATTTTTACACACTACTAATTAAGCAATTTTCTTCTAATTTGCAAGTTGTTTTTTCAGGGCTATCGTGAATCTTATACAAACCAAAGCCGGTATAGGTCAAAATACGCCGTAAAATTTGCCCAAATATAAAGACTTGTTTCGTTTTTTTATATTAAAAAAAAATATATGCTTTCTTTTAAAGAACGCCTTTCTTCCTTGCGCCAGCTAATGGCGCGCTATCAATTAGATGCTTGCATCCTCCCAAGTAATGACCCCCACCAGAGTGAATATGTGGCCGATCATTGGAAAACAAGGGAATGGATTTCCGGGTTTAGTGGCTCGGCTGGCGTCGTAGTCGTTACCCAGGATCATGCCGGGCTTTGGACGGATTCTCGCTATTTTTTACAGGCAGAACAGGAGCTAAAGCAAAGTGGTCTTGTACTGCACAAACAGGGAATACCGCATGCTCCCGAGCACTTGGATTGGGTATTTGACAATTTACCCGAAAGCAGCAAGGTCGGCGTGGACGGAATGCTGTTTTCGGAATTGCAAGTCAATCAACTGAGGGCAAAATTTGCCACCAAAAATATAACGCTGCATACGGATCTCGATTTCATTGAGCCTATTTGGCCGGATCGCCCTCCATTGCCCCAATCGGCTGTTTTTGAAATGAGTACAGAACAAGTTGGGCAATCCAGATCAGAAAAACTGGCCTTGATACAAAACCAACTCGAACCAGGGGCTTATTATCTGATAACCGCACTGGACAGCATCGCCTGGGTGCTCAATATACGCGCTGCAGATGTACCTTACAATCCGGTTTGCATCAGCTATTTATTGGTTGGGAAAAACAGCAGCCATTGGTTTGTAGATGGGGAAAAAGTAAACGCCGATCTACAAGCTCGCCTGGCGCAGGATGCGATTCAACTGCATCCGTATGGCCAGATCAGCGATTTTCTGCAGCAATTGAAGCCAGAAGCAATGCTGGCCTACAGCCCCGCTTTAACAAGTTCGAAATTGTTGGGTTGGGCAAAAGCGGCTCGTAAATTACAAATGGAAGACTTGATCACTCCCGCTAAAGCGATCAAAAATGCTACGGAAATTGCTCAACTCAAAAAGGCCATGATCAAAGATGGTGTAGCCTTGTTGCGCCTTTTCCGATGGCTGGAAAATGGTCTTCAGGAAAAAACGATACTCAAAGAATACGATATTTCGCTGCAATTGGACGCGTTTCGCCGGGAGCAGGGCGACTATTTTGGCGAAAGCTTTGCTACTATAGCCGGATATGCAGCCAATGGCGCAATTATCCACTACCACCCCGATTCACAAAACAGCGCCATCGTGCGGTCGGAGGGCATCCTGTTGCTCGACTCTGGCGGGCAATACCTGCAAGGCACCACAGACATTACCAGAACCATCGCTTTGGGGCAGCCTTCCGATGACCAAAAAAAGCATTATACCTTAGTGTTAAAAGGGCACATCGCTCTGGCCAAAGTGCGATTCCTGGCAGGTACCAAAGGCGCTCAATTGGATACCTTGGCTCGCCTACCGCTTTGGAGCGCAGGGTTGAACTACGGGCATGGCACAGGGCATGGTGTGGGCGCTTTCCTAAATGTACACGAAGGGCCTCAGGGCTTGACCCACGATTTGCTCAATCCACGCGGTCAGGTAGCTTTTGTACCTGGCATGCTGACATCCAATGAGCCAGGCTTTTACCTCGATGGCCAGTACGGCATCCGAATCGAAAACCTGATCCTTTGCGTGGAAAGTTCGCCCAGTGACTATGGCCAATACCTCGAATTTGAAACCCTCAGCTTGTTTCCGATCAATCTGGAAATGGCTGACTTGTCTTTGCTGAATGCAGATGAAAAAGCCTGGTTAAACGATTATCACCAACAGGTGTTTGCTACATTAGCACCTCATCTAAAACCAGAGGAGGTCGCCTGGCTAGAAAAGCAATGTCAATCTATTGAATGAGCAGGTTTAGTGGATCAAAACATGGAGAAAAAGGATATACGGAAAATAAGTGCTGCCGATTTGGAGCAGTGGTTCAAAGAACAGGGCGAGCCTGCCTTTAGGGCTAAGCAGGTACAGGAATGGCTTTGGAAAAAAGGCGCTCACACCTTTGAGCAAATGAGCAATTTATCCAAAAAGCTGCGCGAGCAACTGGAAGCTGCTTTTGTCATCAACGCAATCACAACGGATAAGCTGCAACACAGCGCGGATGGCACCATCAAATCGCGTTTTCGATTGCACGACGGCCACTTGATCGAATCCGTCCTTATCCCTGTACCGGAAGAAAACCGGTTTACCGTATGCGTTTCCTCGCAAGTGGGTTGTAGCCTGACTTGCAAGTTTTGCGCAACCGGACGTATGAAGCGCATTCGCAATCTGGACGCTGCCGAAATTTTTGATCAGGTCGTACTAGTCAATCAGCAGTCCTTGGAAACCTTTGATCATCCGCTTACCAATATTGTTTACATGGGCATGGGCGAGCCGCTGCTGGCCTACAGCCAGGTCATGGAAAGCATTCATTACCTGACCTCGCCACAGGGTTTGAACATGTCGCCCAAGCGGATCACCGTCAGTACCGCCGGAATTGCCAAAATGATCAAAAAGCTGGGCGACGACGAGGTGAAATTCAACCTGGCGCTTTCTCTTCACGCCGCCAACGACGAAAAACGCAATGAGATCATGCCCATCAATGAGCAAAATAACCTCGCCATTTTGATGGATGCTTTGAGCTATTTTTATCAAAAAACGGGCAACCGGATCAGCTACGAGTATATTGCTTTCGATCGCTTTAATGACACGCTGGATGATGCCGCGCATCTGGTAGCTTTGTGTAAAAAATTTCCAGTTAGGGTCAACATCATTGAATACAATCCGATAGAAGGGGCCGAATTTGAAAAAGCCAGTGAGGATCGGATCGATCGCTTTGCCTTGCATTTGAGAAAAAATAATGTAATGGTCACCGTACGGCGCAGTCGGGGCAAAGACATCGATGCAGCCTGTGGACAGTTGGCAAATAAGGAGTAGGAGGGGAGGTTTCTGGTTTTCCTGCCCGAACCGAGGTACGAGGGGCGGGTGGTTTTTTACCCGGCTGATCCCGCGAAAAACGCGGGAGAAGACGGGCTAGTTTCA
>CALMIR010000062.1 GCA_937864265.1 uncultured Saprospirales bacterium | reverse complement strand
GTAAGCAAGAAGAAGCCCTTCGTAAGCAAGAAGAAGCCCTTCGTAAGCAAGAAGAAGCCCTTCGTAAGCAAGAAGAGGAAAGAGCTCAAAAAGAACAGGCTATCAGATTATTGCTCAACTTAGGCATACCCAAAGAGGAAATTGCTCAGAAACTGGGTATTGCCCTAAGGGATATTTCGGCATTGGAAAACAAAGATGGATAAATATCGAATCTCTGCTAATATTTAGTCGCTCCTCAGCGATGCCTTTTCGCCTTATTTTTTTTGTAATCCATAAAAATCAGCTCGCCGAGTCCTTGCAGGCTGCTGTAAAAGGCTTTGCCGTCATTGGCTTGTGTGAACTGATCCACGAAGCGCACCAAATACGGCTCTTGGGCAATCATAAAAGTGGTGATGGGTATCTGTAGCTTTTTACAACTGCGCGCCAAATTGAGCGTTCGGTTGACGATCATGCGGTCGAGGCCGAAGCTGTTTTTGTAGTATTTTTTGCCTTTTTTGATGCAGGTCGGTTTTCCGTCCGTGATCATGAAAATCTGCTTGTTGGGATTTTTACGGCGGCGCAGCAGATTCATGGAAAGCTCCAATCCGGCTACTGTATTGGTATGGTAAGGGCCTACTTCCAGGTAGGGGAGGTCTTTGATTTCAATTTGCCAGGCATCGTCGCCAAAGACGATGATGTCGAGGGTATCTTTGGGGTAGCGGGTAGTGATGAGTTCGGCCAAAGCCATAGCCACTTTTTTGGCGGGTGTGATGCGGTCTTCTCCATAAAGGATCATGGAGTGGGAAATATCGATCATGAGTACCGTGCTCATTTGGCTCTGGAAAAACGTTTCATATACCTCCAGATCGTCTTGTGCCAATTGGAAATCGTCGATGCCGTGGTTGATCTGGGCGTTGCGCAGCGACTCCGATACGGCGAGGTTATCCAGTTGATCGCCAAACTCATAGGGGCGCAACTCGGAGGTGAATTCATCGCCCCTGCCGCTGTGCTTGGTGCTGTGGTTGCCGCGTTTGGTTTTTTTCAGTTGCCCAAAAACATCTTCCAGTGCTTTGCGGCGGATGGCTATCTCCATTTTAGAACTGGGTACAAAACCATTGCCTCCCGCTTCTTCCTGCCGGATATAGCCTTTGTCAATGAGATCCTGAATAAAATCGGCCATGCCGTATTCCGAATTGGTAAGGCGGTATTGCTTATCCAATTCGGTCAGCCAAGACAATGCTTCGCTGACATCGCCAGAGGTGTAAACCAACAGTTCTTGAAATATTTTGAGCAGGCGGTCAAAAATGGAGCCTTCCTGTCCGGGTTTGTATGCTGTGAAATTCCAACCGATCATGGGTAAATGGACGTTGATATTAGATGTTAGGCTTTAGCTATTTAGTCTGTTTGGATGGAGCAGCAGTTGAGCATATCCAAATAATCAGGTCTTTCAGAGGCCAGTTTGTGAATAAAGCTGTATTTGATTTCGCTTTCCTGAATGATGAACACACCGGGCATTTGAAAGCCATCGCCTACCTGACCGCCTATGCCATGGCCGGCCACCATACCGGCTGAGAAGCCTCTGATCCAGGTTTGGAGGCCAAACAACTGGTTAAAATTGCCTTTGACCAATCCAAAAGCGGCATAGTAACGGCACTCCGGATCGCTGATATGGAGGACACCTGGCAAGTTGAAGCGCTGAAAATAACGTTCGGCGGTTTCGTAATCGGTCATGTGTACAAAAACGAGCGTAGTACCCGAAGCCTCAATATTCTCCCGATCCCTGGACAAGTCTGACAAAGCTTCCCGACAAAAGGTACAACCAAAATGCCGCAAGAATACCAACATAATAGGCTGCTGTTCAGAAAGCTCCGCGAGCGTTTGCTGCGTATTGGTCACCATTTTTCCCAGGAGACTCAGTTTGCCGCTGGTCGTTGCAATCATCATGGACAATTTGAAATTCTAGGTTTTCAGAAAAGCCTAACTCAAAGGTTTTCAAATAGATTACCAAGATAACGCAAAAAACGGAAAATAGATCACCAAGCTGGCAAGTATTCCTGAATTTGGACTATTTTTAGCGAAGTGGGATGGCCCTAACATGGCAAAGCAACAAAAATAGAGTTGCAGCGTACAATTGGCTGGGGAGTTGTGAAAGGCATAAAAGGCATTATAAAAATGCCACCGATTCGCGTTTTAAGCGTGGATAAGCTTGGCAAGTGTCGGTGTGACTTCGGGCTCACGCCGACACTTTTGCAAACGAGCAGTTCTTTGTGCGGCTTGTGGTCGAATGAGCCTTGATTTTGACCCTTCTCCAGCGCTTAAGAGAGCGCTACGCTGTAGCGCGTTGGCTGGGCTATATCGGGGCGACAAATAGAACACTCCTCTGGGGTGGAAAGACCTAGGCTTCTGGTGAGGCTAGCATGTAACATAATTATTGGTGTAGGTAAGTGTGAGTGTCCATCAGACAAGATTCACAGGATTGACAAGATGGGTGTGGGCAGCTACATCAATACTTGATGAACCGTATTAGAACAGGGAAATGCCAATAAAATCGTATATTCCCGCCGATTATTTAAAACGGCAAAAGCTTACCACTTATGATCATGACCCTACGCACTACGCTAAGCTATCTGATTTTAATGGCAGGGCCAATTTGGGGAATTGCACAGCAAACCATTGAGGCTACTTTGCTACACGATGGCTTGGAAAGGACTTACATCTTGTATGTACCAGCCAGCTATACAGGCGATGAGTCCGTACCCTTGGTGTTCAATTTCCATGGATACAGCAGCAATGCCAATGATCAGATGGGGTACGGCGACTTTCGAAGCATCGCCGATACAGCTGGTTTTCTCCTGGTGCATCCGCAAGGCACTTTGTTGAACGGAATTTCTCATTGGAACGTGGGCGGTTGGACAACAGGCAGCACGGTGGACGATGTGGGATTTACAGCAGCATTGATTGATGCGATCGCCTCGCAATATGCGATTGATCGAGATCGAGTTTATGCGACAGGCATGTCAAATGGCGGCTTTATGAGCTTTCAACTGGCTTGCCAACTCAGCGAGCAAATTGCAGCCATCGCCTCAGTGACGGGATCTATGACACCTGAAATTTATGACCAATGCGATCCTCAACATCCCATGCCGGTATTACAAATACACGGTACATTTGACTTTGTAGTTCCTTACAATGGCACCACTTGGACCAAATCCATTGAGGAAACCTTACAATATTGGGTGGCTTTTAACCAATGCGAAGAGGTGCCGATCACAAGTACCTTGCCCAATACCAATATTCTGGATGGCAGCACCGTCGATCAATTCGTTTATCCCGATGGGAACCAGGGTTTGAGTACCGTACATTATCGAGTAAACGGAGGCGGCCATACTTGGCCGGGCACCTGGATTAGCCTGCCGGGTACCAATCAGGATTTTGACGCTTCACTCGAAATATGGCGGTTTTTTTCCCAATACGACATCAATGGATTGATTGTGCCCAGTCATCAAACAGAAGTTGTCGGTACAAATCAGGAAATCAAGCTTTTTCCCAATCCGACAAAAGGGCTTATCTGGATAGAAGGGGCAGAATCAGACCACATGCTTGTAGCGCTGTATTCCCTGACAGGGCAGCCTCTGATAAGCGACCTAAAAACGATTCCTGATACTCCTATTGACTTAACTCATCTGCCCGCAGGCGTGTACTTTTTAAGGCTGGGGGATCAGGTTTTCAAAGTCATCAAGGCACAATAAAGGCCTAGCCCTCAAAGTGCAGCGATACCGTAAAGGTGCGAGACAATAGTTTTTCCAGAACGGTGGATTCCTGAATGTTTTTGTTGTAAATCAGGGTATTGCCGATGCCATGTGAAATTTTGATCTCCGGTGAAAAGATGAAGAAAGGGAAAAAGAACTGGATGCCAGCCCCATATTCCAGCGAAAAGTCATTGGGGGCTATCTTCACCAGGGTTTCCGCTTGACGGGTATTCGAATCACTGGCTACGTCGAAGGAATATTTCACCCCGGCGATGACGAACAAGCGAAAATCCTTGTAGGGTATAGATTTATAACGCAGGTGAAACGGCATTTCCACCAAAACGGATTCCACTTGCCGGTTGCTAAACTGGGCTACCCGCTGATTTTTGGTATATTCAATCCTGCGCTCTGCAAAAGAAAGGGTAGGCAAAAAGCGAAAATCGAAATGGTCGCCCATTTTCAAATTCGTTACGATGCCCAAATTGAAGCCAGGGCCACTCACCGACTCGACAATGCGAATGCTGTCGCTTTCTAGAAAACCCTCCGAACGAAAAGGCTTAAAAGAGGAGCTATTGATGCCCAGGGTAATGCCGAAGTAATAGGGCTTTTTATTGAATTCGAAGAAATTATAGCTGTCGCCATTATAAGTTTGAGCATACAGGGAAGTACTTGCGATGCACAGTAGGAAGGCAGCAATTACTTTTCCCCCTTGTAAATGGAACAGACGCCTAGAGTTAATTCTATACATTGATTTGCTTTATAGCCGGTTTGTTGAAGAATGTGTATGAAAGCCGCCCCATCGGGAAAAGCCTGAACGGATTCGTACAAATACGAATACGCTTTTTTGTCTTTAGAAGTAAACCTACCTATAAATGGCAGGATGTTTTTAAAGTAAAAATTGTACAATTGTTTGAATGGAAAAGATTTAGGTTTAGAAAATTCTAAAACCACCAATTGGCCACCCGGTTTTAATACCCGGTACATTTCTGCCAAACCTTTTTCCAGGTTTTCAAAATTGCGCACTCCAAAAGCAACGGTAATGGCATCAAACGTATTGTCTGAGAAAGGTAAATTTTCCGAATCGCCTTGCTGAAGTTCAATCTTGTCGCTGAGTTGTCTTTTGGCAATTTTCTGGCGCCCGATGGCGAGCATCTCCTTTGAAATGTCGATGCCAATAATAGTAGAGCTTTTGAATTGACGGCTAATTTCCAGCGCTACATCAGCTGTACCGGTAGCTACATCCAGAATATATGCCTGATTTTCAGGCTTGATCTGTCGAATGGCCTTTTTGCGCCAGGATTTGTCTATGCCCAAAGACAGGAAGTGGTTTAAAAAATCGTAATAAGGCGCGATACGATCAAACATTTGAGACACCTGCCCTTTTTTACTTCCTTCACTGTCATACGGCTTGATAGTTTGCCCCATCTTGTTTTTTCGCGCAAAGATAAGATTATTGTGCTTTTTTCTTATCTTTGCCAGTCTTTTGAAAAAAGGCTGACCAATGGCCTTTATTTCTATTGTCAAATCAAACAAATCTTGTCTTTGAAACAGCGCATTATTCCTGTCAATATTGAAGAGCAGATGAAAACGGCTTACATCGACTACTCGATGTCGGTCATTGTGTCCAGGGCTTTACCCGATGTGAGAGATGGATTGAAACCAGTGCACCGTCGGGTATTGTATGGTATGGCGGAATTGGGCGTCGGTTACAACAAAGCGCATAAAAAGTCAGCGCGTATTGTGGGGGAGGTGTTGGGTAAATACCACCCACATGGTGACAGCTCGGTTTATGATACGATGGTGCGTATGGCTCAGGATTGGTCTTTGCGCTATCCCTTGGTGGACGGCCAGGGTAACTTTGGCTCTATGGATGGCGACAGCCCCGCAGCCATGCGTTATACGGAAGCCCGTTTGCGCCGCATATCCGATGAAATGCTGGCAGACATCAACAAAGATACGGTTGATTTTACGCTCAACTTCGACGACTCTCTGGAAGAACCTACGGTACTGCCTGCCCGATTGCCCAACCTGTTGGTCAATGGCTCTTCGGGTATAGCCGTTGGTATGGCCACCAATATGATGCCCCATAACCTGTCAGAAGTAGTGGATGGGATTGTTGCTACAGTTGATAACCCAGAAATTGCCATTAGCGAACTGATACAATTCATCAAAGCACCCGATTTCCCGACAGGGGGAATCATCTACGGCTATTCAGGAGTGCGCAGCGCTTTTGAAACTGGCCGGGGGCGGGTAGTAGTACGCGCTAAAGCGGAAATCCAAACCAGCGACGGCGGCAAAGAAACCATTATTGTTACCGAAATTCCTTATCAGGTCAATAAAGCGGTTTTGGTGGCCAAAATAGCCGAACTGGTACATGAGAAGAAGATTGATGGCATTACGGGCATCCGGGATGAATCGGACCGGAGAGGGTTGCGCATTGTGATCGATGTACGCCGGGATGCGATGGCCCAGGTCATTCTCAGTCAGTTGTACAAATACACGCCCTTGCAATCCTCTTTTGGCGTCAATAATGTGGCGTTGGTCAATGGCCGGCCCAGAACCCTCAACTTGAAGGAGATGATCACAGAGTTCATCAAGTTCCGCTTGGAGGTCATTGTACGCCGCACCAAATTCGATTTGAATAAGGCCATTTCCAGGGCACACATCCTGGTAGGTTTGCTCATCGCCCTCGACTACTTGGATCAGGTGATCGACTTGATCCGCGCTTCCGTGAATCCTGAAGCAGCGAAGCAGGGTTTGATGCGCGGCGATTTTATAGATGACTTGGATGCTTTCTGGCAAAAATTCAAAGTGTTGATTGAAGCGGTAGAAACCGAAGAGTTTCCCCGCGATCCCGAGCATGTTTTATCAGAAGGCCAGGCCAAAGCCATATTGGATATGCGCTTGCAAAAGCTGACGGGACTGGAGCGGGACAAGATCAAAGAAGAATACGATGAGATTCAAAAATTGATCGCCGAGCTCAAAGCGATTTTGGAAAGCGAAGCTTTGCAACGCCAAATCGTCAAAGATGAGTTGCTGGAGATCAAAGAAAAATACGGCGATGCCCGGCGCACCGAAATCAGCTATTCCGATGCTGAAATCAGCATGGAAGACCTGATTGCCAACGAAGAACAGGTCATTACCATTTCGCATTTGGGCTACATCAAGCGCACAGCTATTTCGGAATATCGTTTGCAAAACCGGGGTGGCCGAGGCTCCGTAGGCAGCAAAACGCGGAACGAGGATTTCATCGAGCATATTTTTACAGCCAATACCCACAATTACCTCTTGTTGTTTACCGAATTGGGTAGGTGTTATTGGCTGAGGGCTTACGAAATTCCAGAGGCGTCGAAGACATCGGGCGGAAGGGTTATTCAAAATATCCTTTCCATACCCAAAGAAGATAAAATCAAAGCCTATATCAATATTGAGGATTTGACGGACGAGCAGTTTGTTAAAAACCATTTTATTGTTTTTGCTACCAAGCGCGGCATGATCAAGAAAACGGCGGTTGAAGCGTTTTCCCGGCCACGTGCAGGAGGCATCAACGCCATTACCATCAACGAAGACGATCAGTTGCTGGAAGCTCGTCTTACCAATGGCAATCACGAGATATTCATGGCCAGCAAGCAGGGTTTTGCCGTGCGATTTAACGAAAGTAAAGTACGTCCAATGGGGCGTACCGCTGCCGGTGTACGTGGCATTACACTCAATGATCATGGCAACGATGTTGTAGTTGGAATGGTTTGCATCGATCCGGAGTACCTGGATCAGTCCATTTTGGTTATTTCAGAAAAAGGCATGGGCAAGCGCTCCAACTTTATGGAATATCGACTGACTAACCGCGGCGGAAAGGGGGTCAAAACCATGCAGATCACAGATAAAACTGGGGGCTTGATCGCCATCAAAGTTGTAAAAGATAACAACGATTTAATGATTAGCAACCGTTCTGGTATTGTGATTCGCGTTTCCATTTCTGATTTGCGGGTGATGGGCAGGGCTACTCAAGGTGTGCGGGTCATTCGCCTGGACGATGATGATAACATTGCTGATGTGACGATTTTGAACTCGGAGGAGGAAGAGTAGGGGCAGGCTTGAGGAATCGATTGGCTGGGTTAAAGCTAGGCTTTTCCCGCCCGGGCTGCACCCGGTCGGGCAGGGAGCAACTGAGTAACTGAGGATTTGATTAGCTGAGGATACGAGCATTTGGGTACTCAATAAAGCTTTGCCTTTAAGCTTTAAACTATTTAACATTTTCTAAACGTTCCAATAGGAATCAATCACGTCAAAAGCTTAGTTTTGTTGAGGAATCACTTTCAAACTGGAAAATAAATCAATCCACTATGAAGAAATTACTGTTCGGAATTTTATCTCTCTTTTTGGTGGCGTCTTTGAGCGCACAAGATGGCAAAAAAGCCTATCGCAAAGCGACAACAGCTTTGGGTGCATTTTACTTGGATCAAATCAATAACAAGGGAAAACTGCAAGAGGCATATGATGCCATTAACGAAGCCTTGGCCGATGCGGAAGTAGCTGCTGAAGCAAAAAGCTGGGTAAGCAAGGGCGAAATTTACAACGAAATCTCCAATCAAATGGTGTTGGCACGCCAGTTGGGCAGCGGTAATGAAGGGTTGCCTGCCGTTGAAAACCCAGCTATCGAAGCGGCAGAAGCGTTGACGAAAGCCTACAACATGGCGGAGAAAAAGTATGAAAAGTCAGATGCATTAAAAGCCCTTCGCGTCACGCAGGGTAATTTGAGCAACCTGGGGATTTTTGCTTATGAAGACCAGAATTTTGATGCTGCTTACGCCAATTTTGATCAGGTGATTAAATCCCATACCTTGATGAAAGAGGGCAAAGAGGCCAGCGCCTTGGATGTTGAAGACGACTACAATAACCAGTTGTATATCACTGGTTTGGCTGCATTAAATGCGGGTAAAGTAGCCGAAGCAACTGCCTACTTTCAACAATTGTACGACATCAAATACGATAAGCCTGCAATCTATGAGGCCCTTTATAAGGCCAAAATGGAAGGCGATGCTGCCAATGCCTACACTTATCTGGAAGAAGGCAGAAAGCGCTACCCAGATGATGTATCTCTGCTATTTGCAGAAATCAACCACTTCCTGCGGGAGAACAAGCTGGACGAATTGATTGGCAAAATTCAAAAAGCCATCGAGAAGGAACCCGATAATGTTTCGCTGTACTCCACATTGGGTAACGTTTACGACAACCTCTACCAAAAGGAATTGTCTGCCGGCAACGAGGCTGCTGCTCAAGGTCATTTTGACAATGCCATGAAATACTACAATTCGGCCATCGAGAAAGATCCAAAATATGCAGACGCACTTTATAGCTTGGGCGCGTTGTTTTACAATAAGGCTGCTGTGATGACTACTCAGTTGAATAAACTGGCCGATGATTACTCCAAAGAAGGCATTAAGAAGTACGAAGCGCTGAAAGCCAGTATATTTTTGGAATTCGACAAAGCTTTGCCCTATTTCCAGAAAGCTGAAGCCTTAGCGCCAAATGACGTCAATACTTTGATCGCCTTGAAGGAAATCTATGCGCGCAAGGACGATTTGGAGAAGTCCAATGAGTTCAAAACACGCTTGGATAATGCCCAGAATGGCATCGAAAATAAGCCGTACTTTAAGAATTAAGCATATTGGCTATAGGCTTAAGCTTTAAAAGCTCCGGGCTTAATGTTAAAAGGGGCGATCTGAAATTTCAGATCGCCCCTTTTGCATCAAGTGTCGACGTGATTCAAAATCACACCGACACTTACCATGCCAGCCACATTATAAAAGACTCTAGCCTTCCCCCCCTCAGCGCAACAGCACCACCTCCCCGCTCAGTTGCACCACCTTTCCATCCGGCCATAGCACACGCAGCACATACACATACACCTCCGTCGGCTGCGGGCGATTGTTCAGCCTGCCATCCCAGCCCCTGAGTTGCGACCAGGCCACCTCCGCTTCCTCATACACCATAGCCCCCCATCGGTTGAAGATGCGAAAATCCAGTACCTGAATATCATCCTGCCCGCCGACGGGTAAAAAACGATCGTTGTAGCCATCGTCGTTGGGCGAAAACGCATTGGGCAGGGCGACTTTCGCACGCGGAAGCAGCTCTATCAACACCTCATCCGCTGCCGTGCAGCCTTGCTCGTCGGCCACCGTCAGGGTATAAAGCTGTGTGGCGGGCGGCATGGCGATGGGGTTGGGGCAATCGCTGCACGACAAGCCCAAGGGGGGATGCCAGGTATATATCGGCGCAGCGGCGTTGGAATTGGCCGATAAAGCCACGCTGCCGCCCGCCTGTATCTGTGCATCCAAACCCGCGCTCACATACAAGGGCGGCGGATTGTCTAGCGTCAGGAGGGTATCGGCTTGGCAGCCTTCGGCATCCGTCAACTCCAGCAGGTAGGTATCGGCCTCCAGCCCCTCAAACAAGCCTTCGGCCTGAGTGGCTTGACCGTTCAGGCCAAAAAGCAAAGGCGGTACGCCACCGTTCACCTCCAGCACCTCGATACGGCCATCTGCACCATCAAAACAGAATGGCGGCAGCGCTTCCAGCA
>CALMIR010000061.1 GCA_937864265.1 uncultured Saprospirales bacterium | reverse complement strand
TGGGTAGCGTAAAGGTACGCGCGCGTTATGGACGCAAGGTACGATGTAAAGTGGACACGTCCAAGTGGCAGAGAATGTTTTTTTTGGAAAAATTCACAAGGCCTGTATCTGCTCAAGAGTCAGCCCGGTCTGTTGCTGAATGGCTTCAGGTGAAACACCGCGATCTTTTAGCATTTTAGCCATAGTCAGAATCAGTTGGTCTTTTTGAATAGCGGCTTTTCTTTCGTTTTCCAGTTCTTCTGCTGTTTTTTCCAGTTCTTCTGCTGTTTTTTCCAGTTCTTCTGCTGTTTTTTCTAGTTCTTCTGCTGTTTTTTCCAGTTCTTCTGCTGTTTTTTCCAGCTCTTCTTTCGTTCTAGTCCATTCGCCTTTGAAAAAAGCGATTTGATTGTCGCGTTCTACCAATGCTTTGAGGTACTCGTTAGGGATGATGAGTTCTTCGCTATCGCCAGAAGGATTCCAATTTGTTTCCATGCACAGCCGATGTTGTGTACAAAGATACAAAAAAACAGCGGGACAAACAGTCGCTTAGTTTCTAATAAAAAAGGCGACTCGCAAAACGAGCCGCCTTTTTATTAAGGTGAGTAGTACTTACACCGCCCCGCCAATGATTTCATCCACAATTTCCGGGTTCAGGAGCGTAGATGTATCACCCAAGCTAGAAACATCGCCGGAAGCTACCTTGCGAAGGATGCGGCGCATGATTTTGCCCGAACGGGTTTTGGGCAAACCGGAAACAATCTGGATTTTATCCGGTTTGGCAATGGGGCCAATTTCTTTGGTCACCACGTTGAGTATCTCTTTTTTCAAGGTTTCTTCATCGGCAACAGGCTCAGCAGTAATGACATAGGCATAAATACCTTGCCCTTTTATGTCGTGCGGATAGCCCACTACTGCGGATTCCACTACTTTGGGATGCTCGTTGATGGCATTTTCCACTTCGGCAGTGCCCATGCGGTGACCCGACACGTTGATGACATCATCCACCCGGCCAATGATGCGGTACATGCCATCGGCATCGCGGCGGGCACCATCGCCAGTGAAGTACATGTTTTTGTAAACGGAGAAATACGTTTGGCGGCAGCGCTCGTGATCGCCATAAGTAGTGCGGATCATCGAAGGCCAAGGAAATTTAATGCAAAGGAGTCCTTCCACATCGTTACCCGACAGTTCGTTGCCTTCCGGATCCAGCAAGCAAGGTTGTACGCCAGGTAGCGGATAGCCAGCATGTGCCGGTTTCATGGGGCTGTGGCTGCCCAAGCCGGAGATCAGAATGCCGCCCGTTTCCGTTTGCCACCAAGTGTCCACGATGGGGGCATTGCCTTTTCCTATTTTGTTGTAATACCATTCCCAGGCTTCTTCGTTGATGGGCTCGCCCACGCTGCCTAGCACTTTGATAGAACTAAAGTCGTAGCCTTCCGTCCATTGATCGCCTTGAGCCATGAGGGCGCGTATGGCGGTAGGCGCGGTATAAAACTGGTTGACTTTTAGTTTTTCGCAAGAGGCCCAGAAGCGACCTGGATCGGGATACGTGGGAACGCCTTCGAACATGACCGTTGTAGCCCCTGCCAAAAGTGGGCCATATACGATGTAGGAGTGCCCGGTGATCCAGCCAATATCGGCGGTACACCAATAGACATCGCCGTCTTCGTATTGAAATACGTTTTTGAAAGAATAGCACGTGTAAACCATATAGCCGCCGCAGGTGTGTACGACACCTTTGGGCTTTCCGGTTGATCCCGAGGTGTATAAAATGAACAACATATCCTCTGAATCCATTTGCTCAGCCGGGCATTCCGCCGATTGTCCATTTACTTCGTCGTGCCACCATTTATCCAGGCCAGCGTTCATGGTTAAGGGATCACCCGTATTTTTATGTACCAAAACGGTTTCTATGCTAGGACAGCCCAAGGCCAATGCATCATCTACGACTTGCTTGACGGGGATATGCTTGGGGCCGCGATCGTTGTAATCCGAGCAGATCACCATTTTACAGGCCGAATCATTAATTCGGTCGGCCAAAGCTTGGGCAGAAAAGCCAGCAAAAACTACTGAGTGGATGGCGCCGATGCGGGCACAAGCCAATACACCAATGGCCAGTTCGGGGGTCATGGGCATGTAAAAGCAAACACGGTCTCCTTTAGTAATGCCATTGGCTTTCAAGGCGTTGGCCACTTTACAAACAGCAGCATGTAATTCCC
Source organism: uncultured Saprospirales bacterium (assembly GCA_937864265.1). Classification (GTDB taxonomy): domain Bacteria; phylum Bacteroidota; class Bacteroidia; order Chitinophagales; family Saprospiraceae; genus CALMIR01. The sequence goes on along the minus strand of CALMIR010000061.1, from coordinate 25,407 downwards.
GGTAAGTGTACGTTTGGGTAGCTGCGTTTGGATCATTGGGCTCAAACAAGATTGCAACTTGATCGCCACGGGTTGCCAGGTGCCGATCCAAACAATTTTCAGTAATGTTGAGCTTGCCGCCTACAAACCAGTTGATGTTTGGTTCACTGAAATTCCAGTCCAGCACCTTGTCCCATTTTTTTTGCCAAGTAAAAGTTTCGGCTTGTTCAGCCCAGAAGGCCTCCGGATTGTCCACGCTTTTTTGGTAAACGTTCCGGTATTCGTTGAAAGATTTGATCTGAAGCGTCATATCGTCTGGTTTATTTAAGTATATAGATATTTATATGTGTAAAGGTAAAAAATTTTATTCGAATAAACCAAATTCTACCACCTCATTTATTGTATTTAATACTTCCTGGTTGTCGAAAGGTTTGGTGAGGTAAATTTCGCCGCCATTGGCGTAGCCATTTAGGCGGTCTTTTTGAGTACCTTTTGCGGAAAGGAATATGATGCGCGTTTTGTCAAAGGCTTCGTTAGATCGGATTTTCCTGGCGACTTCAAAGCCGTCCATTTCGGGCATCATCACGTCTAGCACGACGATTTCTGGCTGGTGTAATTGCATGAGTTGCAGGGCTTCAGCGCCCTGTTGGGCTTTCAGCACCCGGTAGCCTTCTTTTTGGATAAGAAACTCCAGGGCGATGAGGATGTTAGGCTCATCGTCCACCAGTAAAACTGTAGTTTCATGTTTATCCATCGTATTTGGTTGGCAGTAAATTTATTTAGTCAGGCTAAATTATGCTAATTTGTTCAAAAAAAAAATTTCTTATTGTTTTTATGGACAAAAAAATCTTGTTCTAAAGGCAGGGTACTCAAAATAAAAAGAAGCCAATCGAGTAGGAATGGCAATTTATAGCTGTTTTTGGGGTGAGAAAATCAGCCATTAAAAGAACGGTATTCTTTTGTCTGTCATTCCTGAGGCGACTCAAGGGGCAAGGTAACCAAAAAGGTAGCACCTTCACCGGCTTTGCTAATGACTTGAATATGGCCGTGGTGTTGTTCGACGATGGCTTTTGAAATAAATAGGCCCAGGCCGCTTCCCTTAGGCTTTCCCATGATCTTATCGCTCAGTTGAGTGAATTTTTCAAAAATAAATTGCTGATCTTTTTCAGGAATGCCTTTGCCATTGTCTGATACTTCTATTTGGGCGTTCTTGCCTTCTTTGGACAGGCAAAGATGCACGGCTCCGGCTTTTTCATCGCTAAACTTAATGGCATTCGACAGCAAATTGACGATTACCTGAGTGATTTGATCTGGATTCCCTTCTACTTGGAGGATGTTGTCTGGTAAGTTGAGTTGCGCGGTCACGCCTCGATCTTCCATCAATTGCTTTAAGCCTTGGAAGGCATTTTTACAAACCTCGTTTAGATCGAAGGGATACCTGATACCTTTGCTGGCTTGAGCGCCTAATTTTTCCAGATCCAGGACTTGGTTTATCAGTCGGGTAATGCGTTCGCTTTCGTGGACGACGATTTGGAGGAATTCTTTTTTCTGTGTTTCGCTGATGCCTTCGTTTTGCTGTAAGATGGCAGCAAAAGCTTTGATGGATGTGATGGGCGTGCGCAATTCATGTGTTACAGTAGTGATGAAGTCGGCTTTTAGGCGGTCTAACTCTTTGAGCTGTTCATTTGCTTTTTGTAATTGCTGGGTTGTTTTTTCCAATTCATCCGATTTGATTTCCAGAGCCTGGCTGTATTCTACCATTTCTTTGGTTTGCTCCAAAATTTTGAACATTTCCTCCAGGCTAATGGGGTCATCTTTTGCAATAGAACTGATGATGAGTTTGGCAGAAGCAGCACCAATAGAGCCAGCCAGATGGGTTTCCGCATAATTGATGAGATCAGCATTGGCGATTTGCTGTTTACTCAGGTCAAAATGTTTGCTTTGCTCAAAATAGCGCAACAATAGGTGGGCGCGTTGCTGGCCTAGAAAACGGTTCATCAACATGATGATATCCTTTACTTTTGCTTGCCGACGAACCACTTCATATTCTGCTCCTGGGGTTCTGTATTTGTAAATATTGACAAAAATATCCGCTTGGGAGGCTTCCAACGGGCTTTGCGAAGTATTCAGCGACACCACGACAAAAAGCATGGTATTGAGCAACAAACTCCAGAAAGCAGCTTGGGTAATGGGGCTTCCGGTATTTAAGCCAAACAGGGCATCTGGTTTTAACAACTCGAGGTGAAAAAGGCCGCTTTTCGTAAAAGTATCTGAAATTAGCCCTGCTTCTGCCAGTGTTGGCAAAGGCAGGGTATAAGCCCAAATGCCAAAACCGACCAGCAATCCGGCCAGCGCGCCTTTTTTAGTCGCTCGTTTCCAATAAAGGCCGCCAAATACGGCTGGAGCAAACTGAGCAATGGCTGTAAATGAAATTAACCCAACAGAAACCAAGCTGTATTGATTGCCTACCCCTCGAAAATAGGCATAGGCCAATAATAAAACAACGACAATGCTCACCCGGCGAATGCCCAATAAACGTCCGCTCATGTTGTACCGAACGGTGTCTTCCAGTACATTAGATCGCAACAAAATCGGTAGTACCAAGTTGTTGCCAATCATAATGCTGAGTGCCAGAACCGATATAATGACCATGCTGGTAGCTGCCGAAAAACCACCCAATGCAGCGAATAAAGCTAAGCCGTTTTGATGGTTGTATAAGGGCAAACTGAGTACGTAATGATCGGATTCCATGTTGGGTAAATACAGCAGTCCGGCTATAGCAATAGGTATGACAAAGATATTGATCACGACCAAATACAGTGGAAACAACCAAGAGGCGGTACCAACATGATCAGGATTGGTGTTTTCTACTACGCCCACATGAAATTGTCTGGGCAGCAGCATGATGGCTGACATGGATAAAAGGCTGAGCCAAAACCAGTCCCAAGAGGTAATGCCGCTGGTTTCTAAGGTAAATAGGCGCGTAATTTCCGGGTGCTCTTGCGCCTTTTGAAACAGGTCGCCAAATCCGCTGAATAAGCCAAAAGTGACAAAAATTCCTACGATGACAAAGGCCGCCAGCTTGAAAAGTGATTCAAAGGCTACAGCAGCGACCAAACCTTCGTGCCTTTCGTTGGGGTCGAGGTTTCGGGTACCAAAAAATATGCTGAATATAGCCAATGCAATAGCGATGTACAACGCCGAATCCATATAAAATGGCACAGAAAGATCATCCCGACCTGTCAACAATTCAAAGCTGGTGGTAATGGCTTTCAGTTGAATAGAAATATAGGGAATAATGCCCAGCACAGCAACAAGCGTAGCTATTACTCCTAACCAGGTGCTTTTGCCAAAGCGGGAAGAAATGAAGTCGGCAATGGAGGTAATGCGCTGGTTTTTGCTGATGTAGATGATTTTGCGCATGACGAGCCACCACAACGGTGCGATAATAGCAGGTCCTATGTAAACCGGCAAAAAGCCCAAACCGGTAGTGGCTGCCCTTCCTACGCTCCCGTAATATGTCCAGGCAGTGCAGTAAACCCCCATCGACAAAGCATAGATGAAAGAGTTGTTGACCAGACTTTTATTGCTTTTGGCTCGCTTTTCTGCATAATAGGCGATCAAAAACAACAAAGCAACATAGGTGAAAGAAATAAATATAACAATGCCTGGTTTCATCGAATTATGGTGTCTGGGTTGCTATCACAAGTAAACTAAAAAGGTATGGGCGTAAACAGGTATATGATGGGCAACCGCCATATTAGCGTTTCATTCTAGGTTTCTTTTGTACCCAAAAGGTCAAAAATATGATAATTAACCAACAAAAAAAGACATAGAGGTACAAAACAGGAATTCCCACTAAGAACGCGCTTTTATTAAAAAGGCCAATAAAAGGAAAGTTAAAGAGCAGTAAAGAAATCAGAAACAAGGTTACCAGTTTATACTGCTTGTCGTTCGACATAAGGACGGTTCTGTTCATACCTCTCTGTTTGAATTTGAGGCACAAAAGTTAGGAAATACTTTTTTTATTTTGGTATTTTCTTGCCTGTATTCCTATGAAATAATGCAGTGAGAAGGCTGAAAAGCCTTCTACTGCATCAAATACTCGATATTAACCAACTAAAAACCAACCGTAATTTATTGGATGGAGGGCGTTTAGGTTTCTGGTTTTCCTGCCCCCGTCCGATCCGGAGTCGTCCCGCCCGGATTGATCCGGTCGGGCGGGCCGGGCGAATCCCGCTTTCGGCGGGAGGCGGGTGGTTTCAGGTTGACCTGTCCTGAAACCTACTCGTCACTGCTGCGGAGGAACGAAGGGTTGATGAGCTTACTTTTTGCCAAAGCCCAAAGGAACAACAGGGCAAAAACACCCAGCCCCAGAGAAATCAAAAAATTGCCGTTGAGCTGTGGCTCCAGATATAATCTCAAAAACAGGGTGGTAATGACATACAAGGTCACAAAAACATCCGATAGTTTACGGCTCATGAGTTGGTGGTATTAGTTGGTAAAAGGATAATAAAATAAGAGGGTAAAGGGCATTGAGGCCGAAGCCCCAATGCCAGAATGCTTGTTTGTTTATAAATCGTTAACTTGCTTGGATTAGTGTACATGTGCCTTTCCTGAGCCACGAGGAATACGGATATTTTCCACTATTTCCTGTACTTCCGGTGGGGGAGGAGGCGTCATACGCGATACTACCAGCGAAACAATGAGGTTGACGAACATGGCCACGGTGCCAAACCCTTCCGGCGATATTTTGAACCACCACTGATCGGGTGTTGTTGGCCCAAACGAGTTGAATTTGAACTTCAGCATGTAGTACAACATGAGTGAAATACCAACAATCATACCGGTAACTGCGCCCTGCATGTTCATGCGTTTGTCGAAAACACCCAGAATAATGGCCGGGAAGAAAGAAGCTGCTGCCAAACCAAAGGCCAGCGCTACCACCGCTGCCACAAAGCCGGGAGGATTGATGCCGAAATAACCAGCTACCAGAACCGCGCCTGCCGCACCTATACGCGCCCACATCAATTCGCGTTTTTCGCTGATATTGGGGTTGATCTGCATCTTGATCAAATCGCGGGAAACAGCCGTTGAGATGACCAACAACAAGCCGGCCGCAGTGGAAAGAGCTGCCGCCAAACCGCCCGCTGCCACCAGTGCTACTACCCATGCTGGGAGGTTGGCAATTTCCGGATTGGCTAATACCATGATGTCGTTATCAATGGTCAATTCATTAGCGTCGGCAGCGGCAACGTATTGGATGAGGCCGTCTGCATTTTTATCGTCGTATTTGATCAGGCCAGTGCCTTCCCATTTTTTGAACCACTCTGGCATTGCAGCGTATTCCTTATTAGAAACAGTATTGATCAGGTTGGTACGGGCAAAAGCGGCAATTGCCGGAGCCGTCGTGTAAAGGATAGCAATGAAAATCAATGCCCAACCTGCAGAAATACGGGCATCTTTAACCCGGGGAACGGTGAAAAAGCGCACAATAACGTGGGGCAAACCAGCTGTACCGACCATGAGTGCAAAGGTGATAGCAAAAACGTCGATCATCGCTTTTTTACCCTGGGTGTATTCTACAAAACCGAGGTCTTTGTTCAATTGATCGAGTTTTTCCAACAGGGCCATTCCAGAGCCGTCGGTCGTATTGCCGATGAATCCCAATTGGGGGATGGCGTTGCCTGTCATCGCCAGCGAAATGAAGATGGCAGGTACCATGTAAGCAAAAATCAATACGCAATACTGTGCTACCTGCGTATAGGTAATGCCCTTCATGCCACCCAATACGGCATAGAAAAAGACAATGGCCATGCCGATGTAAACCCCTACATTAATGTCCACCTCCAGGAAGCGGGAGAACACAACACCTACGCCCCGCATTTGTCCAGCGACATATGTAAAGGAAACGATAATCGCGCAAATAACGGCCACGGTACGGGCGGTATTGGAATAATAGCGATCGCCGATGAAGTCGGGTACTGTGAATTTGCCAAATTTTCGAAGGTAAGGGGCAAGCAACAGGGCCAAAAGCACGTAGCCGCCCGTCCAGCCCATAAGGAATACGCCGCCGTCATAACCCATAAAGGAAATAAGGCCGGCCATAGAGATGAAAGAAGCTGCCGACATCCAGTCGGCTGCCGTAGCCATGCCATTGGCTAAAGGGGGTACGCCACCACCAGCTACATAAAATTCAGCTGTTGAGCCTGCGCGCGACCAAATCGCAATGCCTATATACAGGGCAAAAGTGAGGCCAACTATGATAAAAGTCCAGGTTTGAACATCCATGATTTCTCAGTTTGATTGGTGTTTGTGAATAATGGGTTGGGGTTTATTCTTCGTTCACGCCGTACTTTTTGTCCAGCTTGTTCATCAAATTCACATAGACAAAAATGAGGACAACGAATACGTAAATAGACCCTTGTTGGGCAAACCAGAAGCCCAGCTTGGCGCCTCCAATTTTGATGCTGTTGAGGGCATCGGCAAAGAATATCCCAAATCCATAGGATACCAAAAACCAGATGGCAAGCAAAATGAGCACATAGCGAATGTTCTCTTGCCAATACTTTTTTAGATCTGTGTTTGACATGCTTTTCGTTTTTATTAGTGAAAATATCGAATATCCGATCAAAGGAAAATGTGGGCCTGTAGGCGCAACTGTGTGAGTACGCCATCAGGGTTGAGCCCTCCCTCTCGTGTATCGTTTTTAATTTGGTGGTATTCCAGGGTCAGCTTGGCGTTGTGCCCGTTGATGAAGTAGTTAAGCCCAATATCGGTACCCTGTACCGGATCGTCAAAGCCATCATAATTGGCCGATTGGATCGCCACATAAGGCATGAGCTTAGTACCAGGCAGTAAGAAACCAACTTGCCCATAAAAAACGGAACCTGTACCAGCCCAGCGGCTTACGTAATTTTCCCCATAATCAAAGCTCAGGAAGGACGCATAGGCATTCAAACAGCCTCCTTTACCAGCGGGTATATCCAAAAAGGCATCAACGGCAAAGTGCGATATGTTGCCGTGTTCGTTTCTCAGGGTATCATACATGCCGTTGGCGTGATTGAAAAAGCCCGCACCCAGGGCCAGTATTTTTTTAGACCCCAAATAAGTACCTACATTAAAAGGCAATACAATGGATTCCTTATCCCATAAATTATAGCGGGCATATCCTTCTATGATGGTATTTCCAGTAGGCTTGCCCTCTTTGTCCGCGTTAGATACGCCGGTGTAGAGCAGATTGCTTTTTTTGCTGTAATCGCCGCCACCGTTTAAGGGGATCGCACCTGCTGCATTGCGTCCGGGGTTGTTTACTGCAAACCTATAATCCAATTTGCCTTTTGCCAGCGCTCCTTTTGCATAAATGCCAAAATGGCGGGCAAATTGATCGGTAATCCCCAAAGAGTGCCAGTGTACGAATGGTCGTGGAGCATCCAGGGTCATAAAATTGAGGGTACTTTGGCTAGCTAGCCGGGTAAGGCCTTTCCAATAGTGCAAACCTCCGCCAATATACAAAGCGCTGTTGTGCGAAACCTTGAATTCTGTCCAGGCATCGTGCAAAAACATTTGCGGGCCATCGCCATTATTGCCCAAAGAAGTCATATTGGTTGGCGTGAAATTATTCAAGCCGAAATGGGTCAAAATTAAGAAGCGGGGGGAAATCTGGGCATAAGCCAAGAAGCGGGAACGCCGGGCAAAATGTGTGACCTGCAACTTGCTATCCTCGATAGCCAGGTTATTGGTTTGTGCCCACTGTTGGTGCCAGATGATAAAACGTACATACTTGGAGCCGTCATCGCTCAACTTTAGCGTAAGCGGTTTGTAAGAATGGTCAATTGCCGGTTTTTCCTGCGACCAAAGACTTGTACCCAGCATTAAGAAAATTCCCAATGCTACAAGCTGTCGGAGTAAATGTTTTTCGCTCATAACTATTGCTTTTTGTTTGTTTGCTGAAAAAATCGCTCTAAAATATATAGATATATATATGTGTGCAAATTTTTTTGAAAATTTTTTTTCAGAACTTCCAAATTTTATAGTTTTTGATTCAAAAAGAGGCGTACAAGCTTTGGCTTTAGCAAGCTGGTGAAAAATAAAAAAATGCATCGAAATGCCTATGTTTGTTGAGAAAATTAAGGAGAGGGTTTGCCAAATGAGTACTTTTTAAGCAAGGGCGAAAGCTCAATGGGTATGGGATGGCCAAATGGATTTAAAATATTTACTAATCGAGATGTTTAATTGTATTTGTGAGCGATATTGGCAAATGATTGCCACGTGCATAAAAGAGATTGAAGACAGCATTTCTACTGCTTCCGCAGATATAACGTTGTTCTTGGTTGATGCTTCTCGGTTCAAATCATAGAAAAATAAAACCTCGTGCAATAAGTAAGCACTATCTTTGTTTTTAGAATCAAAAAAGGAAAACATGCCACAAGAGCGGAGCATACTCATTACAGGGGGAGCCGGATTCATTGGATCGCACCTAGTCAGAAGGATGGTCAAGCATTATCCAGACTACCAGATCGTGAATTTAGATAAATTGACCTATGCGGGCAATTTGGAAAACCTGAGCGATGTGGAAGAAAAGGCCAATTATACCTTTGTAAAAGGCGATATTTGCGATGCCGCATTCCTGCAACAGTTGTTTGAACGCTATGCTTTTGATGGGGTCATTCATTTGGCAGCTGAATCTCATGTGGATCGCTCGATCAGCAATCCGATGGCCTTTATTGAAACCAATGTATTGGGTACGGTCAGTTTGCTGAATGCCGCCAAAAACCATTGGGCTGGCGACAGCTCCGGCAAAAGGTTTTACCACGTTTCTACCGATGAAGTATATGGCAGCCTAGGCGAAACGGGCTATTTTACAGAAACAACCGCTTACGACCCACGATCGCCTTACTCTGCCTCCAAGGCCAGCTCTGATCACTTGGTGCGGGCTTATTACCATACATTTGGGCTGCCGATAGTGATTTCCAATTGCTCCAACAATTATGGCCCCTATCAGTTTCCTGAAAAACTGATTCCGCTGATGATCCATAACATCCGCCATGAAAAAGCACTGCCCGTATATGGCGATGGCCAAAACACCCGCGACTGGCTTTGGGTAGGCGATCATGTGGAGGCTATTGACTTGATATTTCATGAAGGTGAAACCGGCGAAACGTATAACATCGGAGGCAACAATGAACGGAAAAACCTGGACTTGGTACACCAATTGTGCGACATCATGGATGAGCTACTGGGCAGAACGCCAGGGACATCCCGCCAATTGATCACTTTCGTAAAAGACCGGCCCGGTCACGACCGCCGCTATGCCATCGATGCCACTAAGCTAAAAACAGCACTAAATTGGTCGCCCCGGATAAGCCCGGATGAAGGGCTGAAAATGACGGCCATTTGGTACCTGGAAAACACCGAATGGTTGGAACGGGTCACTTCTGGGGCTTATCAACACTATTACTCACTTCAATATGGAATGGCTTAAATGATTTTGTCCAAAAGGATGCGGGTATTGCTGCGGCGCTTGCGCCAGTTTTTCTTCACCACCCTCTTAGGTGGCATCGCCGTTGTTTTGCCCCTCACTATTTTTATTTGGCTCATACGGCTGATTGTCGGATTTACCACTGCTCTGCTGGCACCCATGCGGGAGCTGTTCACTTTTGCCAAGAACATACCGCTTTGGGTGGTCGATATCATGTCATTTATCATCGTTATCCTGCTTTTTTTCTTGTTTGGTTTGTTCATTCGCACCCGATTTGGTCATGAACTGGTCAATAGCTTCGAGCAGCGCTGGCTGATGCAATTGCCCTTTTATCCCACCCTGAGGGAAACTGTCCGACAGTTTTTGAGTTCCGATAAAACGCCCTTTTCGCAAGTAGTCCTGGTGGACGTTTTTGGTTCGGGTACCCTGATGACGGGTTTTATCGCTGATGAATTGGGTGGAGGATGGTACAGTGTTTTTGTGCCTACGGGCCCCAATCCTACCAATGGCTTTATTTTTCACGTCAAAAGAGAACAACTGCAATTTGTGGATACGAAAACGGAAGATGCCATGCGTACCATTATCGGCGTAGGGATGGGGTCTTCTATTTTGTTTAAGCGCTAAAATCAAAGTGCAGGATATTTTCAAAAAACCGCAGTAACATTTATGTCAGGATTAGAAGTATTATTCGAAGACAATCACCTGATTGCAGTCAATAAACCAGCTGGAATACTGGTACAGGGAGACGAAACAGAGGATCGCCCCTTGGGCGAATACGTCAAAGACTACATCAAGCACCGCTACCAAAAACCGGGTGATGTATTTCTGGGGGTCATACACCGCTTGGATCGGCCAGTGAGTGGCGTGTGCGTGTTTGCCCGCACCAGCAAGGCGCTGAGCCGGATGAATGAATTGTTCAAAAACCGGGATATTCAAAAGACCTATTGGGCGATCACCAATCAAAGACCAGAACCACTCAGCGGCCATTTGATACACTACATCGAAAAAGATAAAAACAAAAATCTGGCTCATGCTTACCTGCGCCAGCGCAACCAGGCGGCAAAACAATCGGAGCTGGACTACAAGCTCATTGGCTCGCTGGGCAGCCATCATTTGTTGGAAGTAAAACCCCTAACGGGACGCCCCCACCAGATCAGAGCACAATTGGCCAAAATAGGCTGCCCCATCATGGGCGATGTGAAATACGGCCATAAGCAAGCCAATCGCAACGGCGCTATCCACTTGCATTGCCGAAATCTGTCCTTTCTGCACCCGGTCAAGAAGGAGATGGTCAGCATCACCGCATCTTTGCCCAGGGATCAAATCTGGAGCTTGTTTGATGAGGGCTGAGAATAGTAATAAACTTTAAAAAAGAGAGAAGCGGTTTGAGTTACTCCTCAAACCGCTTCTGTTGTGCTATGCAAATGCCTCCGGGGAGCGCTACCCACCCTGCCGCAAGCCTACAAAGCGCTTGTTGACCCTTTTGCCATCGTCGTCGTCATAGGTATAGCTGATTTTCATGGTTTTTCCATCTGGCTGCAAAACACCTACTACGACAATATTTCTGCAGCGATCGAAATTTGGTAAATGAGAAGAAACGAAAAAGTTGTATCCTATCCTGAATAGAATACCGTAAGGATACTCACAGTCTATGGGTAATCCAATTAGGCGCGAAGATTGCCACAAATCCGGCCCTTCACCGATGAGCGTTACGGTGTAGGTTTCAGCCGGGTTGTCTTCATTAGCCCCCAGGTATTCTCCAAAAATAGGACTGCCATAATAACCTAAATCTACGACAGTAAAATCCTGATACGCTGTATCGGTCAATTCAGAAGCATTTAAGCAGTCGTTTTTGTTTTTGGCATGGGTAACCAATCGGACAGTTACGTTACCCTCAAAATCGTAAAAATCCAGTTCCAGATGAGGCCCTTCAAAAGTGCGCGGATCGCTGCCAATTTTCCATTCATATCGCTCAATATTTTCGCGGTTTTTGGCCGCAAAATAAGCCCGGTAACCTTCCATTAGGGTATCTGCAATAAAGCTTAAAGATGTATCGGCGTTGCCATAAGATAGCACGGAATCCAAAATGACAAAATCACTGAATGCCGGAATAAGGCCATAGCAAGGGTCGTAATTGGGGCAGATCGGGTTTTGTGGATTGGTGCAGCCTTCGTCGTCGTCTTTGCGACACCCGCCCATGCAAAAAGCAGTGATGCAAAGCAAAATGAAAATGGAGAAATGTACTTTTTTCATGGTTATGGTTTTATCAGTTGGATGGATTGGGTACGAGAAGCGCTTTTAATTTGGGCATAATAAAGGTAGTTATAGGGTTAAAAAAATACCTATCACTACCACCTTGAGGCAGTGATAGCAGCAATTCAAAGTATTGTTCGTGTTTGTTTGTGGGTAAGGCAATACAGCACTTGGAAACTGTATCAGTATAGCGATCGCTTTTCAATGCCAATGTGTAAACTATTTTTTAAAAAAAGCAAGAGAAAAGTATTTTATTTTTTTTAAAAAATAAAAATCTGATAATCAATAGGATAAAAAATGATTTTTAAAAGGCAGAAAATGTAGTTGTATGATTGATTTGACGATAGATAAGGGAATTTTTACATTTTAAAATAGAATAACAAGGCACTAATTTACTATTCCCTCACAAAGCATTGATCCCCTGCTGCAAACCATACGCCGCAAGGTAACTCAATACCAGCGCGGCTATTTGTACAGGCAAAGTCGCACTGGGCACGTTTTGCCCAAAAACATAGAGCAGCAAAAGAAACACCAGAATATGCACCAAAAACAAGGCATAAGAGATTTTTCCGGTAAAAATCAAAAAGCGATTGAGCGGCTTCAGCCGCAGGTAGTACACGAATAGCGCTATAGCCGTATAACCAAATAGTGCAGGAATATCATTGAACATCTTACCGATACTGCCGCCCTTGAGTGCCAAAGCTCCATACAGTGCGCAGCCTGCTACGCCAATAAGCAGGTAGGACCAGGGAGCGGGCGATGGCTCGTTGGATGCTTCGGAGGAAACCGGAAGGAAGGGGCGAATGAGTTGGAGGATGTAAGGATGTGAGGAGGTGGGGGTTCGAGTAGTTGAATGACTCAATTGGTTTGGCGCCTCTGAAACCACGCCTTCCGCTTGGCTGTCCTGAAACCACGCCTTCGTCGTCGCAATCTTGAAACCTGAAACCTCGCCTGCTACCAGCATCCCCAGCGCAAATTCCCAGAGGTATTGCAAAAAAAAGCTGTTCCAACTTCGCCATTCCTGTTTGCCCAAATAGACCACCAGCCCGGCCCAAGCCAAAGATAGCAGCAGGCAAAAAACCAGGAAAACACCGTCCCTCCAGCGCTTTTTTATCCAAACCAGTATATGGAACACCAAGTAAAATTGCAAAATCATAGAGATGAACCAAAAATGGTAGCCATACGAAACCATGATGTCGTTGTCGAACATCTTGTACAAAAAAATATGGCCAAACAAGGCATACCAGGAAAAATCGAAAATGGGCAAAAACCAGGCGATGCCCGCTGAAAGCAACACAACTATAATATAGGGCAGGTATATTTTGGTCAGCCGTTTTTGCAGAAAATTGGTATAGCTGAGCGGCTGCCTCAAATGGGAAGCATACAGCCCAAATCCCGATAGGAAAATAAATAAGTGGATGCCTGTGCCGCCAAAATAAATCAAGCGATCAATCGGACTAGGCAGCGGGGTTTGAAACCAATAGTGAAAAACCACGATGGTCAACATCGAGAATCCCTTCAAATAATCTATTACGGATAAGCGTTTGTTCATGTTTTGAAGGATTATGTGTTGATAATAACAAACAGAGCGCAAGACGGCAAGAAGCCACAAAAGCCCTGCCTATCGCCCTGCCCTCAGATACTCAAAAAACCCTCAACCGATGCAGCCCGGGCTCGTATGGCTTGCACATGCAATCTATGATTTTTTTATAATGAGCTTCCTCCTTTATAAAATCAATTTGTTCCACATCTATAATTAGGATTGGAAATTGGTCATTGGTTTTAAAAAAGTCAAAGTAAACCTGTTGAATTTGCCGCAGGTATTCCGGCTGAATGTCCTTTTCTATTTCACGTCCTCTTTTGGAAATATTGCGCATCAGGTCATCGACAGAGCGGTGCAGGAAAACCAGTAAATCAGGTTTTGGAAAAGGGTTGTTCAAAATTTGGAAAAGGCGCTGAAACAGGCGGTATTCTTCCTGTTTTAAGTTATTGCGTGCAAAAAGCAAGGTTTTTTGGAAAACATAATCGGCAATGATGTTTTGCTGAAATAAATTTCGCTGCGACAATTCATCCTGTAGTTGTTTGTGGCGTTCTGTCATAAAGAACAATTCAACAGGGAAGGCGTAGCGCTCCGGGTTTTTATAAAAAAGCGGCAAAAAAGGGTTATCGGTGAATTGCTCCAGAATAAGCTGTGCGTTGAAATCTTCTGCCATTTTTTTGCACAAACTCGTTTTGCCGGCGCCGATATTGCCTTCCACAACGATGAATGGATAGGGTAGGGGTGATTGATCCTGCATAGCTTATAGCGGTTGGAAGATAGCTTTTACGTTTAAGGGATCATTCGCTTGGGCAGCCAGTTGCTGTATGCTCAGACCCAGCAAAGGGTGCACCAAATTGGGCGCAATTTCCAGCAAAGGGATCAGCACAAAATTGCGTTCGTGTAAAAAAGGGTGGGGTATCGTTAGCTCTGACTCGGTGATGATCCAATCATTGTAAAACAGAATGTCAATATCAATCACCCGGCTACCCCATTTGATGACCCTTTTTCGCCCCAGCAGGCTTTCAATGTCATGGATTTGTGAAAGCACTTCATGCGGACTCATTGAAGTTTCCACCTCCAATGCCTGATTGAAAAAATCAGGCTGATCGGTAATCCCCCAAGGCGCTGTAACATATAGCGAAGAAGAACGGATAATAGCGCCAATGGTTTGCCCAATCAAACCATAAGCAGCGCTCAGGTTGGCCATTTTATCGCCCAAGTTGCTCCCTGTATGTAAATAAAGTGTATTCATTCCTGGCGTAAAAATAAGTATTTTGTCATTTGCAAGCCCTGTCAAGGGGAATATCGGTTGAAATTGTAGAATTTGCTTATTTTTGGTCGATCTGAATGAACAAACCATAACAAAAAGCAAAATATGAGGATTCTGCTACTTTCTGTAAGCTTTGTGTTAATTTTCTGTGGCCTGATTGTCGCGCAGCCTGTAAATGATGATTGTGCAGGCCTGATCGACTTGGGTGTGGTGCCTTTTTGTACCGATGATATCTATACCAATGTGGATGCCACAGCCAGTAATATAGGCTTTGGCAATATTCCCAGTTGTTTCAACGGAGGCTCGGTTCAAAACGATGTTTGGTTTTCCTTCACGACAAATGACACCCTAATAGATGTCACCGTTACTTTAATAGGAACCAACGATGGAGCTAACGGTACTATCACCAATCCACAAATTGCCGTTTACAGGGGCGAGTGCTCATTTAACAACCTGGCGGATTTGGGGTATTGTGTTTCTGCACCAACTGGAACAACACAGACACAATTGGATATTTTGGGATTGACTCCCAACACGACTTATTTTATCCGGGTCAATGATTATTCTGCGACGGGAACACCCAATTGGGGGGATTTTCTCCTTTGCGTAGAAGAATACGTGCCGGCCATCAATATCGGCAGTTCGCCTAGCTCCACCTCTTGTTTTGGTACTTTGTACGACTCAGGCGGGCCGGATGGCGACTACGGCAATAACCAAAACCTGACTTTTACGATCACACCCAGCCAGTTCAACCAGTGTATTCAAATTACCCTGGTGGATTTGCAGATGGAACAAGGTTTTGAAGAGTTGAATTTCTACGCTGGCGCTAACACCAATGCGCCGCTGATTGCCAGCCTGACGGGCTTTCTAACGGGTGAGCCTTTCAACATTCAAACCGATGCATCTTCCATCACCGTACAGTTTATCTCTGACGGCTCTGTTACTTTTCCGGGTTTTGAACTGACCTGGGAGTGCAGCCCCGTGGAATGCAGTGGGGTATCTTTTGATAACCCAACGGTGATCAATGGCTTGCCTTATAATGAAGATGACATCAGCACCTGCGAAGGTGCCGCCACCTTTGCCACTTCGCCTTGTGGTACTGTGCCTTTCCTGAATGGACCGGAGTACATTTTTGCTTATAATTCACCAGGAGGTATATGTGCCACCATCGAGCTGACGGGTGAAAGCTTTGGAACAGGCATTCTTGTTTTGGATGGCCTACCCAATGACCCAGAGACCATTTGTATCGGACAAAGTAATAATGGCACCTTAGCCGGGGTGGACTTTCAAACGGCGGGTTTGTATTATATCATAGTAGCCAATGGCAATGGGTGTACGGACTTTGACATCAGCATGGATGTAGCAGATTGCAACCTGAATCCTTCTCTGAGTGGCGCTTTGTGCAATCCACTCAATGGTTGTATAGAACTAGATGGCTTGCCTTCGGTATTTAATTTCAATCAAGGTTTTCAGGATGTAGCCTATAATCAAGGTGTTAATAGCGGTTGCTGGTTAGGTGTTGGTGCGGTACAACCCAATTTTTATTGGTTCTCGATAGAAGCGCAGGCCGATGGGCCGTTTGGATTTATCGTACAAGCCGACAACCCGGCGGAAGCTTCAGATATAGACTTCAACGTTTGGGGGCCGTTTACTACCGAGCAGGTATGTGAAATGCCCGCATCAGTTATCAATTACGTGGAAAACAATATGCCCGTGCGTTCTTCTTGGGCAGGAGGCGCTGATCCTACCGGCTTGGCTTCGATACACCCTATTTTGGGCACACCGGTAACCGACCCTTACGATTGTGAAGGGGGTGCTGGCGCATTTGGAGATGATTTCTGTTCCGTGATTGACTGCCAGGAAGGCGAAATTTATGTGGTGCTGATCAATGACTGGGGCAATGGCATTGAAAGTGGTGCTATCCAGGTGGACTGGTCGCCTTCCGCTCCAGAAGTATTGGCGCCTATACCGCCTTTGGTTGTCAGTGGCGATACTTCCGTTTGTGCTGGCGAAGCCGTACAATTGCTGGTAGAAAGCTCAGTAGAAAATATAATATGGCTAAAAGACACAACTACCCTGTCGTGTTTGAATTGTTTAGATCCGATAGCTACGCCTGAGGAAACAACACTGTACGTGGGTGTAGTGAATGCGGTGTGCTATTCCGATACCGTACAGATTTTAGTAGAGGTATTTGATCTGGATGCTGGCCCGGACGCTACGGTTTGTGTAGGCGAAACTTATGAAATACTGGCCGGGGATGATTACGCCACGGCGGTGTATGAATGGGTGGTGCCCAATGGTTTAAGTTTAAGTTGTACGGATTGCCCAAATCCAACGGTGACAGCTCTGGTGCCTGGAACCTATGACTTGGCGGTTTCTTTATCAGCAGACGCCTGCTTTTTATCAGATGTGATACAAATCACGGTATTAGATGCTCCTGCTCCTGTGTTTGAGATAGCAGAAGATACAGATATTTGCGATGGTGAAACTGTCAACATTGGCGGTAGTGCAGTACCAGGACAGACGTATAGCTGGGCTTCCAATCCTGGCGGGTTTGGCTCCGACGAGCCTAATCCGGTGGTGGGGCCAAGTGTCACGACTACCTATATTTTGAGTGTTACAAATGGTATCTGTCCGGTCTCTTCTGTAGATAGCGTTACCGTTACGGTATTTATCCCGCCGACATTGAGCATCAGCGGTGATACAGCCGTTTGTCAGGAAGAGCCGATCATATTAGGAAGCACGCTCATAGAAGAAGGCGTTCAATATACCTGGTCAGGGCCGGCTACCATAGAGAATCCGAACGACCCCAATTCCATTGCTTTTCCGGAGCAGGAAGGTACTTATACGCTTACCGCTGTACGCGGGGCTTGTACGGAAGTCGAGTCCTTTGAGGTGAGTATTACCCCCATTTCGATTGATGTGTTAGCAGCAGATACGGTGACCATTTGTCGAGGGGAGACGCTGACATTCAATACAGAAGTGGTGCCGGTGGATAGTATTCCAATTTGGACGTCCACGCAGCCGGGCTTTGGCATGGTGGAAGGCAACACGATTGTCGTCGCACCTCAGACACTGACGACTTACTATACTACAGTTAGGGTTGGTTCTCAATGTGTTAAGCTTGATTCTGTGGTGGTGGTAGTGGATTCACTGCCTTTCAACCTGGCCATCATGCCAGCGGATACTTCTGTTTGCGAAGGCTCACCAGTGGTATTAAGCTCTACCACCTATGAACCATCCGACTTTCCAAATATTGAATTCCAGTGGTTGGAAGAACCTGGCTTTCAAAGCCCAGACACTTTGTACAACATGGTCATCAACGCGGTGGATACGATCAACTATAGGCGCGTGACCATTAATGGCGTTTGTGTAGATACGGCGAGTGCGCTGGTCGTAATTGACAAAACACCTGAAATCTCCTTATCACCTTTAGATACAACGGTCTGTGCCGGAGAACCCGTGCAAATCCTAGCAACCGTCAGTGAAGATACGGATGAGGTAGAATGGACGGGTGAAGGATTAAGCTGTACCGATTGTCTCAATCCGATCGCCACCCCTTTCGTAACGACTGTTTATTCCGTTGAAGCGACCAATGAGGAATGTCCGGCGAATGCCAGTCTGACTATTAATGTAGTACCCGCTCCAGACATAAGCATGAACACCCAAACGGTCATTTGTTTGGGCGACGCCATACGGCTTAATTTTGCCAATACACCCGGGGTGACATACACCTGGACTTCTTCTGATCCAAATTTTGTCCCTTCAAATGATCCACTTCTGGTAGTTTCGCCCACGGACAATACGACATATTTCTTGCACGCGGAAAATGGTTTTTGCGACCCTATTGACGAACAAATCACCATTGAAGTAGTCGGTCCTGTGGTATTGGATGTCAATGCTATACCTGATTTTATATGCGAAGGGGATCAGGTGACCCTTACTGCCGTGGCTCTTGGCGGCAGTTCACAGGATATATTCGAATGGGTGGGCAGCGATGGTTTTGTCGGTAGCGGCGACACGGTGACCGTATTCCCCAATCAGGATACTGAATATACCTTGACATACATAGATGGTGCCATGTGCGATACCTTGACGGAAACTGTCTTTGTGGAAACTGAGCCTGGTGTTTTCATTACGGGCATAGACCTCAGCAAGGATAGCCTGTATTTAGGCGATGAATTTACCCTGACGGCTGTGTACAATACCGAAGTTGATGGGGACTTGACTTTTTCCTGGTTCCAAAGCGATTCGCTGTTGGCTACAGGCACCAATCTGGATGTACTCGATATGATCGCAAACAAGGAAGGCGAATTGACCTTCAAGGTGGTGGTCGAAACGCCAACCGGTTGTACCTATGAGTTCTCCATCAAAATCAATGTATTGGAAACCAAAGTCGATATGCCGAATGCCTTTACGCCCAATGGGGATGGAACCAATGACTTCTTCAACTATGTGACCAATCGAGAAGATCGCTCTAAGATAGAAGTGGTGCAATTCCGCATATTCAACCGCTGGGGGCAGTTGGTTTATGACAATGAGAATCCAACAGCAGGCTGGGATGGTCAGTTTAAAAACAACGACCAACCATCGGATGTGTATGTATATGTGATCAAGATTGTAATAGCTGACTTGAAAGCGCTCCCGGAAATGCAGGGTGAATTGACCTTGCTGCGCTAATCTTTGATCATCGGCTGTTGATTAGAACGACTGAGTAATCTGATACCTGATCCGTATAAATTGTAGCATTTGTACGGATCAGGTTTTTTTGTTTAGAAGGCGATAGTATATAATGAGATTATGTCAAGCATTGATTTTTTTAACCAATTCAAGCGCCAGTCATTTCCTACAAGTACAAAATCCAGTGCTTTTCAGGAGATTTTCTTTCAAATCAATTGGGACAATGGTAGTGCCTTTTTGAGCGTAGTCAATAGTAAAGGCAAGGAAATAGATACCAGCTACCTCAATTATGGCGGAGCTGTCCGAAATCTACTGCGTTCATTAGAGCAAATCAAAGAAAAAAGCGGCTTTGTCATCAACTGGAGCAGGCCCGGCGATCAGGTTTATTTCGCTGAATACCCATTCCTCATCGACGCGCTCAGGTTGTGTGATAATGTGGTAGATCAAAACATGACCCCGCTGACTTTTGCCGATACTTCTGGTCGGGTGCGTTTGTACTTGACAAATGCCCAAAAGGAAGGGCATCTGGTCTGCCAATTGCAACTCCTATACTTGAATGCCATTCAGTTAGATTTTCAGGCGATCAGCGATCAGTTTTTGTTGTGTGGTGATCAAATCATAGAAGTGCCTCCAATGGGAGCTAATTTTGAACAACTTACCCTGTTCAATACATCCTTTATAGCTACTGAACTGAACTTATTTTTGTCGCTCACCTTTTCCAGCTTGGACAACTTAGACTTGCACTATGACGATTATAAATTGGTGCTAAGTAACGACAAAATAAAAGCAAGCCCTTGCCTAATATTTGAAAAAGTGGATGAAAACGATTCGCTTTACATGCGGGTAGGGCAGAGTTTGCCCGATCTGGACTTTATGGTACTCGATCATTTTGACCTCTACCGCTACGCCGAAATCAATGAACTGGAACGTAAAATCAACATTCGTTACATAGAACAGGCGCCAAGCGAACAATTGATAGCAGAGGTGATGAAGTTGCTCAGGAAAAGTACCCCTAAAGTCAAAAAGGCAGAACGCAATGAAATTTTAGAAGACGGCAACTTGTTGATTATCCCCCAAGAAGTGGCGGCCAATTTTATTTATCAGGAACTCCCCCAATTGATTGCCTCTTATAATTTATTTGGTGCTGAGCGGCTCAAGAATTATAAGATTTCTACCCGTATGCCTAAGCTGGAATACAGCCTCAGCCACAATATTGATTTTTTTGAAGGCGATGTACAACTCGATTTTGAAGGCGAAAAGATAAATCTCTTTGATGCCTTGAGTCAGTACCATAAAAACCGCTATATCCAGTTGAGCGATGGCAGCCATGCCTTGGTAAATGAAGCGTACATGAAGCGGCTGGAGCGTTTGTTCAACAAAAAAGGAAAAAAAGCGCAGGTTTCCTTTTTCGACCTACCACTGCTGGACGAATTGATGGATGATGTGGCTCGTGATAAAACTTTCGATCGTAGCCGCAAGGTTTTTCAGGGATTTAACAACCTTCAGCAGCAGAAAGCGGAATTGCCTGTGTTGCAGGCCAATCTGCGGCCCTATCAGTTGCAGGGCTTCAAATGGTTGAATTACTTACACGACAATCAGCTGAGTGGCTGCCTGGCAGATGATATGGGCTTAGGCAAAACTTTGCAGGCGATTGCTCTATTGGCCAACTTTTATCCGGGAGAAGCCTCCCCTTCGCTAGTGGTTATGCCCCGAAGTTTGCTGTTCAATTGGGAAAGTGAAGTGCGTCGCTTCGCACCGCAATTGAAAACCTACACATTTTATGGTCAAACCCGCGATTATGAGGAGCTAAGGAAGGCGCATCTGGTTTTTACAACCTATGCAATCATGCGCAACGAAATTAAGCAGTTGAAGGACGAAGGTTTTTTTTACATCATATTGGATGAATCGCAAAATATTAAGAACCTGACAGCCCAGACGACTAAGGCTGCCCTGCTTTTGCGCGGCAAACATCGGTTGGCCATCAGTGGTACACCTATTGAGAATAACCTTGCCGAGCTTTATTCCTTATTTCATTTTCTAAGCCCAGCGATGTTTGGCAGCTTTACGCATTTTAACAGCCACTATCTGACGCCGATACAGAAAGACAATGACAAGGAAGCAACCCGGCAGTTGCGTCGGAAAATATACCCATTCGTTTTGCGTAGGCTAAAGAAAGACGTATTGGCCGACTTGCCCGATAAGATAGAGCAAACCCTGATGGTGGAAATGGGTAAAGACCAAAAACAGCTTTATGAGCAGCGCCGCCAATTTTATGCCGAGGCGGTTCGCACTCAGATTCAGGAAAAAGGGGTACAGGGCGCTCAATTTTTTGTATTTCAGGCACTCAATGAGTTGCGACAGATAGCTTCCATACCCGAAGCCTTTTCAGACGGACAGATAGATAATGCCAAGCTGGAGTTGCTCAATGAGCAATTGCTCGATGCACTGGCCAATGGCCATAAAGCCCTGGTATTTGTTAATTTTCTGGCAGCCATTGAGAGTATAGGCAGCCGACTTAGTGAGGCGGGGATAGACTATGCCGTGATGACTGGAGCTACTCGCGATCGCGAGCATCAGATCGGCCGTTTTCAAAATGACCCGGAGTGCCGGGTGTTTTTATTGACCCTCAAAACCGGAGGTGTGGGCTTGAACCTGACCAGTGCCGACACCATTTTTATTTTTGATCCCTGGTGGAATGTCGCTGCCGAAAACCAGGCCATTGACCGGGCGCATCGCATTGGTCAAAAGAATAAAGTGTTGGCTTACAAACTGATCGCTCAAGGTACGATTGAAGAAAAAATACTCCAGCTTCAATCCCTTAAAAAAGAACTCTTTGATAACGTCATTGCTTCCGACAGTGCATCCTTAAAGTCGCTTTCAGAAGAAGACATTAAATTATTATTAGGAAAATGAGTTCCCCAAATAAAATAACATTTTTGCAAGTAGTTGAATTACTGGATAGAGCATTCAACAAAGATGAATTATCCGGTTTCTATCAATTAGGTAAACTCCTCTTGAAAGAACATCAAGAACTGGCATCCAACATCGGGAAAACTATTTTGGAGAAAATAAATTCGAAGAAAGCGGTTGCCAAATACGAAATGCTAGCAATAAGTGCGCTATGTTTTTTTAAGGAAGAAATTTATCAGCAGTTTTTGAAATTGCTGAAACCCGATGTTCGAAAGGTTTGGGAATTAATGGTATTCACCCCTTTTTTAGATCAGCATTCTATTGAGAAAGAAGCAGGCGTTCAGATTGGCCGGACAGAGGAATTCCAGTACTACAAAAATGGACCGAAGATAATAAAGAACGTATTATCATCCGACTTCAAGCTTTTTAAGTTAGATAATTCCTCAAGGAGCTATTCATTTTATAATAGCGAGCCAATAGTCTTATACCTACCACAAGAACTGAGGAAAGCTTTGGTAGGCTACTATAGAAAAGATCACCAATTGTTAAGGCCTATGGCTAACGCGCCAGCGGCTGAGTACATATACGATACGAGCGAACAGGTATTCCAGCAGGAATATATTCGGTTAAAGACCTATTTTAAACAAGGTCTGTTAGCTATGACAGGCAAAAACCGCCCAGCTTTACCGTCGCTTAACAAAATGCAGCGTGCATTGGGTGTAAAAGAATTTTTTCCAAATACTGAGGATAAAAAATTGGGGATACTACGCAGCTATTTGCTAGGGCATCTATTGCCTTCTTTTGAAGGAGCTTTCAATCGACACCAGCAATTAGAACAAATGCTAAAATCTTTTTTTCAAAAAGACTATTTGAAAACAAGGACTATGCCAGCCACAATGCCTCACTTGAAGGGGATGGGTTATATTGAAGATCATTTCCTGAATGTGCAGGAAGAAAATATTTGGCTATTGCTTCAATCTCTGCCATCCAATGGCTGGGTTTCTATGGGTGAGGTATTTGATTTTTACAAATATAATGCTATTGATTTTACTCCTGTAAAGGAGTGGCTAGCTATGGATAAACTGTATTACGAGGGATCATTTGCGCAAAACAATAGCTATAATTCGGATAAACGATATATAAAAAAAGCGTACTACAGGCAGGCAATCTCTACGCCTTATATTATGGGAAACCTATTTCTACTCGCTGCCTTGGGTATTTGCGACATTGCCTACAACAGGCCAGGAACAGATGGTTTGGGCGAAAAATATTTTTCGTATTGGGATGGCCTGCAAGCTATTCGTCGGACAGCTTTAGGGGATTATATTTGTGGACATACCAAAACTTGGCAAGCTCCCAATATTCAAGCGTCGAACGCTATTCGATTATCTGCTGATACCTTGATTATTTATACGGACGAGCCTGAAATGGCCAAGACTTTATTAGAACCCTATGCTGTAAAAGCAGGTACTAATACGTTTAAAACGGATAGCCAGCTTTTTCTGAAGAATACGCGTTCCAAAAAAGAATTGGAAAGCAAAATCATTTTATTCAAGCAACTGGTGCAAACCGCATTACCTGCTAATTGGGAAGCGTTTTTTAGCGAGTTGATGCAAAAAATAAGCCCTTTTGAATCGCCGGGAGAGGTTTATGTATTTAAGATACCAGAAAATAACCAAACCCTTATTAAATTATTGGCGCAGGATTCGGTGTTGAAACAATTGATGCTCAAAGCGGAGGGCTATCATATAATAGTGCCAAAATCCAAATATCCCGCTTTCAACAACCGCCTCAAAGAGTTTGGTTACCTGCTGGTGTGAACTTATTTTACTTTCCCATGCCCAAAATTGTGATTTCCACCCTTTGGTTTTGTCTGCGCCCGGATATGGTGTTGTTATCCGCTAAAGGCTTTCTTTTTCCATAGCCTTTAAAAGCGATTTGCTTGTTGGAAATGCCTTTGGCAGTCAGATAGTCGGCTACTGCTTTTGCGCGGGCTTCAGAAAGGCGATCGCAATAGTCGTCGGGGGGTAAGCTATTGGTATGCCCACCTACCTCTATGCTGACATCAGGATTTTCCTTCAGGAAATCGTACAATTTATTGAGCGTTGTATAAGATTCCTTTTCTATGCGGGAGCTATCGGCCAAGAAGTACAGATTTTTAAGGGTAATGGTTTTACCAACCGTCATTTCTGCCCGGCTTACCCCCTCAATTGTGGCTGTTTTCTCTTCTGCTTTTGGGGTGGGTTCTGGACTTTTTTTAGTAGTTGTCGGGTTATTGGGCTTTGTCGTTGGAGTTGTCTTAGGCGTTACAGCGGTGGTCGCTGGTTCTTTTTCCTTTTCAGGCTCCTTGGGTTCACTGGAAACGACCTCCTTACAAGGGATCGGCTGTATGGGCGAAGCATTGTCCACCAATACATTTCCATTGTAAGGAAACAAAGTTGGTGTTTCATAAAAGGCTTCAATAATGATATAAGTATAGTTGGCAATAGGTTCGAACTTAAAGTTATACCTCAGCCAGCGATGTGTAATAACCAAAGGCGTTTCGTCCAGCAGAAAGCTTTTATCGCAATAGCTAAAACCGCCGTAAATCCGGATCTTGACCGCCGATTTGAAATTGACATTTTCGTCTTTAAATTTGGGGCTTCCACTGACATAGTATTCAGAGCGCGCCAAATCAAGGCTAAACTCATAGCATTTCCCGGCAACCATAGGTTTGCTTAGGCGCTGAGAAACAGACTCCCAAGTCTCGTTGTCGCGTACAACCATACCGAGGTAGGTATTGCCATTTGAAGGTGGTTTTGTCACTGCAAATTGACCGCCGGGATGCGTGTCAGGCGCGGATTCTTCAGGAAAACCACAATCAATCCAGCCTGGCGGTTGTGCACTAGCTTGTGGCGTACCCTCAAAAGAAGGATTGTTGAGATAAATGGCTTCATCCTGGCCAAAAGAAAAGAGCCAGAGGCCATTGCATATTAGGCAAACCAAAACGTGTTTCCTCATTTCTGTCATCATTTTCTTGAATAATCGGGTAATTTACTGAAAATTAGCAAAACCAAAAATGGCAAATGTAGCATTCAGTTTTTGTTAAAAAGTCGGCTCAATTGCTTAGCCCTTGTTGTATAGGATGATATGGCAAGATATTGTAGGCTAACGAAAAAATAACGCTGCTAGTTTTGTTTTTAGCATAATAGGGTGAAAAAAAAACAAAAAACTTAGTAATGTGCAAAAAATTACTTTCCGATTTATCAAAGTCCTTACTCTAGCGGACACACTTAAAATGAACCGTTTAGTCCG